>JAQWQE010000034.1 GCA_029244925.1 Gammaproteobacteria bacterium | reverse complement strand
CAAAGAATGCAAAACAATAGCATTTGAGAAACTATCTGATGAGCCCGAAGAATGAAAAGAATCATCCTTATATCAGCACTATTGTTAGCGATTCAAGGCTGTACTTCCAACACTCAAGACAATAATTCTCAAAAATCTATGTTCTACGAAGGAAACAAGTTTGAAGAGTGTAAAGCTATAGCAAGCATTATGACTCAAAATAACTCTGACTATAAAGAGTCAATGAAAACCTGTAATTTGCTATTGCATCAAGTACAACACCAACAACCACAGCTGCCACAATGGCGAGGGCGAGAGATGGATAATCAAAATCAAAGTGACAAGACAAAAGAAGTTAATAGACCATCATGCAGACCGCCTAATTGCTAGTTAAGTTATGAAAAAACTCATCCTAATCTCAGTGTGATCGTGAAAGCAAACCAAACTGGCAGATGTCAATGTGGAGAGATATCCTATTCTTTCTTAAAGGAAAAAGTAATCTCAGCTCACCATTGTCATTGCAAAGATTGCCAACGCGCTACTGGTTCAGGTAAAGCTACAATATTATTTTTAGCAACAAAAAATCTTACGATTGAAGGCGAATTAAAATATTTTGAAAGCAAGGGATCATCTGGCTCTCATATCAAAAGAGGATTTTGCCAAAATTGCGGCTCGGGTGTCATGAGCTATTCAAAAGAGCTTTCACATATTGTTTATATTAAAGTTGGGACTTTGGATGACTCCAGCTGGGTCAAAGTAGACTCTAATTTTTTTACTGACTCGGCCCATGATTGGAATAAACCGGATGAATCGATAAAAGGCTTTAAGGGCAACCCCAATATCCTTTCAAACATCAAAACACTATTAAAATCACTCTAAAAAATTAAAAAGAAGAACTAAATGAAAAAACTACTAGATAAAATACCTTGGCAAATTAAAGGCATATTGCTTTTCCTAATGATTGTTGGATTGATGTGGCTGAGTTGGGATTTGAGCAGGCAGTAAAATAATTAAACCAGAATCAGATTAAACAAGAGAACTAGATGAAAAAACTTATCCTCATATCAGCACTATTGTTCAGCTTTAATGGTTGGGCACAGGTCAGTGATGAAATCCATCAACGCTGCAAGGATGCAGCTGACTATGTGGGATGCATTCAAGTCTTTACAGGCTCAATACCCACCAAAAAAGCAAACGACAGTGAAGCGGATCTTAAAAAAGCACTGAAGCTTCTCCCAAGAAGATTGGAAAACACCTCACTTAGAGATTTCAGTTCAGCCATCCAGCCGTTTACCGATGCCCTAGCCTTAGCCGAGACCGATGATGCTATCGGTGACAGTCAACTGGTGAGGGACTCTAGAAAGATAGACTACGCTTTGAGTGTGGCACGCAGTGCTTGGGATGCATCCATTGAAGCAAGTGTGGAAATGAGCAGTTCTAGTCCTATGTTCACCACTTTAGCAAGAACCAACTCGTGTTCAGTACTCAATAGAGAAGTTGGAGCTTTTAATGCCTCTTTGGGAGGTCATGCCATGAATTATCCATGCTCATCTGAAAAGGGAAATCTGTTGACTATAAAACGCAATGAAAATGCAATGATCAGTATTATCCGACAAGCTGCACTAGATACTGCTAATGGCAAAGCTCTTAATTATTCTCAATTCATATCGGTTGAGGAGCATTATGAAAGAGAGAAAATTAGAGATGATGAATGGAAAAAACAAAATAAGGAAAGAAAGCAAGCAAACAAAAAGAAACCAAAAATAAAACGTAGAGATGCTACAAAAAAGATGAAAAGACTTTATGAGATTGGGTCTTCTGCATTAATACAACAGTCAAAATACAGAAATGAGATGAAAGAATTGTGTGATGAGCTAACTAATGCCTCAATCAAGTTTGCTTTTCATGCTTTGGATTTATCTTCTACTAGCGACAAACTCTCTGGTCATATGGAGTATTTATATAAATATAATTGTTCATTTTACTTAATTGGTGTATTCATGATTGAAGAAGATTATGAAAAGGCAAAAGAGCAGATTGAGATCTTATTGCTTACTGATCTAGATGGGAAAGACGCAGAATATTGGAATAAACTTACATTGAGTAATGAGATGACTTTTATAAACACTGTAAATGAGTCTAAAAAACAACTAGAGGAATTATTAATAGAAATTAGCATAAATAATGAAGAAGCAATACAGAAGAGAATGGCTACCATGTTTCCTCAAACATTATGAAAAAACTCATCCTCATATCAGCACTCCTGTTCAGCTTTAATGGTTGGGCAGTCTCAAGTTATGAATGCTATGAGCTAGATGGAGCTAAGATCATCGCCGAAGACGGCACTTATCTGGGAACTCTAGGTGATAGCTATGAATCCGATTCCATCTACAATGAATACAGTGATCATGGCAGCACTTATGACAGTGATAGTATTTGGAATGAATACTCAGATTACGGCAGTGACTATTCCAGTCAATCGCCATTCAATGATTACGCTTCCGATCCACCTGTGTTATTAAAGGATGGAGAGATCGTAGGCAAGCTCACTACCGATTCATACGAATACGAAGGTGTGGATCCAAGGTCGGTAGGTAAAGATTGTGGATGGAGTGATTAGTACCTAAAATGAAGACCTTCCAAATATATAAGCATCCAATAGCAGGCATCGAAGCGATCAAGGTCGGGTTTTCTTTCCCTGCTTTTTTCTTTGGTTGGATCTGGATGTTCCTCAAGAAGCTTTGGGCTTTAGGCACTATCTACTTGTTTTTGCAGTTCTTGATTATTACTTTTAATGCTATGGCGATGATGTCTATGGAAGATGAAGAGTTCGGTATGTTCTTCTTTGCTTTTATCTTTGGCACAGGAGTGTTGGCAACGGCAGGCATTAACGGCAACAAATGGTGGTCGGCAGCTTTACTGAAACGTGGCTTTAAGAATGAAGCTACCATCCAAGCATCGAACAAAGATGCAGCACTGGCTTTGTATGCGAACAATCAAAATGAGGCAGATTGATATGAAAACTGATTTAAGACCCGATTCTATAAAATACTTTGAAATATTATGGCTTGGCTCCATTTTATTACTTTTTTTTACATCAGCAGGCATTCATATTTATGATAATTCTTCTTTAAAAATTCTGGCGAACTTAATAGTACTTTCTATGCCTGCTTTTTCAGTTATTCGTGTTTCCAGATACAAAGGTGAAGTTGCTAGAGGTATTTTAGTAATAATTTTTCTTATTATGTTGTGGGCGCTTGCTACATCTTTCAAAGTATCATTCTTGGAATCAGATCGGCCTACAGGGATCATAATTTTTAATATTATAAGAGTGATTGCTATCTATTTAATGACTTTATTAGGTCTTTATTTTGCTTTTACCAAAGAAAGCACAGAATGGATCTATGATAAAGACAACGAGGAAGGGGATTCACCCAATAAAGATAACTTAGATTCCGATAAGCCATCTATTGAATCAATTGATGATTCTACTATTAGTGACAAAGACTTTTTACCTACCATGTTGCTGTGCTTCTTTTTAGGCGGACTAGGCATACATCGGTTCTTTGTGGGTAAAACAGGCACAGGGATCTTGATGTTGCTCACGTTTGGTGGTCTAGGCATTTGGTGGCTGATAGATATAATTATGATTGCCGTTGGCTCTTTCACTGACATCGAAGGAAGAGCGATTACCTATCAAAGTGCTAATACTGCAAACACAGCACCAAGCACACATGTTCCTGAGAAAGTTGTAGAAGCACCACCAGCAAAAGACATACCTGCTGAGATTGAGAAACTAGCTGATCTTAAGGATAAAGGAATCATTACCGATGAGGAGTTCCAACAAAAGAAACAGGAACTGCTTGAGAGAATTTAATCAAAGGAGACAGTAGAGATGGCTGAAATTTGTGTAGTTTGTGATAAAGAGATCAGTAAGTTTAGTCTTGATTCAATTCAGGGAGTGGATATTCATGACACATGTAGAGAATCATTTTATAAGAACCCAGAAAAATATGGTGGCAAACCAATCGAGAAATCAGAAGCTCAAATAGATAGAGAATATTTACAAAAAGCAATAGAAAATATAAAACTCACCACAGCATTTACCTTTAACAACCATGAGATTGAAGATGAAATTGGTATTGTGACTGCAGAGTGTGTTTTTGGAATGAATATGTTCAGAGATTTCTTTGCAGGTATGACTGATTTTTTTGGTGGCAGAAGCGCAGCCAGTCAAAAAGTACTCAGAGATGCAAGAAACTCATGTTTGAGTGAATTAAAACTAGAAGCTCATTCACTCGGTGCTGATGGAATAATAGGTATTGATTTAGACTATTCAGAAATAAGTGGTAAAGGTAAGGGAATGCTCTTTCTTGTAGCTTCAGGAACCGCAGTAAAATTTACACAAGGAGACAGTAGAGATGGCTGAAATTTGTCCAGTTTGTGGTGAAGAAATTACTTCTGAAAATAGAGAACAATATAAATTCAGTTCTGAATCTCAAGCTGTTCCAGTTCATGACTTCTGTCTAGGAAAGTTTGCTTCCAAGCCAGAAGGTTACTTTGAGGAACTAAGAAAGGAATTAGCAAATCAAGAAAAAAAAGCTTTAGAAAGAGAAAAAAAAGCTGAAGCAAACGAAAAACCTGAAAAAGAACAGACAAAGCAAGCTGAAGGAAACTTTAATAAAAGCAAAGAAAAGTTAAAAATAGAAGAGATATCTCTGCAGGAGATAAATGATAAAAGTGTCCATGTAATAAGCTTTGATATGCCTTTTGGAGACATGGTTATGTTTATGGTCAAATGGGCAATAGCATCCATACCTGCATTTATTATCCTAGCCATTATTGGTGCAATCTTTGTTGCAATCTTTGGATCATTGTTTTTCTGATAATGAAATACTTCATTCTAAATTTTAATCAAAGGAGATAGTAAAAATGGCTGATATTTGTCCAGTTTGTGGTGAAGAGGTTGGTTTTTGGAAGAGTGATCTTGGAGATGTGGTTGTTCATAGCAAATGTGAGTCAACATTTATAGAAGATCCAGAAAATTATAAACCAACAAATAAAACAGAAGATTTATATATAAGTGAGTTGAAAGAACAAGAAGAAAAAGCATTATACAAATCTGTTCAAATACAAGGTGGAGTAGATATAAATAGCTTTAATATGCCTTTTTTAGATATGGTTGAATTTATGGTCAAATGGGCAATAGCATCCATACCTGCATTTATTATTCTAGCTATTATCGGTGCAATCTTTTTTGCAATCTTTGGAGCATTGTTTTTCTGACCATGAAAAAACACATCCTCTAGTTAACAAACCAAAACCTCCTAAAAATGTTCGACCATTAGATATATATACCCTGTTTGCAATGTACACCTACCCTGCCTAACTAAATAAAACTTATTCAAGACAAAAGAAGAGCCTTGCGGAGATGGAAACATTAACTAAGGATTAAACAATGCGTATCTATGTTTGGTGTAACATAGGTGTAACTTTTTTTATTATACCTATACTCTATAAATACATAGAATACTATATGTCATTACCTATATGGCTTTGAAGCTGTGCCGGAAAGAGGAGTCGAACCTCTGACCTACTGATTACGAATCAGTTGCTCTACCAACTGAGCTATCCCGGCTTATAAACTATACTAGTGGTTTTCTTGACATAGGTACAAGCTTTACAGTTGATGTAGAAGTGGCAACTAATTTATTATTTTGAAAAAGCTCACTTGATAAAAAACCTATGTTTTTACCCATTTTTTTTATTTTAGACTCAGCTATTAAAATTCCTGGGTGTGAACTTGCTAAAAAACTGACATTTATATCTAAAGAGATTGGATTGTACTCAAAATTTAATTGAGCAATAACTAAATGAGCCATAGCTGAATCTAGCATTCCAGTTACAAATC
>JAQWQE010000071.1 GCA_029244925.1 Gammaproteobacteria bacterium | reverse complement strand
GAAAAGAAGGTTAATGAGAATATGAAAGAGGTCCAGGAGCTGGTCTATGAGTTTCAAGAGAGATCAAGAATGTTTTATAGTGTTAAATTTAAAGATTTAGAAAAGAAAATTAAAGACCTGAATAGAAGTTGGAATTCAAGTGTCTCAAGTTACAAATCAAGATTAGGCCCCACTTTAGATAAAATAGAAGAGAAGATTGGCATAAGCAAAGATAAGAAGAGTGAGCCTCCAGAGTTAATAGAAGAAAATATTAAAAACTCAGATGAATAAAATAACTAGACTTAGAGAAAGCTACTCTAGTGAACATAAAAATTGGAAGATTCATTACTCGTTCAATCATGTTCGCCTCCTGTCACCCGATTCATTAAGATAGAAATCTATTTCCTTATCTCTTAAAGAATTACAGTAAGGTTCTAAAGTTCCATGAAGGGAACCATAGAAGTTATAGTCCATTATGTCTTCATTTTTAGTCATAAAATCTAGATAAAGTTCTGCAAAGTCTTTATGGCTTAAACTTGAAATATTGCATCCTGTGAGTTCATAGACACCAGCAAAATCAACCATCTCTTTATCTTGTTTCTCAGTGAAGTATTCAATAAAGGATTGATGGTATTCATTTTGTTCTTTCACCATACCTAAATAGACACCACAGATGAACTTATGTAATTGGATGGATGTTTTGTCTTGGTCTTTATCAGGTTTTAACCAACCAGCACAAGCATAAACAACTTCATGGTTATAAATTAACTCACCTACTTCTTCATCATTTGTTTGTTCATTAGCAGATATGGAAGGTTGCGTTACCATTAAGGGAAGTAACAAAATAGATATGAATAAAAGACAGGATACATAAATATGGGTCAGTGTGTTTAAAGTTGTTTTTGGCATGGCTTCGCTCTCCTAATTATATATAGATGTATATATTTGATATATATTGTTTTTTTGGATTATTTGGAAATCTGTCTAGAACAAAAAGGCATTTAATCTATTATTAAGATTACTCTTGTTCTGTATAAAAAACAAGTACTTACGTAAGATAGTTAATGTTTTATTTTTTTACCTTATAAATCAATGACTTATGATTTATAAATTCCTGTTTTTAAGGGCTTTCATCAACAATTTGACTCTCATCAAACGTTTTTCCTAACCTTAATGCGACATAAGACCAGACTGAGGCAATAAACCCACCGACTATGGCTATGCCACCAAGGCCCAACCCCATGACTTGGGTCAGACCTGTGAATAACCAGGCCCAAAAAATATCACCACCGCGATAAATGACTACATCAATGACACTTTTTGCTTTGAATCGTGACTCACGATCCACCAATGTGAACAGCATTTCACGAGCCGGTTTGGTGATGGAGTATTCTCCCGCTCTTCTGATCACTTGCAAACCAACCACAGCCCAAAGGATGGGGGATAAAGCAAGTAGGAAAAGGAGTGCTGCTATGATGATAGGCACCAAAGGTAGCGTTACTTTCAAACCAAATCGTGTGGCCAAACGACTGGTTCCAAACCAACCGGTGAGAACCGCCAAAACATTGACCGCTAAATCAATACCAGCCCAGATTTGTGTGCGACTGTCTGGGTCAACATCAATGAGAATGTTCTTGATTTCAAAATAAACAAAGGTACTGATTCCACTGTAAATAAAAATGAAAAGCCCAATTCCAAGGAGAATAGGCTTGAGAGCAAACTCTTTAAAGCCAGCCAATATGCCACTGCCAATGGCTTGTTCATTGTATTCGGATGCATTGCTATTGTTTAAATCCGTCTCTTTAATTTTTTGCAGATACAACGCGATAAAGACAGGGACCAATAGCATCGTTGCTGAAATTAAAATCAATCCATCGGAGCCCATTTTATTGACAAGAAAAAAGGAAACCGCTGGGCCAAAAATAGCGCCCAAGCTGCTGCCCGATGCTATAAATCCAAACAGTCGCTTGGCTTGTTGTTGTTTGTAAGTATCGGCCATAAAAGACCAGAACACGGAAATATTAAGAAGACTAAAAACACTCACCCAAACGTAGAATATTTGATTGATTAAATTGTGTTCTTGATAGGCATTGACAAGAAAATAAAGCAAATAAAAGCTCCCTGCAAAAAATGCATAGACTCCAGGCACTAAGTATTTAAATTTAACTTTTGAGCACACAAAACCGTAAATAGAAACCACTAGGAAACTCATTAGAAACGTAACGGTCCAAATGGCACTCAGTTCCACATCCGTCCAGTCACTCGACATGGCATCACGCACAGGTCTGATGATGTAATAGCTGGCAAGAATGGTGAAGATAAAAGAAAAAGATACAAGCACGGCCTTGATTTCATTGGCTTCTATCTTCGTTGCTTTATTAAGTAGTCGTAAAATAAGACCAGAATTCATGAGAGGTTATCCTTATTAATTTTAATGTTGAGCCAATACTTCCAATGCATCCAGTGTACCACTTTTAACAAACTCTAAAAATGCACCGCCGCCTGTTGAGACATAACTAATGGAATCGGTGATGCCATACTTTTCAATCACCGCAACTGTATCGCCCCCACCCACAATTTTATACCCCTGATTGTCTTTTATGGCCATGGCTACCTGTTGTGTGCCTTGGCTGAATTGTTCGATTTCAAAAACACCCACTGGCCCATTCCATATGATGGTACGCGCTTTGGAGATTAATTCTTTATAAGCATTGGTTGTCTCAGGTCCAATGTCTAATATCAAGTCATCCTCTTCCACTTGATCAATTGATTTATCTATAGCTATCGCCTCACTGGAAAATTCTTTTGCCACCACTACGTCTGTTGGTATTGGCACGTGGACCTGTTTGAGTTGTAATATTCTTTCAGCCGCTTCAACCATGTCAGTTTCCACCAAGGAGTTGCCCACCGAGTTGCCATTGGCCAGTAAAAACGTATTGGCAATTCCACCACCGACAATAATGCAATCGCATATGCTGGCTAAGGACTCAATCACACCAAGCTTGGATGAAACTTTGGCTCCACCAATGACAGCCATCAAAGGTTTCTCGGGATTTCCCATGGCTTTTTTTAATGAATCAATTTCATTGGAGAGTAAAGGACCGGCACAGGCCTTTTTTGCAAACTGAATGGCGCCATAAGTGCTGGCATGTTTTCTATGCGAGGCACCAAAAGCATCCATGACGAACACATCGCATAGTGATGCAATGCATTTTGCAAATGCTTCATCATTGCTCTTCTCGCCTTTATGGTAACGCGTGTTTTCACAGAGAACGATATTGCCATGATCCGGAATGGACTCGGTCCAGTTGGAGACAAAATCAATGTCTTGATTGATTAATTCGCCCAATCTCTTCGCTACCGGTTGCAATGAAAAACGAGTGTCAATGTTCTCAGGATCCGGTCTTCCTAGATGTGAGAGCAGTATGACTTTTGCGCCCTTCTCTTGAGCCGCCAGGATGGTTGGAATGGATGCCTTGATTCTGGCATCGCTTGTGATCTCTCCATTTTCAATGGGAACATTGAGATCCAGTCGGATTATTGTTCTTTGATCCTTAAGATCGAGGTCCATCATTTGAGGAATTTTCATTTTAATTCCTCCAAAGAATAATTAACTGGCGTTCACCAATGCCAAGGTTGTATCCAACATTCGATTGGAGAATCCCCATTCGTTGTCGTACCAAGAACACACCTTAACCAAAGTTCCTTCTTGTACTTTTGTTAAAGTTGCATCGTATGTGGATGATGCTGGATTGTGATTAAAATCGATCGAAACCAAAGGTCCATCGCTGTAATCCAAAACGCCTTTTAAGGCACCTGAGGAGGCTTCTTTTATGACTGAATTGATTTCATCCACTGAAGTCGGTCTTGATGCAATAAAACTTAAATCCACCAAAGAAACATTAATCGTTGGTACACGCACTGAAAACCCATCCAACTTTCCTGCAAGCTCAGGCAATACCAGTCCTACTGCTGCTGCCGCTCCTGTTTTAGTGGGTATCATGGATTGTGTTGCTGAACGTGCTCTTCTGAGATCCGAGTGGTATACATCGGTAAGCACTTGATCGTTTGTGTAACTGTGAATGGTATTCATAATGCCACTTTCCACCCCAATGGATTCGTGTAAAGGTTTGACTAGAGGCGCTAGACAATTGGTAGTGCAAGACGCATTGGAGATGATCTCATGATCACTCGAGAGTGATTGATGATTGACACCATAAACAATGGTGGCATCAATGTCGGTTCCTGCTGGAGCGGATATCACTACTTTTTTAGCACCCGCTTTAAGATGTTTACTGGCCAGTTCGCGTTTGGCAAAAAACCCTGTGCATTCCATCACTACATCCACACCGAGATCGCCCCAAGGAAGTTGTTCGGGGTCTCTTTGAGCAAAAACTTTGATCTCATCCCCATCGACAGTGAGCGAGTCTTCGTTTGCTTCCACTTCAAAAGGAAAAGTACCGTGAGCTGAATCGTATTTAGTCAGGTAAGCATTGCTTTTTGAATCGCCTAAATCATTGATTGCAACAATCTGTAATTCATCGGTACGATTACTCTCATACAAAGCTTTGAGGACATTTCTTCCTATTCTTCCGTATCCATTGATTGCAATTTTTACCGCCATGATTCTCTCCTGCTCTATTGTTTTATCATTTCCATTAATTTCTGGTAGACATTCTCATCGGAAAAACCAAAATGTTCAAATAATTCTGAAGCCGGTGCAGACATGCCGAATGAATTCATTCCAATCACAACTCCATTCTTGCCCGCATAGCCTTTCCAAGAACTTGCGATGGAGGCTTCGATTACCATGACTTTGTCAATGCTTGATGGTAGAACACTTTGTTGATAATCACTGGTTTGTTTCTCAAAAATATCCAAGCATGGCATCGAGACCACGCGTATTTCTATGCCCTCTTCCGCTGCTTTAAGCGCTGCATTCATTGCTAATTTCACTTCGGATCCTGTGGCAATAATAATGGCATCGGGTGAACTGCTTTCGCCATGCAAGATGTAACCTCCAGATGCAATGCCCTCTATTTGAGTATCCGTGCGATTGTATTGTGGCAGGGATTGTCTTGTTAAAATCAAAGCCGTTGGTTCTTTTCGATTGAGTATTGAAGATTTCCAAGCCACGGCTGTCTCCATGGTGTCGCAAGGTCGCCAAACATTCAGTCCTGGGATCAATCTCAAACTGGGTACATGCTCTACGGGTTGATGCGTTGGTCCGTCTTCACCCAAACCAATTGAATCGTGAGTGAGGACGTGTATTACTCCTAATTCCATCATGGCAGCCATTCGCAATGCGTTTCTTGAATAGTCACTAAACGTTAGAAAAGTGCCGGCATAAGGAATCATGCCACCGTGCAAAGCCATGCCATTCATGATGGCTGACATACCAAATTCCCTGACCCCATAAAATATATAATCGCCATTGGCATCATCTGGGGTAATTGCTTTGGATGATTTATGAAACGTGCAAACAGAGCCGGTTAAATCGGCCGACCCGCCTAAGAGTTCTGGGAAATCATCGGTCAATGCATTCAATGCGATCAGAGATGATTTTCGAGTGGCTACTGTGTCGGGTTCATTTTTTAGGTCCTCTAGAAGAACCTTAATTCCTTCAAATCTATTGTCTTCAATAGTGCTCTGCAATCTTTGCTCTAAGTCTTTATAAAGATCGGGGTGTTCTTTTTTATAGCCTTCCCAAAGGGTATTCCATGAGGATTCCAATTGAGATCCTTTCTCTGTTCCATCCCAAGCTTGTTTAATATCACTTGGTATTACAAATGGATCATGCTCCCATTGGAGTGTCTTTCTCACTGCATTGATCTCATCATCGCCCAGAGGCGCTCCATGCGTATCGGCTGTGCCTGCTTTATTTGGTGAGCCAAACCCAATGATTGTTTTGCAAGCCAGCATTGAAGGCTTATTGGTTTCATTCTTGGCCTCTTTGATTGCTTGACTGATTTGTTCAGGGTTGTGGCCATCAATATCATCAATGACATGCCAGCCATAGGCTCTATATCTTGCTGCTACATCTTCCGCAAACCAATTATCCACCTCGCCATCAATGGATATTCCATTGTCATCATAAAAACAAATTAACTTACCCAACTTCAATGTTCCCGCTAAAGATGAAGCTTCATGGGACACGCCCTCCATTAGACAGCCATCGCCGGTGAAGACATAAGTAAAATGATCAATGATATTAAAGTTGTCTTGATTGAACTGACTTGATAGTACTTTTTCTGCCAAAGCCATGCCAACTGCATTCGCAATGCCCTGTCCCAGTGGACCGGTGGTGGTCTCAATGCCTATATCAAGATCCAATTCTGGATGCCCGGCTGTTTTTGAATTGAATTGCCTGAAATTTTTTATGTCTTCAATGGATAGCTTATACCCGCTGAGATGCAAAAGTGAATAGAGCAACATAGAGCCATGACCATTGGATACAACAAAACGGTCTCTGTTGTACCAAAAAGGATTTTCAGGATTGTGAGAAAGAAAATCATTCCATAAAACTTCAGCAATATCTGCCATGCCCATTGGCATTCCAGGATGGCCTGAGTTTGCTCTTTGAACGGCTTCACAGGAGAGCATTCTAATGGCATTGGCTAACTGTATTTTTTCTATGATCTTGCTCTTCTTTATTATTGAGAGAACTATTAAAAATTACTGTATCAAAAATCGTAGTTCTATTTTCCACTAGTAGTTGATTTGTCGCAAGAGTTTTAAAAAAAAACCCTGCAATTATCAAGCTTATTGCTATAATCGTGTCCTTTGAAATTATTGATAACTATAGACTGGAGAGAACATGAGTACGAACTCTTATTTAATGACATCGGAATCAGTTGGGGAGGGTCACCCCGATAAAATGGCGGATCAAATCTCGGACGCTATCCTTGATGCCATATTAAAACAAGATAAAGGCTGCAGAGTAGCAGTTGAAACCCTTGTTAAAACAGGATTGGTTGTTCTTGCAGGAGAAATTACCACATCGGCTGATGTGGATTACGAAGCGATTGCTAGAAAAACAATCAAAAGAATTGGTTATGACAATGAAGCATTGGGGTTTGATGATCAAAGTTGTGAAGTTTTATCAGCGATCAGTAAGCAGTCTCCAGACATTGCGATGGGTGTTGACCGAGAAGATCAGAAAGAACAAGGTGCTGGTGATCAAGGTCTTATGTTTGGTTACGCAACCAATGAAACTGAAGAACTTATGCCTGCCACCATTCAGCTCGCACATCAATTGGTTAAAAAACAATCTGAAGTGAGAAAAAGTGGTGAGCTTGAATGGCTGAGACCGGATGCTAAAAGCCAAGTCACGATCAGATTTAATGATGGTAAACCTGATTTTATTGATACTGTGGTTTTATCCACCCAGCATGATGATATCGGTATGGATGAAATACAAAAAGGCGTGATGGATCATATCATTATGCCAACACTTCCATCGAATCTAATCAATGATCAAACTCAATATCTTATTAATCCTACTGGCAATTTTATCATTGGTGGTCCTGTTGGCGATTGTGGGTTGACTGGCAGAAAAATAATTGTTGATACCTATGGTGGTATGGCCCGTCATGGCGGTGGTGCCTTCTCTGGCAAGGACCCATCAAAAGTAGATCGATCGGCTGCTTATGCTTCTAGGTATGTAGCAAAAAATATAGTGGCTGCTGGCCTTGCTGATCGTTGTGAAATACAAGTTTCTTATGCCATAGGTGTTGCTAAACCGACATCGGTTAGAATAAAAACTTTTGACACCAATAACATCAGTGAAGAAAAAATTAATGAACTCGTTGAAACTAATTTTGACCTCACTCCCTATGGGATCATGAACATGCTTAATTTATTACAGCCCATTTATGAAAAAACGGCGGCCTATGGCCATTTTGGAAGATCCAATGAAGGTTTTCCATGGGAAGAAACGGATAAAGCGGAAGACTTAAGAAGCCAATCCGGTTTATAATTTAAAACGAATGAGACTACTAACTTTTAAAATAAAGAGATTTGAAAATGAATGAACTAGCAGAACAACAAAGCTTAAAAGATGATTACAAAATTGCTGACATCGGTCTTGCGGAATGGGGTGATAAAGAGATAAAAATTGCTGAAACCGAAATGCCTGGACTTATGAGCCTTAGAGAAGAGTTTGGAGCTGATAAACCATTACAAGGGGCTAGAATTGCTGGATGCTTGCATATGACAATTCAAACGGCTGTGCTCATTGAGACTCTTATTGAACTGGGCGCTGAAATTCGATGGTCCTCTTGTAATATATTTTCCACTCAAGATCACGCTGCTGCTGCATTGGCTAAAAAAGGTATGCCTATTTTTGCTTGGAAGGGTGAAACAGAAGAAGAGGCTTGGTGGTGTATTGAACAAACGATCCATGGTCCTAATGACTGGACTCCCAACATGATTCTTGATGATGGTGGTGACCTTACAAAGCTAATGCATGATAAGTATCCTGAAATGATGAAAGACATTAAAGGACTTTCAGAAGAGACAACAACTGGGGTTAAAAGACTCTATGACATGGTTAAGGATTCGTCACTACTGTGCCCTGCTTTTAATGTGAATGATTCTGTTACTAAATCTAAATTTGATAATCTCTATGGTTGCAGAGAATCATTAGTGGATGGTATCAAAAGAGCAACAGACGTCATGATTGCTGGCAAAGTTGCTGTGGTTGCTGGGTATGGAGATGTTGGCAAAGGTTCAGCTCAAAGTCTCAGTGCTCTTGGGGCAATTGTTTTAGTAACTGAAATTGATCCAATTTGTGCATTACAGGCTGCTATGGAAGGTTATCAAGTGGTCACTATGGATGAAGCTTGTTCACAAGCTGACATCTTCGTAACGGCTACTGGTAATTACCATGTTATCGATAAAGAGCATTTGGAAAAAATGAAAGACCAAGCCATTGTTTGCAATATCGGTCATTTTGATAATGAAATTAATGTTGCATCGATGAATGACTATGAATGGATCAATATAAAACCTGAGGTGGATCATATTGTTTTTCCTGATGGAAAAAGAATTATTCTGCTTGCTGAAGGAAGATTGGTTAACCTAGGTTGTGCAACTGGTCATCCTAGTTTTGTAATGTCTAATTCATTCACCAATCAAACTCTTGCACAAATTGAGCTTTGGAATAATTCAGAAAAATACGACAATGAAGTTTATGTTCTCCCAAAAGCTCTGGATGAAAAAGTGGCTAGGCTGCATTTGGATAAAATTGGTGTCAAATTAACCACACTAACGAAAGAACAATCTGAGTATCTTGGTATTGCAAAAGAGGGTCCTTATAAGCCCGAAATGTATAGGTACTGATAAAAAAAATAGTTATTTATTGTTGAGAATTCTCTCTAATCATTTTGATTAAAGGTTGGAGATAATTCAATCTTAGTATTGGATCCTCAAGCTCTAGACATTTTTGCTTGTCTTCAATCTTTAAAGGTAATATTTCTGCAAATCTATAGCTCACCCATGAAGCACTATCTAGATTAATTTCATCTTTACTGTAGATGTTTACATCATCTAAAATAGCTTTTAGTAAAATCACTAAATTTTCAAACTCTTGTGGGGGCTTGTAATGCTCTTCCTTATCTAACTTTTCAATGGCTGCAATATTTAGCCCATCGTCTTGTTTAGTGACTGTTATGATTTTAAATTTTTGAGTGCCAAGAGTTGTAATGCCCAATAAACCATCGTTACCTTGTTGCCAGTCAATAATTTTTGCAAGCGTTCCTATTTGAAAAGTTTCAAACATTTTTGGATCTATTGATTCTCTGCTCAGGACAATTCCAAACTCTATATCCTCCCTCATACATCTGCTAATCATATCCAGATACCTGGGTTCAAATATCCTCAGAGGCAATCTGGAATCGGGATATAAGATTGTTCTTAATGGGAATAAGGGTATTTGATCTTGAGACATAACTAAATTGAGTTCAAACAATTGATTAATAATTCTTTGATCGGTAAAGAGCTTCTATTGGTCATAATGACTACATTATCATTCGGGTTAGCATTGGCTTTAATTTCACTGTCCAACTGGCCTAAGTCTGATAGAACTGAGACATTATCTATCTTTGAGAAACCCTCTTTTATATCCCATTTTATATCATCAGAATCAATGATCCATGCATGCTTGCAAGACTGAAAAGATTCTAATAATTGTGGTTTTAAGCTGCCTGTTTTCATTGTATTTGAAGCCAATTCAACGACAGCAAGTGTGTTATTAGAACCCTGAATATCATTTAAAGAATTTATAGCTGCATTAATGGAAGTTGGGTGATGTGCAAAATCATCAAATAACTTAATTGTTGAAAATTCACCTATGTATTCAAGTCTTCTCTTTACACCAGGGAACTTATCAACCGATTCAATCAAATCTTCTTGATCTATTTTCAGCTCAGGCAATGCAGCTATTGCAGCTATTGCAGCTAGAGCATTAAGCATATTATGATTTCCAAATATTATTGGGTTTAAAGCTTTTATTTTTTTATAATTTCTAAAGATTTCATACCCGCTACTAACCTTATCCAAAGACCATGATTCTGATTGTTGTGTGCCAAAGAATTCTAGTTCTGACCAGATGCCCATCTTAAAAAGATTGGCAATATTGGAATCTTCTTTGTTGGCTATGATTTTTGACTTTTGTGGCAATACTCTAATTAATTGATGGAATTGCCAAAGAATTTCTTCAACATCTTTGAAAATATCTGAATGGTCGTATTCAATATTATTGATTACCAAAACATCAGGATTGTAATGGATCATTTTTGATCTTTTATCGAAGAAAGCGGTATCGTATTCATCGGCCTCAATTACAAAATAAGAATCTGTGCCAACTGTTGCTGACTTGTTAAACCCAATGGGCACACCTCCAATTAAATAGCCTGTATCAATTCCTAAATCCTTCATCATAAAAGCAATGAGACTGGATGTGGTTGTCTTGCCATGGGTGCCGCTAACTGCAATCACTGTTTTATCTTTTAAGATATTATCCGCTAACCATTTTGGACCGGATGTAAAGTTAATTTTTCTGTTAAGAATCTCTTCAATAATTGGCATGCCCCTAGACATCACATTGCCTATGACAATAAGATCAGGGTTTATTTCAAGTTGCTCTGCATCGTAATTAGGAATAACCTCAATATTCAGTGCATGCAACTGATCGCTAATCGGAGGGTAACAATTTAAATCAGCACCAGTGACTCTGTGCCCCATCTCAGTTGCTAACGCAGCTAAACTGCCCATGAATGTTCCACTGATTCCTAGAATATGAAGATGCATAATGGCTCTATAATGCTTTTATAAGCTCGCTATTGAGCTTTGAACAACGAAATTAACAACGGCATAAGAAAATGCGGCAGTCATTGCAAAACTGGGGTTGGACATCACTCGTGAAAAAATATGGGCCATTACAATAATCGACCATATCGCTATAGCCAATAGAGCTATGGATACAGCTGTTGGTATCTCAATGTCATTTATAGAGGCAGCATCCACCATTGAGTTAGATATGATGATAATGATTGGTGTGGCCATTATATTCAATATGGTTCCTGTTCCAAAGAGAGCTGATAAAGCTTGTTTGAAGAAACTTAATGTCCCTGATAACTGCAATATTAACCGCAGACAAATGGACAATAAAACAATATCAATAAAAAATGATTTTAGAAAATCTTGAATCGAGACTGCAACACTAATACCAGAGTATATTTGAGAGAGAAAATAAAAGAAAAACATTAGGCCTAGGAAAAAACCAGATTTTGGTAAATCCTGAGGACTAGACTTCTTCAGCATAATTCCCCATAAAATTGTTAATAACTTAATCATTGATTGTTAATTTTATTATAATCCTAGTAATAAATATTATTTATGGTTAAAAATCAAACATCATTGTCTCTTCTTGATTCAGAAGATTCAATTAATCAGTTCATCAATCAAATCTCTCAATCAAAGAGAATTGGAATTGATACTGAGTTCATGAGAATAAGAACTTACTATCCAATACTTTGTTTAATTCAAATTTCTTCGGATTATGGTACAGCCTGTATTGATTGTCTAACGGATTCTGACTTGTCTCAGCTCTGGAAGCTAATCTATGATCCTGGAATAAAAAAGATACTGCATTCAGGAAGACAAGATCTTGAAATCTTTTACTTACTCAATAAGCAAATTCCTAAGAATGTTTTTGATACGCAAGTTGCCGCATCACTGATTGGTTACCCATCGCAAGTGGGCATTAAAACCTTACTGAAGAATGAACTTGATGTTGATATCGATAAAACAGAAACAAGAAGCGATTGGACTCGAAGGCCTCTGAATCAAAAGCAAATTAAGTATGGCTTAGAGGACGTACTGTATCTAAATCAACTGTATGATCAGATCGAAAATAAATTAACCAACACCAATAGACTGGACTGGGCACTTGAAGATTCTAAGAATATACTCACCGATGAAGATAGTATTTTTAACCCAAAGGATGCTTGGAAAAGAATTAAAAGCATCAAACGTTTAAATCAAAAACATCAAAGCTTAGCGATTGATTTATCCACATGGCGAGAGGAGAGGTCCATTGAAAAAAATATACCAAGACAATGGTTGCTGAAAGATAAATTACTTCTTGAAATAGCAAAGAAGAAAATAAAACCGGAACATATTTTCAATCATATTCAAGGGAGAACTAATTTAAGTAAAAATGGAGTCCATGAAATCTCTGAAGTGATTAAAAAGAATAAACAAGAATCCAATTTAGGAACGGAGAGCTTCAAAATACAAAAAGATAAAAATTATGTAAGACCCGATGTATTTGAAACATTGATTAATATGATTCTGAAGAAAGCAGAAATATTAGAACTGCCTCAAGAAACACTTGGTAGCAAGAAAGATCTGATTGATTTAATCTCAAAAAATGGGGGTCGATTGTCTTCAGGCTGGAGAAATAATATTATCGGTAAAGAATTAACGAAAATTATCCAATCTTAGTTTAGAGCTCTAGGGTCTTAATAACACGATCATAAACATCTGTTATCTTTCCTTCTCCATCAATCACTTTGAGTAAATTTTTATGTTTATAAAAATCAATCAAGGGCTCAGTCTGCTCTTTATAAACATTTATTCTATTGGTTATTGATTCAACATTGTCATCTTCTCGTTGTATTAATTCGCCTCCAGAATCAATGCATTCATTAATTTCATCCTCACTTGAGAAATATACATTTAATGTTTTTCCTGTAATAGAGCATGTTCTTCTTCCTGAAAGTCTTTTGATCAATATTTCGGAATCAACATCCACAAGCAAAGCTGAACCCAATGGCTTATTAATTGAATTCAGTAAATCCTCTAGTGATTGAGCTTGGTTTATGTTTCTTGGATAACCATCCAACACAAAACCATTTGCACTGTCTGGTTGTTGAAGTGATTCACGAATCAAGTCCAGAACAATCTGATCGGATACAAGATTACCAGCGGCCATTATTTCTTGGACCTTCTTTCCAAGCTCCGTGCCTTGGTCAATGGCTTCTCTTAAAAGCATGCCTGTAGAAATCTGAGGAAGATTGTAATCCTCCATTAACTTTTCCGCCTGAGTGCCCTTACCCGAACCGGGTGCTCCCAATAATATAATTCTCATTGCTGCCTCAATTCTATTAATTTAGAACATTGATAAACTTAAAATTAATATTAAAAACTTTAATCTACCGCTATGATATGTAAAATTCAGAAATATGAACAATAAAACATCAATTAAAAATGCTTTTTATGCTCAATCCGGTGGCGTGACCGCAGTTATTAATGCAAGCGCCTGTGGTGTCATTGAAACAGCAAGGAAACATAAAAATAAAATTGGCAAGGTCTATGCCGGTAAAAATGGGATCTTAGGCGCTCTCAATGAGGAATTGATTGATACGGATCTTGAAACAGATAAACAAATATCGCTTCTAAAACAAACTCCGGGTGGTGCATTTGGATCGGCTCGATACAAACTCAAAGGCTTTGAAGAAAATCAGAAAGAATACATAAGATTAATTGAGGTTTTCAAAGCGCATAATATTGGTTACTTTTTCTACAATGGTGGTGGTGACTCAATGGATACTGCCCTCAAAGTATCAGAGATGGGTCAACAAATGAATTTTCCAATTACCGCCATCGGTATTCCCAAAACTGTGGACAATGATTTACCTATAACAGACACCTGTCCCGGTTTTGGCTCAGTTGCAAAGTATATAGCCGTCTCAACTCAGGAAGCTAGCTTGGATGTATTGTCAATGGCTGAAACATCAACTAAAGTTTTTATTCTCGAGGTAATGGGAAGGCATGCAGGATGGATTGCTGCAGCATCTGGCTTAATAGCAAATAATATAAAAGAACCACCTCATATTATCTTATTTCCTGAGATACCATTTGATAAAAAAGATTTCTTAAAACACGTTGATCGTTCCGTTAAAAATAATGGTTATTGCGTCATTGTAGCAAGCGAGGGAACAAGGTATAAAAATGGAAAATTTCTTGCCGATGCTGGCACTAAAGATTCTTTTGGTCATAAGCAATTGGGAGGTGTAGCACCTGAATTAGCAACAATGATAAAAAATGAACTCGGTTATAAGTATCATTACGCTATCGCTGATTACCTTCAAAGATCAGCGAGACACTTGGCTTCGGGAACTGATGTTAAACAAGCCTATGCGGTCGGCAAGGCAGCTGTGGAAATGGCTTTAAAGAATGAAAACTCAATCATGATTACGATCGATAGATTATCCGATAATCCTTATAAATGGAAAACAGGATCCGTGGATATAGCGAAAGTTGCTAACAATGAAAAAATGATGCCTAGAAAATACATTTCATCCAATGGATATAGAATTACTGAAGCATGCAAAAGGTATATGTTGCCCTTGATTAAGGGAGAAGACTATCCGACTTATAAAAAAGGTCTTCCAGAATTCTCTAAATTAAAAAATAAAGTCATATCAAAAAAACTTAAATCAAAGTTTATGGTATGATTCTCAAAATTTTTTAACCTTAATATTATTAAAACAAACTTAACTTATATTAATAGGAGATCAAAATGAATGAAGGTCAAGCATTATGGATTGCATTAACGGCTTCTGCTGTTGCAATTTCTTGTGGAATTATATTTGCATTAGGCATTCTAAAACTGTCTGATGGTAATGAAAAAATGAGAGCGATAGCTGGAGCAATCCAAGAAGGAGCACAAGCCTATCTTAATAGACAATATTTAACTATTGGGCTTGTGGGTATAGTCATTTTCGTTCTTTTAGGTGTTAGTGGAATTGGCTGGCTAAGTGCTTTTGGCTTCCTAATTGGTGCCGTATTATCAGGTCTAGCAGGCTACATTGGTATGAATATATCAGTCAAGGCTAATGTTAGAACTGCTCAAGCAGCTCATGATGGAATGAATGCCGCTTTAGCAGTTGCATTTAGAGGTGGCGCAGTCACTGGTTTATTGGTGGTTGGATTAGGCTTACTAGGCATTAGTGGATACTACTTAATTCTTAGATCTGGACTAGGTATTAGTGTTGATGAGAGTTTACATGCCCTCATTGGATTGGCTTTTGGAGGCTCATTGATTTCTATATTTGCTCGATTAGGCGGTGGTATTTTTACAAAAGGTGCTGATGTTGGAGCTGATTTAGTAGGTAAAATTGAAGCTGGAATCCCTGAGGATGACCCAAGAAATCCAGCCGTTATTGCTGATAATGTTGGAGACAATGTTGGTGATTGTGCTGGAATGGCAGCCGATCTATTTGAAACTTATGCCGTAACAATTATTGCAACCATGTTATTGGGTGGACTTTTATTTGCTTCATCTGAAAATGCAAATAATTATATCTTATACCCATTGGTTCTTGGTGCTGTATCCATTGTGGCTTCAGTTATTGGAATGCTTTTTGTTAAAAAGAGTGAAGGTGGAAGCGTCATGGGTGCTCTTTATAAAGGGGTTATTATCTCAGGAGTCATTGCTGCAGCTTTATTTTTCCCAGTTACAGATATGATGAAAATGGGTAATGAAATGTGGTACGCATCACTGATAGGGCTGGTATTGACTGCTTTTATGGTTGTTGTCACAGAATACTACACTTCAACTGAATATAGCCCTGTACAAAAGATTGCACAAGCTTCAGAGACTGGGCATGCAACCAATATCATTGCTGGTCTTGGCATCTCTATGAAAGCTACTGCTCTGCCAGTAATTGCGGTTTGTTTGAGTATCTGGGGTTCGTATATGCTCGCTGGTCTATATGGTATTGCAATAGCAGCTACTTCAATGCTTTCTTTAACAGGTATGATTGTGGCTTTAGACGCATTTGGACCAATTACCGATAATGCTGGTGGTATTGCCGAAATGGCAGAATTACCATCTGAAATTAGAGATATTACAGATCCATTGGATGCTGTTGAAAATACAACTAAAGCGGTAACAAAAGGCTATGCAATTGGCTCAGCTGGACTGGCTGCACTTGTTTTATTTGCTGATTTTACAGCTAATCTGGAAGCTGAAGGCAAGTTAGTTAGCTTTAGCTTAGATGATCCTGCGGTCATTATAGGACTATTCATTGGTGGTATGGTGCCTTATTTATTTGCAGCAATGGCGATGGAAGCTGTTGGAAGAGCAGCTGGCTCTGTTGTCGATGAAGTGAGACGTCAATTTAGAGAAATTCCAGGAATAATGGAAGGAACTGCCAAACCTGATTACTCTAAAACTGTTGATCTTTTAACCAAGTCTGCAATCAAGGAAATGATTCTGCCTTCAATATTGCCCGTACTTGTTCCTATTGCTCTAGCATTAGCTATGAATGTAATGATGCCTGAAGACGGTGGAATAAGAGCTTTAGGTGGCCTGTTGATTGGAACTATTGTTACAGGACTATTTGTTGCTATCTCTATGACCACTGGTGGTGGGGCTTGGGACAATGCTAAAAAATACATTGAAGATGGAAATGTAGGAGGAAAAGGCACTGAAGCACATAATGCTTCAATTACAGGCGATACTGTAGGAGATCCTTATAAAGATACTGCTGGGCCTGCAATTAATCCATTGATTAAAATTATAAATATAGTTGCTTTATTGATGATAGCCATCCTCTAAGTTCATTATTTATTCATAATAACCAGTTACTTTAGAGTTACAATTCGTTATAGTTCTATTTTGTTTAGTTTGTAGTAATCTACTCTTCTAAACTAAATAAAATAAGACTGAACTACCAACAACTAGAAAGTATTAAATCAGGATACAAATTGAAAAGATCTAGAATTTTAATTATTTCTCTCATAATATTTCCATTAATTGGAAATACAACCTCTTTGATTGATGTTTATGAAGATGCATTA
>JAQWQE010000039.1 GCA_029244925.1 Gammaproteobacteria bacterium | reverse complement strand
ATGTAGGAAATATAGTTTTAGTTGTCTTAGTAATCTTAATTATTTTTATAATTTACTTAGGCATAAAGGTTGTTCCACAATCAAAAGTTTTTGTTGTTGAGCGATTTGGTAAATTCACTAGAACCCTAGAATCTGGATTATCAATAATTGTACCCTTTGTTGACAGGGTTGCTTTTAGAGTTGATATATTAGAGAGACAGCTACCTCGATTTAAAATGTCAGTTATCACTGAAGACAATGTTGAAGTAGAACTTGTCTCTACAGTATTTTTCAGAGTTCTTGATGCGGGAAAATCAGTATACAGAATTAGAGATATTGATCTTGCAATTGAAAATACTGCTATATCAGTCATCAGATCTGCTGCAGGAAAACTTCAATTAGATGATCTTCAGTCAAGTAGAGAAGCTATGAACCAAGAAATAGCTAATAGACTATCTAAAGCAGCTGAAGTTTGGGGTGTTGAAGTCACAAGGAGTGAAATTTTAGATGTTCTTGTTGACGAAAAAACAAAAGAATCTCAAAGAAAGCAGCTTGATGCTGAAAGAGAAAGAAGAGCTGTAATCGCTAGAGCTGAAGGCGAAAAGAGAAGTACTGAATTAAAAGCTGATGCAGAGCTCTATGAGGCTAAAAAACAAGCCGAAGGAGTTCAGGTTGCTGCAGATGCAGAAGCATATTCTATAAAAATTAAAGCTGAGGCAGATGCGGAACAAACAACATTAATTGCAGAAGCAATTAAAAACGATGGTCAGCCTGCAATTAATTTTGAGATTATGAAGAGACAAGTTGATGGATTATCAGAATTAGCTTCCTCAAATCAAACAAAAACTCTTGTTGTACCATCTGATATAACGAAAGCACTTGGAACAATTGAACTCCTTCTAGGCAGCATTAGCAAAGATGAAAAATCTGATGCTTGAGGTACTTTTATATACAGGGAATATCTGGTTAATTATAGGCCTAGCTTTAGCAATCTTAGAATTAACTAATGGAACCCTTATTTTTTTCTTACCAATGGGCGTAAGTGGACTTATTACTGGACTTTTTCTTAAACTTCAAGAGAATAAAATCTTATCAGTTTTCTTAGATAATTGGGCGATAACACTAACTTTTTGGGCAGTGCTTTCACTAATCCTATCACTGTTACTTCATTTCATAGTTTTAAAGAAAGAAACATCAAAAGACATAAACCAGTACTAAAATGCATCGAGATTGCGATGCCTATAAATAACTCTTTAAAGAGATCCTGATGGCAGAGCTTATAGTTGAGCAACACCTGCCTAAGGTAATGCTGATATAAGAATGAGTTTTGAAATATCCATATAAATCAGTCCATGAAGAACATTTTGTTTATTACACGCTCCACTCGACTAAATAAGATGGTACCCTGCCATCCCTCAGTCAAATATATGGACCCGATTAGCAGTATCAACCCGATAATGGCAAATAGGTAACCACCTTGAAACATTATCCAAAAAGATATGGGGACCAAAAAAAGCGCTGGTAAAATCCCCCAAAGTAACTTGACTATAGCTCCGAAAAAAAAATAGCCTATAAAAATAAGTAAAAAACCAGCTATTAAATATAAAACTTCCATTTCTGTCCTTTTTCAAGAACCCAGAATTTTGGCTTTTTGCTCTGCAAACTCCTCAGGGGTAAGTATTCCCTTCTCAAGCAATTCTGATAGTTTTTCTAATTTAGCCAAAGGGTCGCTATCTGGTGTATTGACAGCACCGCCAACACCTTTGTTCTTCAATGCTTGAACCTGTTCTTGGACCATCTTTGCAAAAGGGTCGACGGATGACTTAGCTACACTTTCAATCTTAAAATGGCCATTAGTGGCATTAATCCATATTTCTCCCATGATCATTCCAGACTTTCCCATGACACTAGAGATCTGCTCTAAATCAATTGTTGCTTGTTTTAAGCCATACAACATGCCTTTGTCGAGAAATATTATCCTTAAATCTGTTAAAGCAATCAGCCATGTATTTCCATCAAACATACCTGATAAGACTGCTTTAACCTGCTCACCGTCAAGCAAGGCATCTGGTAAATGCTTCAATTCTTTCTTGGTGCCAAACGAATCACTGTTACATATTTTGGCAATTCTTTGAAACTCTGCCTTGAGTTCATCTTCGCTTGCATTCTTATAATCAAACATTTTTTTCTCCAATTAATT
This sequence comes from Gammaproteobacteria bacterium, assembly GCA_029244925.1. GTDB lineage: Bacteria > Pseudomonadota > Gammaproteobacteria > Steroidobacterales > UBA11654 > CACPJA01. The sequence goes on along the minus strand of JAQWQE010000039.1, from coordinate 300 downwards.
GACTATTCAAAATACTCCAAAATTACCTCAGTAGTCAATTCTATAATTTATTTGTAAAAGGGAGATGGTGGAGCTATTGGTTCAAAACTGGAACCTTTTAGTTCCTTATTTCAAGCAGCTTAAATACATAAACTAACAAGGAATATGTTTTCATTTTTATCTTGTAAATTTAAAAAATAACTATATAAATGCCACATGAAAAATAACAATTATGTAGGATGGGAAGAATGGGTTAGTTTGACTGAACTAAATCTCCCCGCTCTTCTTGCTAAAACAGATACAGGTGCTGAAAATTCAGCC
>JAQWQE010000038.1 GCA_029244925.1 Gammaproteobacteria bacterium | reverse complement strand
CATTAATAAGCCATAAAGAGCCATACCCAATTACCATGCCTAAAATTGATTCCTCAAATGAAGTGAAATAGTTAAAGCCATAATTTAGGACTAAGCCTGTAACTATTAGCAAGGCATTGAGTGAAATGGATAATAAGAAATGCTTATAATCTAAAATCATTTGAGTGTAGAGAATGGAAAATAAAACAAAAACAATAATGCTATTTATACCTATTGGAACAATGAATAGTATGACTACCATAATCAATAAATGAATAACTTCATTTAATGGATATGAAATCTCTATCTTTTCTTTACAAAAACCACATTTCCCCTTCAGATAAATGTAGCTAATAATTGGAATCAACATAAATGGTCTTAAACGACTCTTGCATTTAGGACAAAATGATCTTGGCTTGAATAAATCAAGATTCTGATTGTTGTTAATTAATGGGAATCTATAAATAAAACTATTAACAAAACTTCCAACTGATAAGGCAAATAAACAGAGCAGAATGGATAATTCTAAATTCATTCTATGTTCTATCTTTAAATTATTCTCTTTGGATAGGAGTAAATATTAAATCGTTCTGAGTTCAGAAAACCAACCAAAGTGATTTCATACTCCCAAGCGGCCTCAATTGCTAAACTGGAAGGCGCACCAATTGCTACTATCAAAGGAATACCTGCTAACGCTGATTTATGGACTAACTCAAAACTGGTTCTACCACTCAGCATTAAACCAAAACTAGAAAGTGGTAATGCGTTTTCATTTATCTGCTTGCCAATTAATTTATCCAATGCATTGTGACGACCCACATCTTCAAATAAAGTGAGTATCTCTCCCTTAACATTAAAAAGAGCCGATGCATGAAGTCCACCGGTAACACCAAATGCATCTTGCTTTTGCCTTAGGTTCTTAGGAAGTTGCCTTAAAACAGACTCGTTAATTGCTAGATTACTCGCATTGCTATCAATCGACTGTATCTTAGAGATGCCTTCCACCATTGAACTGCCACAAATACCACAGGATGAATTAATATAAAAATTTCGAATCTTATCTGGATCCAATTTCACAGACTCATTGAGCTCAATCAATACAGTATTCTCTCGATTGGAATCATCATCCAATCCATCATTTCTGGATATCTCAACAATATCATTTTTATTACTGATGACTCCTTCAGAGAATAAAAAACCCATTGCTAACTCAAAATCATTGCCAGGGGTTCTCATAGTAATAGCAATGTTTTTATTGGACCTTGATGCAGTGGGACCAAAGCAGAGACTATATTCCAGTGGCTCCTCAATGGCAACCTCATCTGATATTTCTTGAGTAATACCTTCAGTATTTTTATGAACAGTAATACGAGTTGATTTTTTCAAAGATTAAAAATCCTAATGTTAAACATCAACTTCAGGCAACTTATAATCTTTATACTCTTGCCTGAGTTCAAATTTCTGAATCTTACCAGTTGCTGTGTGAGGCAATGTATCCACAAACACAACATCATCAGGTATCGACCATTTAGCAACTTTACCTTCATACCAAGCTAGAATCTCCTCTTTTGAAGATTCTTCACCCTCTTTAAGTTGTACCAATAAGAGTGGTCGTTCTGTCCATTGTGGGTGATAAACACCAATCACTGCAGATTCTGCTACTTTGGGGTGGTCTGTGGCTGTGTTTTCTAAATCAATTGAACTGATCCATTCACCACCAGATTTAATCACATCCTTGGTCCGATCAGTTATTGCCATAAAGCCCATTTTATCAATAGTAGCTACATCACCAGTTTCAAACCATCCATCGTCCTCAAGAGTGGTTCCAGGTTCAGCTTTATAATAGTCACTTAATACCCAGGGTCCTTTGACTTTGAGGCTACCGAATGCAACCCCATCCCAAGGGAGTTCATTGTTTTCGTCATCGGTGATTTTCATCTCAACACCATAGACTCCTCGCCCTGCTTTTAATTTAGCTTCAAGAAGCTCTTCTCCTTCTAAATGCTCCATACCAGGCTTAAACATATTCACTGTTCCTAGTGGGCTCATTTCAGTCATTCCCCAAGCAACATGAACGTCGACATCATATTTATCCTTCATTTCTGTAATAACAGTCGATGGGCAAGCAGCGCCACCAACATAAAGACGTTTAAGAGTAGGCACTGATTTTCCTGATTCATTTAAATAGGCTAGCAAATTTAACCACACTGTAGGCACCCCCATGGAAACGGTTATGGCTTCTGTTTCGATTAAATGCTGAAGTGTTTCACCATCACCCATCTTTGCTCCGGGAAGCACAATTTTAGTGCCAGTCATTGGACCCACATAAATTGAACCCCAAGCGTTCACATGGAACATAGGGACGATAGGTAGAATACAATCGCTTGCTGATACTCCAAAGACATCCGGCATCGCTTGAGCGTATGTGTGTAAAATAGTGGAGCGATGATGATAAAGGACGCCTTTTGGATTGCCTGTGGTACCGGATGTATAGCACATAGAACATGGGGTTCTTTCATCCAAATCGGGCCAATCAAAATCACTTGTCTCTTGAGCTAAAAGAGTTTCATAGCATAGCAATCCAGGAAGAGAAGACTCTGGCATCTGCTCCTCTGATGTAAGCACAATAAAATGTTTAGTGGTTGTCAGTTGATCTTGAATATTCTCTAAAATAGGCACAAACATCGGGTCACAAAAAATAACTTGGTCTTCTGCATGATTAATAATGTAGACCAACTGTTCGGGGAATAATCTTGGGTTAACCGTATGGCACACTGCACCTGAACAAGAAATAGCATAATACAACTCAAAATGTCGATGGTCATTCCAAGCTAGAGTTCCTACATGGTCACCAAGAGAAATACCTAAAGAATTTAGAGCATTAGCTAATTGCCTAGTTCTAGTAAATGCCTCTTTATAGGTGTATCTGAAGTTTGGGTTATCAGAGGAAACAGAAACAATCTCTCGTGTAGGGAAATTTCTTTCAGCATGCTCCATTAATGAAGTAATTAAAAGAGGTGTATCCATCATTAAGTCTTTCATTGCAATGTACCTTTCATCAATAGTTTCATACTAATTTAACCTCCTATGTAATACATTTCTACTTTCTCTTTGCTTGGATCATTTTTATTCGCCAATCGAAGCTCACTGTAACGATCTTCTCGTTGATTCCAGATCTCTATAATTTTAGACTCAATCTCATCATCATTCATACCTTCCTCAAGCCAAGCTCTGAGATCAACGCCTTTTGAAGCAAATAAGCAATTATAAAGTTTACCATCAGATGAGAGTCTTGCCCTTGTGCAATCACTACAGAAAGGCTTGGTAACGGATGAAATGAAACCGATCTCGCCTTGTCCATCATCAAATTGATACCTCGATGCAACCTCACCTTGATAGTTCTCATTTACTGGCACTATTGGCCATCGTTCAGATATCATTTTGATTATTTCTTTGCTGGCTAGAGTTTCTTCCTGTTGCCAATGATTAATATTGCCTACGTCCATGTATTCAATGAATCTTAAAACAATGGATTTTGACCTGAAATACTCAACCATTTTTAAAATATTTTTATCATTCAC
>JAQWQE010000007.1 GCA_029244925.1 Gammaproteobacteria bacterium | reverse complement strand
TTAATATCATTTTCATCTATATCTACGCTTTTGGGTTTTAAATCTACAGGAACAGAATTAAGCATAAACCTCTTTTCAAGTGTTTCCCCTATTCTGCACTCATTGCAATGACAGTTATCTCTAATCCATAGATATGGAAGTTCATATTCTAATTTTTTATTATTTATAATTAATGAGATTTCATTAAGTTGAAAATCCATTCTCTCTCCCATCAAGATTTATTTTCCAGACGGTCTTTGAGAATAGAGATAGCTTCATCCATATTTTCAGGATTAGGTCCTCCCGCATTAGCAAAATCAGATCTACCACCGCCCTTACCACCTAAAGCTTCAGACATTTCTTTGGCTAATTCATTAGCTGGTATTGTTTCCTTTAAATCTTGAGTTACCCCTATAGCCAATCTCATTTTTCCTTTTGAGCTTAGGCTTGATAAAACAATGACTCCAGAACCGAGATTATTTTTCATTTGATCTATAGCAGTTCTCATGATTCCAGCTTCTGTATCATCATCAAGTGCTTTTATGATTAAAGATATGCCATTAATAATTTCTGGTTTTACAGAATTATCATTATCTTGAGATCCAGCAACCCTTGCTTTTAAATCCTTAATTTCTTGACTCATCTTTCGATTCGTCTCAACCAAAGTCGTGACTTTTGTAGCAACATCTTCCCTTCTAATTTGTAGAAGATCTGTTAATTGTTCTACTAAATGCTCAGTTTCTTCAGCCCATTTCAATGCTTGATCTCCAGTAATTGCTTCAATTCTTCTGGTACCAGATGAAACACTTGATTCGGAAACAACTTTAAACAAAGATATCTCATTGGTGTTTTTGACATGCGTTCCACCACAAAGCTCTTTTGAAAATTTACCAACCTCAAGCACTCTAACATCATCACCATATTTCTCTCCAAATAAAGCCATAGCACCTGAATCTATAGCTTCATCATGTTTCATGATACTTGTTTCAACTTCAATATTCTCTTCTATTTTAAGGTTCACAATTGCTTCTATTTCTCTAATTTGCTCACTGCTCACTGCTTGATCATGAGAGAAATCAAAACGAATTTTCATATCATCAACCAATGAACCTCTTTGAGTAACATGTTCTCCTAAAACTTTCATCAATGCTGAATGCAATAAATGTGTGCCTGTATGATTGCTAGTAATGGCACTCCTTTTAATGGGATTAATGCTTACTTTGACTTCATCGCCTAGACTAATTGATCCTTTTGATACAGAACCAATATGAACTTGTGCATTTCCTGAATGCTGTGTATCAATAACATTAAAAGTGCCATCTTTAGAAACTATGGTGCCAACATCACCAATTTGTCCTCCACTCTCAGCATAAAAAGCTGTTTCTTCTATTATAATTTGTCCCATTTCACCTTCTTTAATTGCATCCAAAGCTCTTTCCTTAAAGATACCTATGACTTTGGAATGATTTTCTAGTTGGTCATAACCTAGAAATAATGTTTTCAATTGATGATTGAGTTGAATATTTTCTTCTTGGCTAAACTGATTGGCTTTTCGAGCCATAGACTTTTGTTTTGCCATGGCTGCATCAAATCCCTCTTGATCAATATCCAATCCATGATTTTTAACAATATCTTTTGTTAAATCAATTGGGAAGCCATATGTATCATAGAGTTTAAAAACAAATTCACCTGAAAGAACTTCTCCTTGATTGGAATCTATCTCTTGATTTAATAGCTTCATTCCTTGTGATAATGTGGATGAAAATCTTTCTTCCTCCATCAAGATAATACGCTTAATGTATTCTTCTTTTTTAATTAAACCTGGGAAAACTGTTCCCATCTCTTCAATAAGAGGTTCTACAATCCTATGAAAAAATGGTATTTCTGCACCAACTTCATGGCCATGACGCAAAGCTCTTCTGATGATTCTTCTCAAAACATAACCTCTGCCTTCATTACCAGGACTGATGCCATCCATAATAAGGAAAACACTAGATCTTATATGATCAGCGATGACCCTATAATGATTCTCACTGCCATTGGATCCAATAATTTCTTTAATATTTGCAATTAGTTTTTTGAAAATATCAATATCATAATTACTCTCAACACCTTGCATAACAGCTGCAATTCGTTCAAGACCCATGCCAGTATCAACTGAAGGTTTAGGCAATTCATTCATAGTTCCATCGGCCATTCTTTCAAATTGCATAAAGACTAAATTCCATATTTCAACAAAGCGATCCCCATCCTCATTTTCTGAGCCTGGAGGTCCTCCTTCAACGCCTTCCCCATGATCATAAAATATCTCAGTGCATGGACCACAAGGGCCAGTATCTCCCATCGACCAAAAATTAGAAGCACTGCCCATCTTAATCAGTCGATCTTCATCGATATGCATCTTCTCCAACCAAATTCTAGCGGTCTCTTCATCCTCCTCATAAACAGTAATCCAGAGTTTCATTGGATCAATTTTCAAAATCTCTGTAATGAATTCCCAAGCATAGGAAATGGCTTCTTCTTTGAAATAATCGCCAAAACTAAAATTGCCTAACATTTCAAAGAATGTATGATGCCTGGTTGTGTAACCAACATTTTCTAGATCATTATGTTTACCTCCAGCCCTGACACATCTTTGAGAGCTGACTGCTGTAAGGTAGTTTCTTTTCTCAAGACCTAAGAAAAGATCTTTGAATTGAACCATTCCTGCATTTGTAAACAGCAATGTTGGATCATTAGCCGGGACCAACGATGAGCTCTCTACTCTTTGGTGATCCTTAGACTCAAAATATTCTAAAAATAGTATCCTTATTTCTTTCGTTTTCATAATCAATCAGATGATAAATTCTCCAAACAATAATTTATTGCTGATTTCACTTGTTGTTTATTAAAGCCTCTAGTGCTTAAAAACCTCATTAACTTCAATTGTTTATGATAATCAAGTTCACTATCATTACCCAGCTTTTTCTCAAGTACTTCAACAGCAAGTTGAGTCCATTCCTCTTGTTTCACTTCCTGAATTCCATCATCAATTAGCTGTGATGCAACCCCTCTAATCGATAACTCTGATCTAATTCTTAATGGACCCTTTCCTTGATTTTTTCTGGAACGAATAAATGATTCGGTAAAACGTCTATCGCTTAGAAGTCCATCTTCAATTAATTTTCCAAGCTCAACATTAACTAAAGATGGGTTAAAATTTTTTTTTCCCAATTTTGTGATTAATTCCTGATAGCTGTGTTCTCTCCTGGATAGGTAATCCATGGCTTTTTTTCGTATCAATAGATTTTCTGAGGACTGCTCAGTCAAAACTAAATGGGTTGACTCCTAAACTATTCATCCGCTGGAGCTTCTTCTTTTACTTCTTTTTTAGAAGGCATGAGTATTTCTCTAATTTTAAGATTGAGTTCTTCTGCTATTTCTTTGTTCTGAAGCAGAAACTCTCTAACATTTTCTTTTCCTTGACCTATTCGATCGCCGTTATAACTATACCAAGAACCGGCTTTCTCAATTAATTCATGCTCAACACCAATATCAATAATCTCACCCTCCGTCGAGATACCATGGCCATATATAATTTCAAATTCTGCCATTCTAAATGGTGGTGACACTTTATTTTTTACTACTTTGACCCTGGTTTGATTACCAATAATTTCATCGCCTTTTTTAATCGCGCCAATTCGTCTAATATCCAATCTTACTGAAGAATAGAATTTAAGAGCATTACCGCCTGATGTGGTCTCAGGACTACCAAACATAACACCAATTTTCATACGAATTTGATTAATAAATATAACAGTCGTATTTGATTTCTTAATGCCTGCAGTTAATTTTCTCAATGCTTGTGACATGAGTCTTGCCTGCAAACCTACATGTGAATCGCCCATATCACCTTCAATTTCTGCTCTTGGAGTAAGGGCTGCTACTGAGTCAATAACTATTAAATCAACAGCGCCTGATGAAACCAGCATGTCTGTGATTTCTAGTGCTTGCTCACCAGTATCAGGCTGGGAAACTAAGAATTCATCTGTATTCACTCCAATTTTTCCTGCGTAAATTGGGTCCAATGCATGCTCAGCATCTATAAAGGCTGCAGTGCCTCCTGCTTTCTGACATTCCGCCACCACTTGAAGTGTTAAGGTAGTTTTACCTGAAGATTCAGGGCCATATATTTCTACCACTCTTCCTTGAGGCACACCACCGATTCCTAATGCTGAATCCAGGCCAATTGAACCCGTTGATATAGCTTTTATTCCTCGGTCAACACTATCATCACCAAGTTTCATTAAAGACCCTTTGCCGAATTGTTTCTCTATTTGACTGAGTGCTGCGTCTAAAGCTTTAGTTTTCTTTTTATCATTCATTGTGTGATGTCCTAAACTGTTTAAATTGTAAAAGGGGTGTTGTTAAATTTAATTAAAATTATATCCTTTTAAGGATTAGAATTCTCACTTGATTTTAGTGATAATGACTCTCGATATACAATAATTATTCCACCAATTATTATGATCAGAGCTCCGAGCCAAATTTTTGAATCAACAGCCTCATTAAAGATAAAGTAACCGGCTAATGAAGCCCAAATTAATCCTGTATATTCAAAAGTGGTTAACAGGGAGGCTTCTGCTTTTTGAAACGCTATGTTGAAAAAAATGAAGGCAGCGCCGCCAACTAATCCGCACAACATAAACAACAGCCAATCAAATTGATTAGGCTGTACCCAGCTAAAATAACTGCTGATACCACCCAATATTGTTGGGCCAAAGAAAACATAAAAACTTAAATTAAAAGCGGATTCTTGTTTTGATAATTTTCTTGAAGTCAGAGAAAGCAATGCATAGGTTATAACACCAATCAGAGCATAAATGGTTCCCGTTAAACTAAATTCTGAGCTGGGCTGTAATACTACCAATACTCCTATAAAACCGACCATTACAGCAGACCAACGCCAAGGTCCTACTTTTTCCCCTAACAAAGGTCCTGATAAAGCTGCAATGATAATTGGTGCAATGAAAACTATAACCATCACATTAACTAATGGAAGCAATTTGAGCGCTGTGAAAAAAGTAAATGTTGATAGAACCATCAGTATCGTTCTTGCCAAGTGCCATTGAGGATTCTGTGTTCTAAAAATATTTTTACCACTCCTTATAACGCCTATAGCACCTAGAATAACCAATGAAAATAATCCTCTTAGGAAGGTCATTTGTACGACTGAATATTTGATCAGTAAATGTTTTGCAATTACATCTAGAGTCACCATTAAAAACACTGCAAAGAGCATGCAGGCAATGGCCTGATAAACAGTTTTATTGTTAATCAAAATAATTGCCAATAATTAAATATTTATCTGATCGCATCCACCCATTACAGGTAAATTGATAGCATCAAATAGCATATTAACATCTTCTTGTGATTTAGATTCACTGGCTTTCAGAATTATTTTAGGTGTCAGATGGGCAGCCAATAAATTGATAAAGCTAATGGAAAATTGACTCAATAACGTACCTCTCCTGAAACCAAAATATGTGGTGCACTTTGGAAAAATATTCTCCCCGCTTACTGCTAAAAAGCTTTCATGATCATCACACTCGTATGCCATTCCAGAAATCACACCAACACCCATACCCATTTTTACATAAGTTTTTATAATGTCTGCGTCTCGAGCAGCAAATACAATATTGGCTTCTAGTTTATTTTGCTTGAATGTTTCAGTAAATGAAGTATCGGGCCCAACGCTAAAAGCATAAGTAACCAGGGGTTCTTTGGCGAGTCTTTGAATGGTTAATTTTTTTAGATCTTTCTTAATAGGATGATCAAGAGGAGCAATAATTGCATTAAACCAATCATAAATAGGTAATAAAATCACCTCATTATTAAGATTATCAAAATCAGTTGCTATTGCTAAATCTACTTCATTGTTTAATATCATTTCCTTAATCTGGATGGACGAACCCAGCTTTAGTTCTAGTTTTACTTTTGGGTAATCCTGTTTAAAAGTCTTTATTATTTCTGGAAGGATGTAACGTGCTTGGGCATTAGTGGTAGCAATTGTGAGTATGCCTTCATTCACAGATGAAATTTGATTACTGAGAAGTCTAATATTACTAACATCTTGGAGAATTTTCTTAGCATAGTAAGCCACTTCTTCGCCAAATGGAGTAATGCCTGTCAATTTTTTACCTTTTCGAACAAAAATATAAGCTCCCAACTCTTCTTCAAGTAACTTAATTTGTTTGCTAATCCCTGGCTGGCTGGTATTGGAGCTATCAGCAGCAAGACTAATATTGAGCTTATTCTCCATGACTGAGACTAGATATTTAAACTGAGTAAGTGTCATAATTAAATCGATTTTATTTAAAATTTATTATAACCATACATTATATAAGATTGTGTTTATCAATCTAGATATAATTTTACGTTATAAAGGAAAAATTAATTTATTGGAGAAATTTAAATATGGCTTTACCAAAATTGAGATCGTCGACTAAAAATGAATCATGCCCTTGTATTGATTGTAATTTTATCAATTCACTCTCAATACCTGATAATAAAAATTTCTCATTGAGCTCCTTTTGACATTCAAAAGGAAAAATATAATCTGAATTGACACCAATAATTTTGATCTTCTTTAAAGTGGTTTGTTTAAATTCTTCTGGTAAAGAATTGCTCTCATCCATCACATCAAATAAATCAATAGCTCTTGAAAGATAGAGGTATGAATTGGGGTCGAAATTTTTAATAAAATCATCTGAACGATTATGCAAGTAATCTTCTACTTGAAATGTATTATCAAATAGACTCGCATTAGTTGCGATATTTTCTATCAGTTCTCTTCCAAATCGCTGATTCCATTCTTCAGGAGAGCGATAAGTAACCATTCCAAGAAATCTTGCTAAACGCATACCCTCTAATGGAAGATCAGCAAGATCATAGTCGCCATTTTTCCAAGCAGGATCTGAGGTAATCATCTTTCTTTGTAATGATCTTAAAGCTATAGAGAAAGGTCTAGATGAAGTTGAAGTGGATATAAGAATCATTTGTTTGGCAATTTCTGGTGATTGCTTGACGATGCTCAATGCTGTCATTCCTCCCATGGAAGGTCCTACAATAGTATGCAGTTGCTTGATTCCCAAGTGATTGGTCAGTCTTATCAAACTAGAAGCAATGTCTTCAATTGATAACTTAGGAAACAAAAGTTTATAGGGCTGATTCGTTTTAGGATTAATACTGGATGGACCAGTTGAGCCAAAACAACTGCCTAATGAATTTGCACAGATGACAAAAAATTGATTCGTATCAATCGCTTTATTTGGTCCTATCAGTTTTTCCCACCAACCCTTCTGACTATCGTGTTCATTTGATGCGGCATGCGATGAAGGGGAAAGACCAGTAGTGATGAGTATGGCATTGGATAAATCAGCATTTAAATTTCCCCAAGTTTCATAAGCGATATTAGGAGAAATCAGAATTTCTCCATTTTTCAATTCAAGCTTGGATTGCATTGAATAATTCTGTACTGATACTTTCTTCATAGTGATATGGGATATTATCCATTAGGGATCAATTAATTAACCAAATAAATGGTTATATATTTAGATCTAAAAAGTGTAAGGAGAGGCTTAAATTAATATTAAAATAGCACAAAACTATTAATACACTAAGAAAATAATATGCTCTACAACAATATTCTTGAAACGATTGGAAATACCCCGATTGTAAAAATTAATTCAATGGGACCACAAGATCAAAATATCTATGTTAAGTGTGAGGCTTTTAATCCATTGGCATCGGTGAAAGATCGACTTGCAATAGCAGTAATACAGGATGCTGAAGAGAGTGGCGCCTTAAAACCAGGTCAAACGGTAATCGAGGCAACCTCAGGAAATACTGGAATAGCATTGGCTATGGTTTGTGCTGCAAAAGGTTACCCTTTTGTTGCAACCATGGTGGAAACATTCTCTATTGAAAGAAGAAAAATTATGAAAGCACTTGGTGCAAAGGTAATTCTAACTCCAGCAGCAGAGCGAGGAACTGGCATGGTCAAGAAAGCTGAAGATCTCGCTAAAAAATATGGTTGGTTTCTAGCGAATCAGTTTGAAAATCCAGCTAATCCTGCTTACCATAGAAACACCACGGCACCCGAAATATTGAATGATTTTGCAGGCAAGGATTTAGATTATTTTGTTAGTGGTTGGGGAACTGGCGGAACCATTACTGGCACAGGTGAAGTATTAAAATTAGCAAGGCCAAATATCAATATTATCGCTATTGAACCTGATAAGGCTTCTTTACTGTCAGGAAAAGAATGGCAACCACATAAGATTCAAGGATGGACCCCTGATTTTATTCCAGGGGTACTGAATAAAAACATCGTCGATGAAATAATCACTGTTGATGATGATGAATCCATCGCTACCGCTCAAGAGCTTGCAAAAAATGAGGGTATATTTTGTGGTATCTCTGGAGGAGCAACAATGAATGGTGCATTAAGAGTGGCTGAAAAAGCTGATAAAAATAGTACATTCTGTGTCATGCTACCGGATACTGGTGAAAGGTACTTATCCTCACCACTTTTTGCAAATATTACCGAGGAAAGTGATGACGATTGGCTAGAAAAACAATAATCAAACGACCTCTATTCTCTAAATAAATTACATCGCATTTGAAAGACTCATTATCTTAAGATTTTAAGATATGATTTAATGTAAATTATGAAAAAGGTATTAAAATTCATTTTTAGTTTCACCCTGCTTTTAATGGCTTGCCTGATCATTTATATCAGCTACCTCTATATCCAAAACCCATTAGTAATAAGTAGATTGGGAGGGGTTATTATTGGTAAGAGTCCAGGCATACCTGAAAAAATTATTTCTGGTAAGGGAATCCCAATAGATAATACTTTACAACAATCTATGATCAGTCAGGATGCTTTTAATGAGTCAATTAGCTTTGCTAAAGAAAATAATTCACATGCTTTACTTATTTTTCATCAAGATACTTTACAACTCGAACATTATTTTGATGGTTATTCAAAAAATCATAATTCAAGTACAGCTTCTATGCATAAAACAGTCTTAGCAATCCTCATTGGTATAGCAATAGATCAAGGCTATATAAAAGATGTTGATGTTTTTGCCTCTAATTATATTACTGAGTGGGCTAATGATGAACGAAAAAATATTACTATTAGGCAAATGTTACAACAAGTAAGTGGAATTGATTTCCCTACATTTTCCTTTCATCCTTTGAGTGATTTGAATCAATTAGTGGTTGGTGATCAAATAACTCAATCAACGGTTAATCAAATGAGCGTTCAAATCCCTGATCAGGAGTTTGCTTATAATGGAGTTAACCCCCAAAATCTTGGCCTACTCTTGGAGCGATCAACAGGATTTCGATATTCTAAATATCTATCAGAAAACTTATGGCAAAAAATTGCACAAGATGATGCTTTTATTTTCCTAGATTCTGAAGTTACAAAAATGCCTAGAGTCTTCTGCTGCCTTGATGCAACAGCAAGAGATTGGCTGAGAGTTGGTTTACTGATTCTCAACAAAGGAACAGTGAATAATCAACAAATTGTATCTACTACATGGATAGATCAAATGACTACACCATCAAAACTAAATCCAAACTATGGTTATCTAACTTGGTTAGGTACAGAGCATAATGAAAGAAGAGCATACAATAGAAAAAGTAGTGCAACTGCCTTTCATAAGGAGCCTTTTATTGATAACGATGTTATATATCTTGATGGCTTTGGTGGCCAAAGAGTATATATTGTTCCATCAAAAAAACTGGTCATCGTTAGAACTGGTGACATTCAGATGGAATGGGATGATTCATTCTTGGTAAACACAATCAGTAAAGGAATAAATCAAAACAACCCATGATTAAATTCCTATTAAAAAAAGTATTGAAATGGATCATTATTGTTTTAGCTATTGGTATGGCTATAGGGTTTTTTGAATTCTTATGAAATTTATTAGAAACTAAACGTATATGAAAAAAAATCTTATAAGAATTTCAATACTAATAATAATTGCATTTATAGGAATCAATTATTTTAAAGGAAATGATGAGCCATCTTATGGTCTTGTTGTTAATGGAAAAACAATTGATGTAATTGATATGCATCTGCACACAGGGACATGGGACGCATTAACTGAACCCTATAAGGAAAGATATTCTGAAAGAGTGCCAAAACCATTCAAATTTCTCATGAGTTCCCTGTTAGGTAATGGACTAACATCTGAAGGTATTTTAAAACAAATGGATAATGCAGGCATTAGAAGGGCCGGTATCTTTGCCGTTTATAGCCCAGATACAACTGGTAATGCATCCAATGAATTTCTTAATCAACAAATTAAAAATCATCCTGAGCGAATGTTTGGTTTCTTCAGTATTAGAACTGATTATTGGAATATTAATAAAGACAAAGAATTGAAAAAACTAGAAAATGATCTTTTAAAATTTAAATCATTTGGTATAAAGTTGGCGCATGCTCACCAGCAAATGAGACTGGATGATAAAAGATTTGATGGCATTTATGAGATAGCCGGTCGGTTGGGAAAACCTATCTACATCCATACAGGAACAAGCCCTAATCCTTATACACGAAGAGAACCGCCTTATGTTGATCCTGTTTACTTGGAAGAATCAATAAAGAAATACCCTCAAACAAAATTTATACTGGGTCATTCTGGTTATGACAGTTATAACATTGAGCTTACTTATCTAAATTCATGCATTGCATTGGTAAAAAAATATAGCAATGTTTACCTTGAACCTGGAGCTTTGGGAGCTAGAAAAGCCGAAGCTATTCTTCCTGAATACCTCTCCATTATTAAGAAAAATAACCTGATTGATAAAGTCATTTATGGTTCTGATGGACCTCAATTTCCTGGCTATACAAAGAGTCATCTCAATCGATTTGCAGATGCGATGCAAGAAGTTAACTACACAACAGAAGAAATGGAAATGCTTCTTGGAAAAAACTTTGAATCATTATTTGATCTCTAAAAGGGTTTTATTAGACCGATCCTTATAAATCTATAAGAAATAAGAATATTACTTTAAAATCAATGTTGCTTTGCCATTGGTCGCCTTTTCCATATCTCCAAATGTAATTGACATTAATGCACGTCTATTGTTTTTAACATAAGCATCTAAGAAAACAACACTGGATTCAGCAGCAATCTTTAAAGCTTCATGTTGAGGAGGTCCAGGAACATCGGTTCTGCAAATTAGCCCTCCTAGATAATGATCGGCTTGATCTATCAAAAGATAATGATGTGGAGCAAAGGAACGTTTCAGTGCTTCTGGCACCTCATACTTAAATGGTGACTTCATTTTATTTGACCCAACATCACTAAAGTCTTTTGTTCCAGTAGAAATTAAGGTTGGAATCCGAACACCCTTCCATGGTTCTTTTGGCATCAGTGTCATTGTTCCAGGATCGCTGATCATCAATAAAACCTTAAAACGATTCTCATCAGAGCTTTCTTCAGTGCCATCCATTGGATTTACTAGCTTCATTCCAGAAACAAGCATGGCTGTCGCAGCTCCCATTGAATGTCCAGCTGCAACTAATTTTGATGTATCCAATCGATTTTTTAAATCAGGTACCATCTCCTCTATCAACCCTAATGAGTCAAGAATAAAACTCATGTCTTGTCTTCGAGTGTCTGTGACGTAAAGCATCTGCTTCTGCATTTCTCTCATATTGTCACGTTTGGTTTCAAATCCAAGAGAAATTGAATCGATATGTGTGGGTTGAATTACTAAGTATCCATGGCTTGCCCAGTAATCAGTAAATCCCTGATACATATCTCCCTTTGAACCATTGCCATGGGAAAAAATAATAACAGGAAGTCTGCCTGCAGTATCAGGATAAGAAATACGGATGGGTAATTGCTTGTTGAGATCTTCAAAATCCAATGATAAATCATCAATGATTTTAACTTTATACATGGGTTTAACAAAATTAAAGTCCGTCTTAATCAAACTGCAAGATTGAATAGAAAAGAATGCAATGCAAATCAATAATAGCTTTGATGAACTCATTATCTTTTGTGAAGACATAAAGAAATTATAAACATATTTTCAAACTTCTTGGTCTAAATTTATTACAATCAATGTAATGATAAAAAAATTGATACTGCTCCTGCTTTTGATCCTACTGATTGTGTTTGGATTCAATTCCTATAATGATCAAGATTCAGAAATAATAAAAGAAAGAATTACGATCTCAGGGAAAGTAGCACTTGACCCAGAAGTAAGCTTCAAGGAAATAAATTTTATCATCTTACATGCCATATCAGGTATAGGTTTTCAAGAGCATCCATTGTATGAAATTGAATCTTTTACTTCAGAAAAAACAACTTTCAGTCACACATTTAATTACGATTCATCAGGCAATACTGGTTTGGTGGTCTACGCTTGGATTGATCTTGATGACGATGGAATTCTATGCACACCAACATCAAGAATTGACCTTGCTGGAATAGATGTTAATGAACTCTTTCCATTAAATAATATGCCATTTACAGTCAAGATTAATACGCCTTGTGTTGGACCTGATTGGTTCTATCCTAGTGCACCTTAAAAAAGTTTATAAAACTTGAGCTCTAAAAAAAATTGACTGGATGATTATTGATTACCTAATATAATCAAAAGAGGAGTAATTCATGAGGACAACTGATGATTAAATTAATATTTAAAAAAACATTTAAATGGATTGGTATTGCATTGGTCTTGATTATTGGTTCGGGATTTATTCCAGCCGCCTTGGGCTTTTATGGTCTTTTTTGGGAACGATGGACTACTTCGATATTAGGAAATCCATTAAATCCAAGGCTCTCCTGGTATCAACCCTTAGAAATGACCAAAGGCAACTATTTAAATCCACTGCCTACTCTTGATACTGAGAAAAGTGAAATTTCCATGGAAGCTTTCCAAAAAGCAAGCGATTATGCTGGGTCACACAATAGCAATAGCTTAGTGATACAGCACAAAGGTAATATTGTTTTTGAGAACTATTGGAATGATACTAATTTTGATTCACTTTTTGGCCTTCACTCTCTGACTAAAACTATGAATGCTATTCTTATGGGTCATGCGATTGAAGATGGTTTCATTGAATCAGTAGATATATCAGCTTCAAAATTTATTAGTGAATGGCAAGGAACGGAAAAAGAAGCCATCACTATTAGAGACCTTCTGAATATGGCTGGAGGCTTAAAAGAAGATTATGATTTTTCACCTAAATCTCAAAGAATACAAAGAATTATGGGTTTGGATATTACTACTGCTAATATTAATGTCGCAACTGATACGTCACCCGGCACTGTTTTTTCACATGTAAATCCCAATAGTCAGATGCTGGGTATCATTATTGAAAGAGCAAGTGGTCAAAGATATGGTGACTACTTCTCTGAGAAAATATGGAAACCTTTGGGAGCAAAAAATGCTTTCTTCTTTGTGGATAAACCTGGAGGTATGGTTCATACCGATTGCTGCATGTGGTCGACCGTGGGCGACATGGTAAGAGTGGGTGAGATGCTAATGAATAAAGGCCTTTTCCAAGATAAGGAAATCCTCCCACCTGGATGGGTCAATCAAATGATTGAACCCTCTAATGCAAATATCAATTATGGTATGCAAATATGGTTGGGTAATAAATTTGAAGCAAGAAGACCTTATGATTCAAGATTGGAAGCTTTTGCTAATCTTCATAGTGAACCATTCAAAGCAGACGATGTTTTCTTTATGGATGGACTCGGTAAACAACGCATTTATATGATTCCCTCTCAATCATTAGTCATTTTAAGAACAGGCAGTCAGGATTCTGAGTGGGATGATTCAAAGCTGCCCAATTTAATTCTTGAAGCCCTACAATAAGAAAAAAGGAAAAAATATGAAAATTGCAATAGTTGGAGCCGCTTATACTGGTTTGGCAGCATGTCGATATCTTAAACAATTAGGACATCATATAACTGTTACCACAACTAAAGAATCTAGAAAAAATGAACTGGAAGCTGTTTCGGATAAAGTAATCGTTATGTATGGTAGCGATGAAGCAAAAATGAAAGAATTATTAGAAAACCAAGATGTTTTAATTCTAACGGTTGCTGGGGGCATGGTTGAACGCGATGGTAAAACAGTAATGGATCCTGAATTATATAGAGATTCTTATGTAGGCACTGCTGCGAGTGTTGTGTCAGCCTGTAATTCAAACAGTTCATTGAGTCGCATTATCTTTACAAGTTCATTAAATGCTTATGGAGATGGCAATGGAGAAGCAGAAATTACAGAGGAAACAAAAGCAAACCCACTAAATCCCTTTCAAGAGGTTTATATTGAAACAGAAAAACTACTCAATAGTATTGGTATTGATACATGCATATTTAGAACGGGTACTATTCATGGGCCTGGTAGAGAGTGGAAAAATCAGTTAAAACAACTCTCAGGGCAAAAAGTACCTTTTGATGGTCAATCCGATGCAATGATCATTCATCGCGATGATGTCGTTAGAGCGATTGAACTTGCAATGGATAAAGAGCTCAGCGGTCTTTATAATCTTTTTAATGAAGTAAAGGTTACAAAATCAGAATTCTTTGCTGCTGTTTGCGATGCAGAAAAATTAGATCATGTTGAATGGTTAAATCTCAGTCCAGGCCCAAAAAATGTATCCAATCAGAAAATCAAAGATGCGGGTTTAAACTTCCTTGATCCAGATGCAGAACTAGATGCTATTGATTTACTGAATTAAATTCTCAGGTAAAGCATAAGCAATAATTTCATCGCTAATTCCGTCTCTGTAATTCCACATATGACCTCCTGTAGCAATCACTACATATTGCCTTCCATTTGCCATATAAGTCATTGGAGTAGCCATAGCAGAAGTGGGTGCTTTTAACTCCAACAATTTCTCACCCGTTTCGATATCAAAAGCTCTAAACCTTTCATCCGCAGTCGCTCCAATAAATATAACTCCGCCTGCTGTGGTTATAGCACCTCCAGCAAATGGTGTTCCCCATTCAAAACCAATGGGCAGAGGACTGAGTTTGTCAATTTTCCCAAAAGGTTTCTTCCATAAGATCTCGCCTTCAATCATATCCACTGCAACCAATGATGACCAAGGTGGTTTCGTACAAGGGGTGTATAAAGGAGAAAGTAATGGAGATTGCTCCAAACCATAATCAGTTCCTTTGATTAAGCCAGGAGGCCCCATAGGATTACCAGCCATGGGAGACTTTGCTAATTTCTGATCAACTTCATCTTTTGGGATTAGTCGAACATAAAAAGGTACTTCTGAAACTGGGACAACTAAAATATTTCTTTCTGTATCAAATGCACCTCCTCCCCAATTTGCTCCACCTCCAACTTGTGGATACATAATGGTTCCTTTTGTAGAGATGGGGGTGAACATTCGACCATATCGAGCTCCAGCAATTTTTTCTCGACAACCTTCTCTTTCTATTGGGGTAACTCCCCAAGCATCATCAGGGGTAATACCCTGCCTTATAAGTGGTGGTGGCTTCACTGGAAAGGGTTGTGTTGGTGATAATTGATCGCCTAAAATTCCATCGGTAGCAACGGGCCTTTCTTCTATCTCAAAATAAGGTAATCCTGTTTCACGATAAAAAGTATACACCATTCCTGTTTTACCTAACTGAATTACGATAGGCACTTTGCCTTTATTTGTAGTGATATCAACCAATAGAGGATGGGTCGGTAGATCCCAATCCCATATGTCATGATGGATGGTTTGATAATGCCAAACTAATTCTCCTGTTGAAGCTTTTATTGCTAGAACAGAATTAGCATAACGATTATCCCCCGGTCTCAACCCGCCATAGAAATTTGGAGCCGCACTTGCAGTTGGAACGAATACTAGATCTCTTTTGCTATCAACAGACATCGTTGTCCATACATTTGCACCACCTACATCATAGGGGAGCGCTTCAGGATTATCCTCATCTCTTATTAATGTATCAAAAGCCCAAAGAAAAGAACCATCAACTGCACTAAAACCTCTTACTGCTCCATTCACTGAACTTGCGTCTTTAAACTTATTTCCAGTGCCTCCTATGACTATCACACCATTAACCACTGCAGGCGGAGACTTTAATTGCATGGCTCTAATTTGATTCGTTGGTTCTAGATTTTGTATTACAGGAGTTACATTGACAATACCATTATTACCAAATGCTGGGCATAACACTCCTGTTTGGGCATCTACCGCTATCAACCTCTTATCATTGGCTGCAAGAAAAAGACTGTGGGCACAAATCTCAGTCAATTGAAGCTTAGGATTTCTCCATTGTGCTAATCCTCTGCAACTGAATCGACCGGCAAAAGGTCTTAAATCAATTTTAGGGTCGTAGGACCACTTTTTTTCACCATTGATAGGATTGAGAGCAATAATTTCATTGAAAGGTGTGCATAAAATCAAGGCACCACCAACATCATTTGGAAGTATGATGGGGGTGACCTGAAAGCCAACCATTTTTTTCAAAAAAGCAAGGTTTTCTGGAACACGATCCAAATGGCCTGTTTTGTATTTCCAAGCCACTTCCAATTGACCCACATTTGCTCGATTAATTTGAGATAAAGATGAATACCGACCTCCTCCTTCATCGCCCCCATAATGCATCCAATCACTTTCAGAGGCCAATGATTCAATGGATACAAATAAAAACAAGAATACTGATAGAACTGTAATTTTTTGTTGTTTATTGATGATAATCATAGATCTAGTATATAGGTTTTTCTAAAGATCATAAGGACCTGGGGAGACTCGGCATAGCGCTACTCCATAATTCTTACCATTGTATAGGCTGGCTAGAGCATCTGGCATTGAAAGAAAGCCATCAAAAATATATTCAATGGGTTTAACTGCTCCTGAAGACACCCAATTCTTGAGCTTTTTTTCAGCTTCATCAAGATCATCCATATGGTTGTAGATAAAAAATCCCTGCATTGTTGAATTCGTTTTTCTTAGATTGGTGTAATTAGTTAATCCATAAGGTTCAACAGAAATATATTCTGAGATTGAACCACATAAAACAATTCTTGAGTTTTGTGCAAGATTATCAAGACAAGCGGAAAGAATTTCACCTCCAACATTATCAAAATAAAGATCAATACCATTCGGTGTGACTTCCTTTATCTTTGAGGCAATATCACCAGTTTTATAATCCAATGCAATATCACACCCAAGGTCTTCTAAAAAACCACATTTTTCTACTCCACCTGCAACACCAATGACTTTACATCCAAGAGTCTTAGCCAGTTGAACCACAATAGAGCCAACGCCTCCTGCTGCTCCTGATATGACAACAGTGTCTTCTTTTTTAGGCTTACCGCTGCTAAAGAAGCCAAAATAAGCAGAAAAACCAGTCATCCCAAATAAGCTTAATCCAATGGAATAAGGGACTCCAGCATCTGGAACTTTTCTAAATTTTTCACTGTTTGTAACAGAAGTTGCCTTGTATGTTTGCCAGCCCATCTGGCCTTGTATGATATCTCCAACTTTATAATCGGAATGATTGCTTTCTATCACTTCACCAACACCTCTGCCATGGATCACATCACCTATATTCAATGCTGCTTCGCCCGCTATAGATTTTCCAGACATATACATCCTCATCACAGGCGCTAAGTTTAAATAGAGAGTCTTTAATAAGATTTGACCATTTTCGATTTTTGGAATTTCATTCTCATGATATTCAAAGTCTTCATGAACTACATTTCCTGATGGTCTTCTAGCTATTCTCCACTGACAATTCTTATTACTATTCATTGATGATTAATAGACTACTTTTAAATGTTTGATGAAATAATCAATATATCATTATGATAAAATAGCGTCATTATAATATGATTAGTGAATTTATTTAGAGTTGGATTAAGCATCAATGTTTGTGAATATTTTAATTGTTCTTATCGTTTTCCTCATTATGGAAGGCGTTGCATTCTATACGCATAAGTATGTTATGCATGGTTATTTATGGTATCTACATAAATCACACCACAGACCCAGAGAAGGTATGTTTGAAAAAAATGATTGGTTTGCAGTCCTGTTTGCTATTCCCTCAATTCTTTGCATTTATTCAGGTTATCACAATGATACAGTTCTGCTTTGGGTTGGTGTTGGTATCGCTTGTTATTGTCCAGCTTACTTTATCTTTCACGATATAATTGTTCATCGCAGAATCAAGATAAAGTATAAATTTAGTAGTCGATACATGAAAAGAATGATTCGTGCACACCAATTACATCATTCAACTTCTGAAAAAGATGATGCTTTATCGTTTGGCTTTCTCTATGTCCCAAAAGGCTTAAAGTTAGGAATTTAGTTTTTTTTCCAAAGCGAAGGATCTCTTTCCAAATCTTTTGATGCAGTTTTTTCAGGCAATAAAAAATACTTTATGAAGTATTTCATTGCGAGAAACAGCTTATAAGGCCTCTTAACATAAATCCTTTGATTCCAAGCATTGGAGCTCAAGGTTCTTATGTTAAAACCTATTTGTTGATACACCGATAGAGCCACTTTGATCCCCCATCTTATTCTCAATGGCAGTGATTGAATCCCTATATTTGCAGAATCATAATATTGGTCTGATAAATCCAATAGTTTTTTAATAAGGAGAAAAAGCTTCATTCTATTTTTTATTTCTAAAATTGATCCTGGATCAATATCATATGCAACCAGCCATTCTTTGGGTAGATATACTCTTCCCACCTCAGCATCAGCAATAACATCTCTTGCGATATTTGAAAGTTGAAAAGCAATCCCTAAATCGGCTGCTCTTTCTAAGACTTTTGGATCTTTAATTCCAAAAATACAAGCCATCATAATTCCCACAACGCCGGCCACATGATAACAATAATCGAGAGTATCCGTGATGGTATGATATTGTTTCTTCTCCACATCCATTCTAAAGCCTTCTAGATGCTCTATTGGATATTGCTCAGGAATTTGATGTTTTTCAAGCACACGGCGAAGTGCTTCAAATTCAAATTGTTCTAACGATTCATTGTTAATAGCTTGGTGAGTTTTTTTCTCAATCTTTTGAAGTATCTTGTCATCAGATTCTTTTACTTCTTCAAATGATAAATTAAATCCAAGCAATTGATTATCAATTTGATCATCGCAATAACGACACCATGAATAGAGTAAGATTGCAGATTCTCTTGTATGTTTATCAAGGAGTTTAGAGGCTCCAGAAAAACTCTTGGAACCTACCTTGATCATCTCAAAACTATGAGAAAGTACTTTATCCATTTTTCAAATTATCAATCATAATTCTTGCAGTGGCTTTTGCTGAATTAACCACTCCAGGAACCCCTGCTCCTGGGTGAGTCCCAGCTCCAGTAAAATAGAGGCCTTTAATCTTTTGATCGCTATTATGTATTCTAAAAAAAGCACTCTGTATCAATAATGGTTCCATAGAGAAAGCTGCACCTTGATAGGAATTGAGTTCTTTTTCAAAATCAATCGGTGTAAAGATTTTCTCTACAACTAAATCTTCCCTAAGATTAGGTATGCATCTTTCCTCGAGTTGTTGATAAATAACTTCCTTGTATCTCTCTTTTTCTATTGACCAATCAATGTTTAACTTGCCCAAATTAGGAACAACAGCCAGTGCATAATAGGCTGAACAACCTTCTGGTGCCATGCTTTTGTCAGTAACTGACGGTGCATGCAAATAAAGAGCATTATCTTCAGGTAAAACACCATTATGGTAAATATCTTCCAGTAATTCCTTCCACCTAGGGCCAAATAAAATCGTGTGATGTGCTAGTTGTGGATGCTCTCTACGGAGACCGAAATGCAATAGAAAAAGAGAAGGGCTAAACTTCTTTCTCTTTAAAACCTTAGTTTTCTTTTGAGCAGTCTTATTATCACTAAGCAACTCATTATACGTATGATAAATGTCTGCATTACTTGCTACAGCTGCAATTTCTAATCGCTCTCCATTCACATTATGAATAGAAACAACTTCATTATTATCATTTGTCTCAATACTTTGCACTGCACAATTTAAATGCAAAGTACCGCCTAAATCTTCATATAGTTTCACCAAACCTGCAACTAGAGCACTTGTTCCACCTTTGGCAAACCACACACCCCATTTATGCTCCAGCGCATGGATTAGTGAATAAATGGCTGAACTTGAATAAGGGCTGCCGCCCAAAAGCAAGGTATGGTAACTGAATGCTTGCCTTAGTTTTGGATGCTTAATGTATTTCGACACCATTGAATACACTGATCTAAAACTTTGCAAAAGTAATAACTGAGGAGCGACTTTCACCATACTCCAAATTGATTGAAATGGATGATCAACCATTTTCTCATAGCCTTCTTTGAAAACTGCATTAGAGAATTTTAAAAATTTTTTATAACCACGAACGTCCTTAGGATTAAGTTTCTCAATCTGAGCATAAAGAGCATTCATATCAGAATTGTAATTAAAAACCTCACCATCAGGCCAAAGCAGTCGATAAAAAGGATCTATTGGAATCAACTCAATATAATCTTCCATCTTCTTATCAGTCAATTCAAACAATTCTTCAAAAATATGAGGGGCAGTTATGACTGTAGGGCCTGCATCAAAATGGAACCCTTTTTCTTCATAAAAGTAGGCTCGACCTCCTGGTTTATCTCGCTTTTCAAGAATAACAGTCTCCAACCCGGAAGCTTGGAGTCTAATGGCAAGAGCCAACCCACCAAACCCACTTCCAATTATTGCAATTTTTTTACTCATTTCTATACATTGCCTTTAAAGCACTTGTAATTTTTACAGGGGGCTTGAAGCCATCCATCATCCCAATCAACATTTTTAATTTCTATAAAAATGAATACTCTCTAGAGTAAAATTTGGCTATCAAAGATTCTGGTAATGCATAAAATCGTTGAAATATCTTATATCGGTCTAAAGGCTTGCATGCCCAAAAAAGCATTCTATTGAGAATTCTAAAAAATTTGTCTTTTTTCCAAGAATGGATTGAATATTGCTTAATTTTTTGGGTAACATCATTACCTTTCTTAGAAAGCTCACCCGTAATAAGTTCAGCCAGCTGAACTGCATGAGGAATAGAATATCCTGTGGTTGGATGGCATAAAAGTCCTTTCATTCCAATCATTCCAATCTCCTTATCAATAAAACTGGAATAATTTCCATTCAAAATAATAGGCAGAGCTCCTTTTTCCCTATTGATAATTTTATAATTACCCCAACCTTTACTAACGATATATTTTTTAATCTCAACTAAACATTCATCCTCATTGATTAAAATATTATCACTGTATCTTGTGTCTTCAACTAACAGTTTTCTTGTATCAAAAGGCAATGTATAGATAAATCGGTAACCATCTTGCTGGTTGACTGACGCATCCATTAGTATGGGTCTTTGTAAGTTATGAGGCTCATTTAATTCAATTTCAATTCCTAAGAATTTTTGGTAAGCAATAGCAATATCTTTATTCGGAGAATGCCCCATTGCATTAATCACGATATTGGCTTCAATCAATGTGCCATCATTTAATTGAGCTTCTTTATGAGTTAAGGACTTTATTGACCGATTGAAAAGCACATGACTACCTATGATAGGAGTCAATTTCTCATGCATATCAACTGAAGCGATTGTGTTGTAACCTCTTTTAATAGTTCTAGAATGATTTGGAAAAACAACATCATGGTCATTCCAGCGATATGATATTAAAGGAGAAAGCCATTCAAATTGAGAATTATTGATATCGGTGGTATGAAAAGACCAATTGTGATTCCCTCCCAGCTGATGATTCCTCTCAACGATCAAGAAATCAAAATCAGGAAGTAATAATTTAATCCGATAAGCTAACAAGCAAGAAGCTAGTCCACCGCCTGCTATCAGTAGATTGGTTTTAACTTTTTTCACTGAAGTGAATACGCCATATTTTTCCACCCACATCATCTGTAACAAGCATAGATCCATCATTCATTTCAGTTATACCTACAGGTCTACCAAAAATTTCTGCCTTATCGATATTAGCAATAAAGCCTGAAAGAAAGACCTCTATTTCTCCTGTTGGATAACCGTCTTCAAATGGAACAAAAATAACATCATAGCCAGACAACTCAGAGGTAGATACACCTCCTCTTCTTGCTATAAAAGCTCCTTTTTTATATCTAGGATCAATGTTTTTACCACTGTGAAATAATAATCCCAATGGGACGGTATGAGCCCCTAAAGATAAGTCTGGCACTCTTGACTGTGTTAGAGCTTTTTTTACTTTCAATGGGTTAATATTTAACTGCCTTGGATCTGGATAGATACCAAAATAAACATATGGCCATCCATAAAACTCATCCTCAACTACTTCAGTAAAGTAATCAGGTGGTAAAAATTCACCGAGACCATCTCTTTCATTGACTGTGGTCCAAAGTTTTTCACTGAATGGATCATAGGCCATGCCTACTGGGTTTCTAAGTCCGGTCGCATACAATTTTTTTTCAGAACCATCCAAGTTTATCTCCCAAATAGCTGCACGCTCAATATTGTCTGTTCCCTCTTCATTAACATTCGTTCCAGAGCCCACTGAGACTAATATTTTATTCATCTCTTTATTCAAAATAATATTCCGTGTCCAATGATTGTTTGGAGGTCCAGCTGGTATATCTAAAATCTTCAAAGGAGATGAATTAATTTTATAATTCTGAAAATTATATTTTAAAATTGAATCAGTATTAGCAATATACAATTGCTCTTTAAAGTAAATCATTCCAAAGGGCTGATTTAAATCACTGATAATAGGATGGGCTTTTCGCACTCCATTTCTATTACTGATTTCAATAATATTGTTGGGTGATGGGCCAAATAAATTCATTTTTGAAAGTATTTTGACTGTCTCTGGTGGTAAACCTGGTAAAGATTCTGTTCTCGATTGTGCTACTAAAATATTGTCATTAGGAAGAACCAATAGCCATCTTGGTGAACTCAAATTCTCTGCAAATAATTCAACTTCAAAACCTTTAGGGGCTTTTAAATTAATAGAAGACTCTTCTATTAATTTTGGAAGCCTCATAACGGTTGCTCCAACATCTGGTAATTTTGGAGGTAAGGGCTGAGTCAAAATGAATTCATTACTGAACAAGAAGAAAATGGTAATGACTAAATAAAGAAGGTTATTTTTCATGGGTTATTTTTTTCATGGGCAACCTTTAAGTTACCCATGATTGTTTTACATAAACTCACAAAATATGAGCTTTTTTACATATATTGAGCTCTATACCAATCATTAATGTCATCACCAGTGGTAAGCAAAACATCATTATGGCTAGCAATATATTCAAAGGCTCTTTTTAGATGCTTGAATTTATTGGGCTGTCCAACATGAAAGGTATGCAAGCATATTGGCATACATCTAGCATTGGTAGCGCCTTCCTCATAAAGAACATCAAATTGATCAACGATCATATCGCCAAAAGCTTCTGAAGAAACACCCACTCCTGAGTGACCAAGGAAAGCTGGTATATCATTTAATTCAACCGTATAAGGGACAGCAATAAGATTATTATTTGGTGTGTTAAATTTGAAAGGATGATCATCAGCTGTGTAATCGCATAAATACTCAACTCCATTCTCCTCAAGGATTCTGGGTGTGTTGTCAGTGTGAGTAAGAAAAGGACTAAGCCAACCTTTTGTTTTCCTACCAATTGCTTCTTCCATTGTGTTACAAACGGTGCTAATGATTTCGCGTTCCCTCTCTTCACTCAAGGGAGTATGACCCCCTTGTCCATCAGGAGCATTCCCAATAAAGTTTGCTGGTGCATTATTGATACCATGACCAATAAAAGCCCAATTACTGGCTAATGCTTCTTCAACTATCCTAGGGTACTCTCTAATAATTTCTGAATTCAAACAAACCGTTGCTCTCATTCCAAGTTTATCCATTAGCTCTTTCATTCTCCATAAACCCACTCTATTACCATAGTCTCTCCAGCCATAATTCAATGGATCAGGAGAAAATCCAGCTGGGCCAGGTATTAAAGATGTTCCAGCTATTGCTGCTGGAAAATGCTCAATATTAAGATAAGGCATTACTGCAACTCTTGCACCATCTGGTAACTTGAAAGGCTCACGATCAATGATCGGAATGTAATCATAATGTCTACTTTGTGTTAAATCACTCATTCTAAATTCCTCTTACTTAATTAATTAAAAACTGTTTATAAATTATTGAGATAATCCATTGCTATATCTTTACCAATCACATCTCCATACTTGGCATTGATATCAAATAAATTAGCTTCATGCGGCCCTTCCGCCCTATCTCCAATACACTCTCTTACACAAATGGGACGAAAACCATGTTGAACGCAGTCAACAGCTGTGGCTCTAATGCAACCCGAAGTAGTGCAGCCAGTAATAATGAGTGTATCGACATCCAAACCATTTAGTGTTGCAACCAATGAAGTGCCAAAGAATGCACTTGCATATTGTTTTACAATCACCAGCTCTCCTTCGGCTGGTTCCATGCCTTCACAGAACTCTGCATAAGGATTACCTAAAACAAGGTCTTTGAGCACAGGCGCTTTTTTGATCCAGATACCGCCTTCTGGGTAATTTGGTGGAGTATATAAAACTCTTGTATGTATGACAGGAACCCCTTTGGATCTTGCTAAAGCTAATATGTCTGGCATCTGTGCTACACAATCAATAACTCCTGGAGCATACAACGCAGAACCTTCAGTGGTATAACCTTGTAATAGATCTATAACAATAAGTGCAGACTTCTTCCCAAAACCTAGACCCGTGTCCCAAACGCCCGCATAATTATCTTGTGTTGATTCATCTGACATATTAAAAATCTCCTTTTTCGTTGTAATAAAGCCTACTAAATTTCTTTAAGGGTGAACTATTAATAATAGTAGATATTTACCCTTTTGTTAATGTTTTGTTGAAATGAAATAACCCAAAAGATAAAGCCATGAAAGCTAAAGGGGCAGAAATCACATTGACAATCATAATAGATTGCCCCACTTCTAAAGGGTTCTCAAAAATATAATCAGTAATAAATCCAATGCCTGTCGTAGCAATAGCCGCTGTCAATAAATTCATAAAGAGCATATAAATTGCACCCGTTTGAGCTCTTAATTGATTAGGCGAAATAATTTGCAAGACAATTGGTCCAATGGCAAGAGGCATACTCACTAGGAAAATAAATGGGCACAACAGCATTATTGTCGCATCTAAATCTGATATCGATGAAACAAAAAGAGTAAAGGGTACAGGTAGAATTGCTGCAATCAAACCCACTCTAAAAAAACTGTCTTTGTAATTTCTTCTTTTCAGAAAATCAATTAACCATCCACCAAAAAAAACTCCTGAACTGGAAAGAAAAAATAGGATCAATCCTAGAATTTTTCCACTCTCACCTATTGAAAGGTCATGTATTCTTTGAAGGTAAGTTGGATACCAAGTAAAGATAGTGGTAATAGGAATTGCAAGCATGCTAAATCCTAAAAAAACAGAAATATAAACTTTCCAGTTTTTGACCATATACTCTATTGCATCTTTTATAGAAACCGTTTCCCCTAAATCCTCTTTAACCCCTGTTCTTTTTGGTTCTTTCACAGTTAGCATTATAAGGGCCATCAAAACACCAGGTAGTCCCACTATGATGAATGCCAATTGCCAAGGTTGTAGCTCGCCTAAAAAAAGTAATGAGGTGGCATTGGAATTAACGATCAAACCAACAATCGCTCCTCCAATAATAAAAGCAATGCCACTACCAAAGAGTGCTCCGGATTGATAAACAGCAATTGCTTTGCCTAACTTATCTTCAGGAAAATAATCAGCAATCATAGAATACGCGGCTGGGGAGAGTGTCGCTTCACCTATGCCAACACCCACTCTAGCTAAAAATAGTTCTATAAAGCTTCTAGCAAGACCACAAATTGCTGTCATGATACTCCATAGAAAAATCCCTACAGAGACGATAATCTTTCTACTCTTTGCATCAGATAATCTGGCTATTGGCACTCCAACCAAAGTATAAAATATTGCAAATGCAAGGCCCATAAGAAGACCCATTTGAGTATCAGATATTCCTAAATCCTGTTGTATAGGAATTACGAGAAGGCTCATAATAATTCTATCCACGAACGATAAAACATAGGCTAATAATAATATAATTACAGCATACCAAGCTGATAATGAGCTTGGAACTTCTCCAACAGAAACAGTATTCATTGAGAATTATTATTTGCTGATTTTATAAAAGCTGCAATGTCTCTAATTTCTTCTTCTGGCATCCATGCAAAACCAGGCATAACCCCACCTGATAAGGTATCACTGGAATTAGGCATCCTTCCTTCTTTAAGAAAGATAACAATTTCATCAACGTCCATCTTTTTTAGAAAAAGAGAATCTTTGATAGATACCCCTAAACCAGGTATACCCTCTAAATTAGAGCCATGACAAAAAACACATCGATTGTCATAATTATCATTGCTGATATCGCTATCAAGCTTTGCAGCAGTGGCAGTCGTGATAATCTCAAACGATCTTGAAGGCATACCAAAAGGACTGATTGGGTTTTTATCCTTAATCGTTAGATTTTTTGATAATACATTTTTCTTAAGATAACCAGGAGCAGTTAAGCTAAATCCAGCAATCGATAGAAAAGCAATAAGCAATGAAGAGGCTACTACAATAGAGTGCTTGGTAATATTGAGTTGTATTTTTGGTAGTGAATTAACAAATGTGATGATAAGAATGCTGGTGCACAATAATACCCCAATATGCAAAATGAAGACAAGCATCTCAGGAGACCATTGACTGCCTTGATGATAGATATCAGTAATGCTTAGTGCTGAGGTCTGAGACATTGGCTCAATTGATGAATAGGCCCATTGCAAGTCAAAATAATTTTGAATAGCAGTAAAAAGACTGGCTGTAATTGCAAAGCCTAGTGCATAACCTGATTGTCTCAGAACACCGAAGAGTCCAGATACCATACCTGCTCTTTCTGGAGGTGCACTGGATAACATCAGATTATTATTAGGTGAGAAAAATAAACCCGTTCCAGCACCAATCAATGCCATTGCAGGCAATATAGAAAGCACAGTTGAATCAGCTGAAACTAGGAAAAGGAAAAGATAACCAATCGCGGTAATTAAAGCGCCCATCATGCATAATTTTTCAGGTCCAATTTTATCAGACTGATTGCCAGCAATTGGACTAATTAGCAACGTTGCAAGAGCAGCCAAACCTAATGCTAGACCTGCATCCCAAGCTTTCATCTCTAGCCCACTGATCATAATAATTGGCAGTATAAAAAGATAGACAGGAAAACTAGCAAACACGGAAGCAAAAGCTATTGAAGCCTTAGAGAACTCATTGCTATCAGAAAACAGTTTGAGATCGATTAATGGATCACTATGCTTTTTTTCTTGCTTGATAAAAAAAACAAAAAAAGCAAAGCCAAGAGCAAAAATAATCCAAGTTGAAGGGTCTAAATGATTGTCCTCTACTGGCAACTTATTGCATCCATAAAGTATTCCAAATAGTGCTGCGGTTAAATAAACTGCACCGAGGTAGTCATAAGTCTTTTTGCGTTCGGAGAATTGAAAAGGATGTTTAAAGCCAAGAGCAAAAAAAGCCAATAAAATAGCCAAAATTGCAAATGGAATGCGTGACCAAAATATTGCTGACCAATCATAAGCATCAATTAACCATCCAGCAAAAACAGGCCCCATGACAAACCCAACAGCATTAGCTGCTTGAAGAATTCCAAGGGCACTTCCTCTTTTTTCTGGTCCATACATTGCTGTAGCAATTGCAAATGTACTAGGCAAGAATAAAGCCATACCAAAGCCTTGTATAAAACGTATTGAAATTAGAGTATTGGCATCAGGAGCCCAGCTACAAGCAATCATTGCAAGGCTATAAATCAATGTACCGATCTGAAAAAATCTTGCATGGCCAATTCCATCAGCCATTTTAGCTGCCAATAACATTGGTCCACTGGCAGCAATTAAATAACCAAGGGCAACCCAAACAACTTCACTGGTGCTTGAATCAAGCTTATCAATCATGTCTGGTATGGCGATTGGAGTAAAGCTTGAATCCAGACTTGCCATTACTGAAGATAAGACTAATGACGTCATGATTAAAAAAATTCTACCTTTTGAAAGCTCCATAGGAAGTTTCCTTAAGAAATATTCATTGATTAATAAATCTTAACATCCGGAATTTTGAATAATGATTTCCATTCTTTTGCTATAAGAATATCCATTAATCTAGATTCTTTTCCTTCTTGCTTTTTCTCCATCTCATATTGCATCGTAATTAATGCTTCATCGACATTCTCACCAAAAAGACTTCTGAGATATTCCGTTGGAACTCTAGGCTCATCAGCAAACCCTCCTTTTTCATCAAATGTTGGAGGCAACATTGGAGGAACATAAAAAACATTAGGATCGGTTCCGTATTCTGGGTGCAAAGGTAAAGCAACCTTCCATTGATAAACTAGTTCATTAATAGGACCATCTTCATCTTCAAGGTAACCAACAAATCTTAATCTGCCTGGGCATTGTCTTGCACATGCTGGTGCCACCCCTTCTTCCAATCGAGGAAAACAAAAAATGCATTTCTGAGATTTTCCAGTGACATAATTAAAATATATTTTATCGTAAGGACAGGCTTTATTGCATTCTCTAATCCCTTGGCATTTATCCTGATCAATAAGCACAACACCATCTTCTTCTCTTTTGTATATTGCCCTAACAGGGCATGCCTCTAAGCATGCTGGTTTTGTGCAATGGTTACACATTCTTGGTAAATAGAAATGATAATTATTGGGGTAATCACCTGAACTTGTATCTTCATCCCAATTTGCACCCTTGCCTTTAGCCATGGGTTCTTCTTGTTGTAATCTTACCTCAAGACCTTTGAAGTAGACTTCATCATGATTCAAAGGAACTTCACCACCATGATCTTCTTTCTTAGGCATTAAGCCATCTTGCTTAAGATCGCCTTGCTCATCAAAACCTCCACCACCTTCTTCCCAATAACGAGGATATCCAGGTCCAGGCTTGGTTTCAACATTATTCCAAAGCATGTATTCTTGACCAGGTTCATCGGTCCATAAAGATTTGCATGCCGTAGTACAGGTTTGACAACCAATACACTTATTTAAATCAATGACCATTGCAACTTGACCCATACTTAACCCCCAGTTTTATGAATATTATTGATTGTTTCTTTTTGCCAATTATTATCGATTAAAAGAAAGTTATTTAATTCTACAACAATTTTTGAATAGATATCACCATTGCCTAGACGATTGATTGTAGCAGATAAATCAGGCACCCAATTTAGCAAATGCTTCTTTGAAAAATCCAACTGACCTAATTGGAATGATAATTTATTATCATTAGATTCTAGCTCTTGAAAACTTAAAAAATGCATGAATTCAAGTTCGATCGAAAGGTGGTCCATTTGCCATTGAAATTCATCGTTTAAGGTGTATCCAAAATAATCATAGAAACGCACTAAATCCTCTCTCAACTTTGCCGGTTGTAACAAAAATAGATCTTCTCTTATTGGTGCCGGTGGTCCTTCATCACCGACTTCGAATAAAGCGCTATACTGACGCTTCAAATCCACTATTTCAATCCCGCTATATTCCTCAATTAAATCCCCAATCTGAAAGGAATATGGCAACCCTTTTATCAAGGAATTATCGAATGTTATTTTGGATTCGAGTGCTATCTCGTGGGGTGATCCTAGTAAAAGAGAAAAATATGTGTATAGATTGCTTCTAGATTCAGCTGTTTTTTCTGATTTCCTTAAAGATTGATTGCATTCTCTTTCATAATTGATTGCAGTTGATAAGTTGTTCATGCTGACTTCTCAAAATCACAAGTAAAGTCTTTATAGGTTTGATTCGGTGCAAAAGCTAGTGGTTGATAGCCTAAATGTCCATAATCTCCTGCCATTGAAGTGGGTTTAATTAATCCCCCTGTTGGAATAACTTCACCAAAGTTTTTACCATTTTTAAATAATTTAGGGTCCCATCCATGGTACATAAAAAGCATTCCAGGTTGGATAGATGAACTGACAT
Organism: Gammaproteobacteria bacterium; assembly: GCA_029244925.1. Lineage (GTDB taxonomy): Bacteria > Pseudomonadota > Gammaproteobacteria > Steroidobacterales > UBA11654 > CACPJA01. Next base: position 5,689 of record JAQWQE010000007.1, on the reverse strand, counting down.
GGGCCATAGCAAAAAACTCTCCAGCGATATTAAATATTCTTACCATGTCTCCATCAAGAACGTCTCTTTCTGTTGCGTCATCGGGATTAATATAGATATCGGGTTCACCTCTTTGAAGACTTAGCAGTAAAGAATCATCCCTCCACATACTATGAATACCATGACGAGCATGTCCCATCATCATTCTCATAGGAAAATCTTTTATTGAGAGTGGCTCTTTATAGGTTGGCAAGGTTTCTTCAAACTCTATAAACCATTCGTGATCAATATAGAATTGTTGTCTCCCTGTAAAAGTCTCATACGGATGTTTCTCTCTAACGCTTTTAACTATTTCAGTATGATAAGGCGAGTCCTCATTATCCCACATGGTGTTATCCGAACCGTTTACCCTGACAATGCCTTTTTCTGATAACTCTGCAAATGAAATCTTAGGTAACCCATGGCTTGTGTTAATAATAAACTGAGCAACATCAATTGAATTTTTAAGTCTTCCACCCATAGTGTAGAGCTCTAGTGTTTTGGTGTAATCTCTCCTAATAGTTCTCCCGTCAACCACGTCTCTGATAGGCTTAATACCTCTCTCTTTAGCTCTTTTACTAATGGCTTCTGCCAACCTTCTATTTGCTTCCCAGTCATCAACAGATTCACCAAGTGGGGTCACCGCCTCATTAAGAACCTGCAGGTATGGCACTCTTGATTGAAGCATTAAATCATTTCTCTCATAGTGATGAGCTATTGGAAGAACATAATCCGAAGTAAGAGCTGTAATGCCCATATCGGGTGCCATTGAAACTATAACTTCAAGTGATTCCAAAGCACTTTTTTTCCAATGACTGCCAGTAGCTCGCCAGTTGGCACCATTATTGCCAGCAAAAATACCCATTTTCCAGCCATTTTGGCTGTAATCTGGAAACCAATCCTCACTGACACTTTTTTTATAATACTGATCATATGTATCAGCAAGTTCTTTGCCATAAACTTTCTCATTCATTTGCTTCATGTCCCCATGATCATAATCCCATGTGGTAGCAGAAATCAGTCGAAATGCAGGACCGATATCAGAAAAGCCAAATTGATTTAATCCTCTAGTAACTGGTGCATTAGCAATTTGAAGGCCACCACCCTCTTTACCCGTACTTCCAGTCAGAGCTAACATCAAAAGCATTGCTCTTTGCAAAAGATCACCATGAAGCCATTTACATGAAGCATAACCTGCATAAATCATTCCCGGTTGAGCATCCGCAAAAACTCTAGCTGTTTTTTTGATTACACCGGGATTAACGCCAGTGATCTCAGATGTTTTTTCAGGTGTATATTGCTTGCATTCCTCTTTTAATAGCTCAAAAACAGTTGTAATCTCAACTTCACCATCCAATGTCTCAATCTTCCATCTTCCCTCTAAGTTTGGCTTTATATTTCCTAATTCTAGAGTTCCATGCTTTCGTCTATCTCTGCCCATTGGCTTGTCTGCTCTGCCTGTTCCTGGTGCCTGTACGATAGCATCAGTTTCCTCATCCCACATGTAATACACATTGTCATCCACAGCCAGCAAGCCATAGAGTGATAGATCCTCTCTTCTTAAGAATTCCTTCGTATCAGTTCTAACTAGAAGAGGCAGATCGGTTTGCTCTTTTATGTAATCCGATTGATAGAGTTTCTCATCAATCATGACACCAACCATTGACATAGCTAGGGCTGCATCAGTCCCTGGTTTTGGGTTAAGCCACAAACTTGAATGCATTGCAGTAGGAGTAAATTCAGGAGAAATTGAAATGACCTGGGTTCCATTATAACGAGCCTCCCAAAAGAAATGAGCATCGGGTATTCTTGTCACAGCAGGATTACTCATCCAGACTAGAACGCATTTTGCTTTATACACTGAGGCAAATGTATCGCCTGTGTAGACTTGTCCCAAGGTCATGTATGAACCGGTTGGGAGATCGCCAACGCCTGAAAAAAACTCAGGCACAGTTATTCCTGTAATGTTTCCAAATCTTAAAAGAGAAGAAAAAGAAGCCATTTTCACGGACATCTGAGTGCCACTTCCATAAGAAATACATTCAGGACTATACTCTATTGCATAATCCAGAAACTTATCTGCAATCTCTGTGGTGGCTTGCCCCCAACTGATTCTTTCCCATTTTCCTTCACCCCTTTCACCAACTCTTTTTAATGGATAGAGTATGCGTTGTTTACCATACATATATTTATGGTGGCGCATTCCTTTTTGACAACCTCTGGGTCCAAAATCAGGAACATCTCCCAATTGCTCATACTGCCCTTGTTGTTCTTCACGCCAAACAACACCATTCTTTATGTATACATTAAAAGCACAAGTTCCAGCACAGTTGGTTCCATGTGTCCCTCTAACAACTCTATCCCAAGTCCATTTTTTTCTATAGAGATCCTCAAAACCACGATAGGCTTGATTTGAAAATGCTGTATCAATGGATCCATATTGAAATCCAAGTCCAACCCCAGCCGCAGCTGAACCTTGCAAGAAATGTCTTCTATTAATCTTAGTCATTGTGCTTACCTATTGTTAATTATTCTATCGTAAAACTGCCTTATGATTTAAATTTAAAAAATTTTCCATCCCCCACTAAAACAATGCACAATAAGCTTAGATTCCACATAAGATATAAATGAATCATGATCACTTATAAAGAAGCATTAAATATTATAGAAAAATCTCTTACTTCGCTAGAGATAAAAGATATTGCTGTCCATCAAGCTTTTGGTATTAATTCAGAAACTGTAGTATCGACATCGCTTGTCCCTCCTTTCTCAAATTCTGCAATGGATGGGTTTGCTATTAAATCCAAAGAAACAAAAGAAATAACAAAAAAGAATCCACAACGCTTAGAGATTAAAAATACCATTTATGCTGGAGATAAAGTCATTACATCAAATGAGAATGGTGTTTGTTTTGAAATTATGACGGGAGCATTAATGCCCAAAAATTTTGATGCGGTTATTCCTATAGAACAAGTTGAAATTATTAAAGAAAATAATAAAAGTTACTTACTTTTAAAAGAACCAATAAAAAAAGGGAGGAATGTTCGGCTAGCGGGCGAGGACTTTTTACCTGGCGATATTATTCTAGAAAAAGGTAAGTCAATCAATCCTTATAACTTAATGTCTCTATTAATGAACAAAATTAATAAGGTAAAAGTTTTTCAATCTCCAAAGATAGGTATCGTCGCAACTGGGAGTGAGTTGGATGGAAATAGTGAATCCAGTATACCAAACACCAATGGGCCTTATATTGAAGCTTGCGTGAGAAGATTGGGGCTTGAATGCACCAATCAGTTGCATGCAAAAGATGATCCCTCTGAAATAAAAATGCAAATTAAAAAATGCATGGATGCTGGAGCAGACATTATTGCTACCAGTGGCGGAGTGTCTGCGGGTAAAGCTGATTTTGTACCTTCTGTATTAATTGATATGGGTGCAGAAATACTATTCCATAAAGTAAGAATTAGGCCTGGAAAGCCAATATTGATGGCAAGATTTCCAGATGGGAAAATAGTTTTTGGACTGCCTGGCAATCCAGTTTCTGTAGCCGTTGGTTTTCGTTTCTTCGTCAATAGTGCAATACGATTAATGCAAGGACAAACAAAAGAAAAATCTTTGATTGCTATAAATCAATTAGAATTTCAAAAATCGGAAAAATTCTGTTTTTTTGCTAAAGCAAAAACAACAGTGAATGATCAAGGTATGTTAGAGGTCATAATTTTAGAAGGGCAAGAATCCTTCAAATTGAAACCGTTTCAGGTAGCAAATTCTTGGGCAATTATTCCAGAAGGTTTAGAGGTAATTAATAAAGATCAAAAGATAGAGGTAGTGCCACTTAATATCGGTGAATCGATCAATATCTGAAATTATTTATTCAAGAATTAGAGGCTATTTGTTCTTCAGTCTTATTTCCAAATTTGATAGCTGCAAGTGAAACTACAAAAGTAAATATTGGCTCACCGGCATTACTAAGTATGGGACCAATTGCCGTCGGCTGAGCTGCAAAAAACATAATTAAACAACCTACAGCAAGCCAAGGCCATTTATATTTTATCCATATTGCTATTCCCGATACCAGAAGTATTAGTGTCAAGAGTATGGCAGCTGCTGGAGATACACCTATACCCATGCCTTCCATTCCTGGAGTGCATGCTTGCCCGATTGGAACCTTTGTCACATATCTGAGAGTATCGCCATAACAAGCGGGATAAAAATCTACAATAAAAATATGCCTAAAGTCTTCAATGATGAAAAACACCGTCAGAAAATAAAATAATCCCATAATGTATTTATTTGATGCAAATTTAAAATTAGCACCCCTCAATATCATTCCTGATGCTATAAAAAGAAGTGGCAACATCAACCAATGTGCTGAGTAGCGAATATATGTTGCACCTAAAAGGAGGTTTCCTTCACCCACAAATTGTCCCATTGCAATCACAAAGGAATCAAACCAAAGTAATGAGGTTGGGCAAAGTATTAAAAGAAGTATGCTATTGGGTTGTTTTAAGTAAGCATTTGCAACATAAACTAAGCATGCTGCGGCTAGAAATGCTATAAACATATATCCAATAGTAATCATTTAGTTAACTATGTTTTTGTATCAAAATATTCTATCTTTAATTGATCTTCATTTTATTAGATGTTTGTATAAAGTCAAAAACCAGATTAATTTACATTAAGTTATTAGTCTTAAAAAATTATGTTTCCAGATTATATACAACTTTATTTCATCAACCATCAAGATCTACTCTATGGAATTACACTAATTCTTGATCTTGGTTTTACCATACTAATGTATAGGTTCTTTGGTCAGAAAGGCCTATTGTCTTGCATTGTATTGTCAATACTATTAGCAAATTTACAAGGTCCAAAGTTGACAGTGATTCTAGGCATGCAAACCAGTTTAGGGGTTATTTTTTATTCTAGTATTTTCTTTGCAACAGATTTATTGAGCGAGAAATTTGGTAAAAAAGCAGCTGATAATGCTGTAATGATGGGTTTTAGTATAAGCATCATTGTTTTAATTATGCTAAGCATTTCACTTTTATTCCTGCCATCTACTCAAGGTAATCAAACTTTCTCAACGGAAGTTCATGACTCCTTTGTCAGAATTTTAGATTTTACACCTCGGTTTATTTTTGGTTCACTCTTGGCTTATCTCATCAGCCAACGTTTTGATGTCTGGTGTTTTCATAAAATTAAAGGATGGACGGATGGAAAACACTTATGGTTAAGAAATAATTTGTCAACAATGGCTTCGCAAACTATTGATACTTCAATCTACTCCTTAGTTGTTTGGTGGGGTATTGTTGATCTCAATACAGCAATTCAATTGGGCTTAGCAAAAATGCTTTTTAAAGTAGCAATAGCAGCCTTCGATACACCCTTTATTTATTGGGCTAGAAGTTGGAAAGATAAGTCAAAAATATAATCAATGACAAGCTTTCCCATATTTTTTCAACCGATAGTAGTTATAAGGTAAAGGTGTAATAAAGCCTGCCAATAGCATTATTGGAATCACCCGCCAGGTAAGCATTGCACCACCCGTTAGTAAGACATCAACGATATTCATGGCAACTTCCATAGAGATCATTGAAATAAGAGACATCCCGATGGCTACTTTAAACGCTTCTTTTAAGATCATCTGTCGAGAAAGAATAAATGTCTC
>JAQWQE010000072.1 GCA_029244925.1 Gammaproteobacteria bacterium | reverse complement strand
CATTAGTCCTTTTGCTGTCACAGAGCTTAATATCCAATTCAGCTCCAGTATCTCAGGTATGTCAGACTGTCTATAGAAGAAAGTTCTTTCTGGGTTCAGCCCCAATGCAAGCCAAGTCGCTGCAATCTCTAAACAAGAGTTTTCGATTTGCTTAGGATCTTTATTTTTAACCAAAGCATGATAATCGGCTAAAAAATAGAAAGAGTCTTGATTTTTTAATTGGCTCAAATCAACTGCTTGTTTTATTGCGCCTGCATAATTACCCAGATGAGGTGATCCTGTTGTGGTTATGCCTGTGAGAACTCGCTTCTTAATCATTAAAACTATCCGTTATTAGACTTTATAATACACATAAAGATTTTTTTAAGAAATTTAAACAGTATTATAATGCAGATTAAAATCTTATTTAGAAGATATAACTTTTTGTAACCGATGATTAGGTTAATTGAGATTAGTAATAGTACTTTTGAGATACTGATTGAATCTTTATATGACTTCTTTTCGAATCGTAGAAGTATACTAATAAAACTATGAATATATATCTAAATAAATTAACACCACTTATATTACTACTTCCTCTTATAATTAGTGGTTGTGGAGGAGATGAAGAAGGAGCCTCTAAAGGTGGACGCCCAAGTTATGGGGGAAGAAGCTCTGCTCCAACAGATGTTGTAACAGCAACGGTGGAAATATCTGATTATAAAGATACCTTTACGGCTTTAGGAACTGCGAGAGCAAATGAATCCATAGACATTGCAGCAAGATCTACAAACATCATTAAAGAAATATTATTTGAAGAAGGAGAATTAGTAGAGAAAGATACTCTTATAGTAACCCTAGATAATAGAGAATTAACTGCTGAACTGGAAATACGTAATGAATCACTAAGTGAATTAAGAAGTCAGTATAAAAGACTAGAGAGTCTCAGTAAAAGTCAAGCAATTACTGAATCAGAACTTGAAGAAAGAGCATCTGAAGTAAAAGTTGCAGAAGCTCAATTAGCTGTAACACAAGCAAAACTTGATGATACCTATATTAAAGCACCTTTTAAGGGGAGATTAGGCTTAAGGGCCATAAGTATAGGGAGTTTAGTGCAATCTACCACTCAAATTACAACTCTCGATGATACATCAATAATAAGAGCGATTTTTGCTGTACCTGAGAGTTTGCTATCTACCATTGAAGTTGGGCAAACTGTTGCTATTAAAAGCTCTATTTACGAATCAAAAATATTTGATGGCAAAATAAAAACCATTAACTCAAGAGTGGATGCTACAACAAGAAATATTTTTATTGTTGCTGAAATAAATAATTCTGAAGAATTGCTAAAACCAGGTATGTTTTTAACAGTTAGTCTGGATAGAGAGAAAAAGAATTCAATACTTATACCTGAAGAATCAATAGCTCCCAGATTAGGAATTCAATATGTATTCGTAATAGAAGCTAATAAAGCCAAAGAAATACAAGTCAAGCTTGGAGGCAGAATACCAGGTTCAGTTGAAATACTAGATGGCTTAAAAGAAGGAGATGTAATTGTAACGGAAGGTATACAGAAACTAAGAAATGGTCAGCCAGTGAAGATTACTACTGTCAAAGAATTAAAGGTAAAAAATAATGTGGATTTCTGAATTTTCTGTAAAAAGACCTGTTAGTGCAGGAGTAATCAATTCCATATTAGTAATTCTAGGCTTGCTAGCTATTAATAATCTCCCGACTAGAGAATATCCAGATGTTGATCCTTCACAAATTTCAGTTTCAACAACCTATAGAGGAGCCTCAGCCCAAATTGTAGAAAGAAAAATTACTAAAATCCTAGAAGATGAATTGGCGGGCATATCTGGCATCCAAAAAATTAATTCCACAAGTCGCGATGGAGGATCTTCTATCAGAATTGAATTCAGCTCCAATCGGAATCCTGATGATGCAGCAAATGATGTTAGAGATAAAGTTCAAAAAACAACATCCAGGTTGCCTAAAGAAGCAGAGCCGCCTAGAGTCCTCAAGTCAAACTCAAATGCTGACACTATTTTATACATCAGTGTATCGAGCGAAGAACGTGATTTAATTGAGTTAACGGATTATGCTGAGAGAAATTTAGTTGATCGTTTTGCAACAATTGATGGTGTTAGTGTTATTAATATCAGTGGAAAAAGAACCCCAGCAATGAGAATCTGGATTGATAGAGAAGAATTAGCAGCTAGACGATTAACAGTTCAAGATATTGAGAAAGCTCTAAAACGAGATAATGTTGAATTACCAGCTGGAAGCCTTGAATCAGAAACTAGACTGTTCAGCCTCAGAACAAGCACGAATCTAAATACTCCAGAACAATTTGGCTCCATTGTCATTCAGTCCGGCAGTTATGGCAATATAATAAGGCTTCAAGACGTGGCTGACGTAAGGTTAATGGCTGAGGATGATAGACTATTTGCAAGAACTGATTTAATACCTGGTATTACATTAGGAATCATTCCTCAGAGCCAAGCTAATATCTTGGCTGTCGCAGAAGCTTCAAGAGATAGAATGAATGAGATTGTCCCCTCACTCCCAGATGACATGAGTATGTCTGTAAATATTGATTACTCTGAATTTATTAGTGAATCAATTGATGAGGTAACATCTGCTTTGATGATATCAGTTTGCATAGTGTTGTTTGTTATTTTTTTCTTTGTTGGATCTGGAAGAGCAACGCTCATACCTGCACTTACTATACCAATTGCGATCATTGCCTCTTTCTTTGTTATGTCAGTACTTGGTTTTTCGTTAAATACATTAACTCTTCTAGGCTTGGTTTTAGCAATTGGCTTAGTAGTTGATGATTCAATAGTGGTTTTAGAAAATATTATTCGGAGAATGGAATTAGGAGAAAAACCTTTAATTGCAGCCATAAATGGGAGCAAAGAAATAGGTTTTGCAGTTGTTGCTACAACCATTGTATTAGTGGTCACTATTTTACCCATTTCTTTTATCCCTGGGGAAGTTGGAAAAATATTTAATGAATTTGGTATTTCTCTTGTAACAACAATTATTTTATCAAGCTTTATTGCTCTAACCCTTGCACCAATGATGATGTCTATTATGATTAAAGATAAAATAGAGCTGGGTGATCGATGTGAAACTGGGCACTTTGATATGTATTTCTTTCTTAAAAAATGGTCCTATAGGTTTATCCTATTTTTTGAAAATATAGTTACTATTTTTTATGAAAAAATACTTAGAAGAGCTATCAAGAAACCATTAATAATAATCAGTATCATTCCATTAGCTTTGTTAATTTCATATCTTATATTTAATACCTTACCTCAAGAATATGCTCCTACAGAAGACAGAGGCATAGTTGTTGTAAGAATAGCTGGACCCGAAGGCAGTAGTTCTGAATATATGAATGAACAGGTTAGGTATGTTGAGTCTATAGCTAAATTGGAACTTGATAATGGAAATGCAAAAAGAATACTAGCAAGAGCAGGTGGCTGGGGTGTTGGTGATCAAGTTAATCAGGCATTTATATTCCTACCCCTAAATAATTGGAGCGAAAGAAATGACTCATCTATTGATATTGCAAATAGATTAAGAATTAAAACAGCCTCTATTCCTGGAATAGAAACAAGAGTTTTTGTACCCCCAAGCCTTAATAGCTTTGGGGGATTCTCAAGGCCTCTTCAAATTGTACTGGGTGGTACTGACTATAGAGAGATAGCTAAATGGCAAGATATTCTTATCAATAAGGCAAGAGAGAATAGAAACATTATTGGCCTTTCTGGTAATTATTATGAAAGAAAACCAACTATTAATATCTCACTTGATAAAGATAGAGCAGCTGATTTAGGTATATCCATTGAAGATGTAGGTAGTACATTAGAAATAATGCTAGGCTCCAAGACCGTTACCAGGTATATAGAAAGAGGTGAAGAATATAAAGTTATACTTCAAAATTCACCTGAAGATAGAAATTCTCCATCAGATCTAGAAAATATTTATGTCAGGTCCAAAACTTCAGACTCACTGGTTCCTCTTGCTAATATTGTAAAGCTTGAAGAAACAGCTGGTCCACCTGACCTGAAAAGATTAGATAGAATGAGATCAATTACTATTTCAGGTTCAATTTCTGAAGGGTATTCGCTGGGAGAAGCCATAGAGTATATGCAAGGGATCTCTAGTGAGATTTTACCCGAAGATATTAGGTTAAGTTATGATGGAGAAACTAGAAGGTATATAGAATCTGAAAATTCTATCCTCTGGACACTGGGTCTTGCTTTTATTCTTATCTTCCTTGTTTTGGCTGCTCAATTTGAGAGTCTGCTTAGCCCTATAGTAATTATGTTGACAGTTCCATTGGCTCTAATGGGAGGGCTTATGGGCTTGGTTATTGTTGGCTCATCTTTAAACATCTATAGTCAAATCGGTGCAATCCTATTGATAGGGCTTGCAGCTAAAAATGGTGTCTTAATTGTTGAATTTGCAAATCAATTAAGAGATCAAGGCATTGAATTTAGAGAATCAATAATATCTGCATCAAAAATCAGATTAAGACCAGTTATAATGACTAGTCTCTGTACAGCTGGGGGTGCTATACCACTATTAATGGCAACTGGAGCTGGAGAAGTATCTAGAGAAACCCTAGGAGCAGTTATTTTCTTTGGTGTTACTATTTCAGTCTTTTTAACATTATTTATAGTGCCAATTGCTTATTTCTTAATAGCTAAAAATACAGGGTCGCCAAAAAGAGTCGCTAGATTAATCTCATCTATGCAAAATGAAGATAAACAACAATTGATATAAAGTTCTTTTTTGATTTATTCGATCGAATTTTCTTCAGCATCCAGATCATAATCTGATAACTGAACTACTGCCATTGGTGCTGTATCACCAGCCCTAATACCTTTCTTAAGTATCCTCA
>JAQWQE010000069.1 GCA_029244925.1 Gammaproteobacteria bacterium | reverse complement strand
CGAATAATAAGAACCAAGTGCTATAAGTGAAATTTATTAAATGATCAACTAGCTAGCTTATAGTTAAAAAAATAACCTAATTAAACGCTGCCTATTTCAAATTAGATGACATATAATCCACATCACCTACAACGTCTAACTTAATGTAAAAAAGTGAAAATGTTGTTTACAAACAATATGAATTATAGAAAAATCATTTACTAGGGCTTAATATGCTCGTGTGAGTGCTCTAAAATATAGACAACTAAAAAGGGGATCAATCGCAGATGGAACTATTTAAGAAACTTGGAACTTATTTTTCAATGCTAACACTCGTCCTTACCGGTACGAGTTTTAAGTCAATTGCCTCAGAGGGCGAAGAAGGTTCCGAAGCATTTGATGATCCTGAAGCATTTGATGATCCTAATGCAACTCAAGAAGACGAAGAAGGAGAAGGTTCGGCAGCCGCTGGAGCAGCAGCTGGAGCAGGGGCCGGAGTATGGGTAGCAATAACAGGTGCAATTCTGGGATTATTTTCTGGCGGCTCATCTGAATTCGTGACTCCTCCAGGTGAACCACCTGTAGAACCTCCAACGCCTACGCCTACGCCTACGCCAACGCCAACGCCAACGCCTACGCCAACGCCTACGCCTACGCCAACGCCTACGCCTACGCCAACGCCAACGCCTACGCCAACGCCTACGCCTACTGTTAGTACGACGGCTTCAAGTGCAACCACCGAAAGCACGGGTACAAGTAGTACAACTGAAAGCACGGGTACAAGCGCAACCACTGAAAGCACGGGTACAAGCGCAACCACTGAAAGTACAGCGACAAGTAGTACAACAGAAAGTACAGCAACTAGTACTACTACAGAAAGTACAGCTACTAGTTCTACAACAGGAACTTCAACTTCTACTACAACTTCTACTACAACCTCATCTACTAACTAGAGGTCATCCTCTAGTTATTAGATTAGAAGAGGTTCAACAGCCTTTCTTTAAGTGCAGGAGTTTATGTTCAAATATACTCCTACCGGGATATGTCTGAATTCAAGGAAAATTTTTATATCATAGATAATCAAGAGCTGAATCATGATTAAAAAATATCTCAAAAGGATAAAATTTCTTGGGATTAATAACTCAAGAATGTTACTAGTAACGTTAGTAGTAATAGCTTCATCTGCATTTACACTAAATTTAAACGGCCAAACAAATTCTGATCAAGTTCGTGATTACTCATATAATTCTTATGGAATTACAGGTCTTGTAACAACTCCGTCTGCAAGGATGCAAGATGATGGTGAGCTTGCTTTTGGCATGAGCTTTGAGGATCCGTTTAATAGATTATATGGTAGGATTCAATTATTTCCTTGGCTTGAGACAGTTGTTAGATATACAGAGGGATCTTACAAAGCCTATAATCCAGGCTCGGCTCAAACATGGAAAGATAAAGGTATTGATGCCAAAATCAGGCTTTTAAAGGAAAATGATAATTTGCCGGCCATTGCTATAGGGCTCTCAGATTTTGGAGGTACCGGCGCATATTCATCAGAATATATTGTAGCTAATAAGTCATATGGGAGCTTTGACCTGACTTTAGGTATGGGATGGGGATCTCTAGGTGAAAGAGGTCATTTTTCTAACCCATTAGGTTTTATTTCAGAGACTTTCAAGACTAGAGGTGGGCAAGCTGGTGCTGGAGGAATATTTGGCGGAGCTCTAGGTATTGATAGGTTATTTTCAGGAGAAAAAGCGGCACTCTTTGGTGGTGTTGAATATTTCAGTTCATCATACCCTGGGCTAACTATTAAAGCCGAATATGATTCATCTAAATATTCGGATGCAGTAGGTGCTTGTTACAACATCTTTGATTGTTCAAAAAAGGGTGATGTTACATTAGATTCACCTCTCAATTTTTCACTGAATTATGGTTTTAAGATTGGCTACAGAGATAATCTTAACTTTTCTCTTGGTTATGTGAGAGGAAATACCATATTTGCAAGTTTTGCTCTTCATTCAAACCTGAATGACTTTGGAAGAAAAAAAATAAATATGGGGACGGAGATCCTTAAAGAACAAACCTTGAAGCCTTTTAAGGAGTTGTCTGATGGGTGGAAAAAATATTTGAGGGAATTGATCATTTACCAAATGGCAAGATCCGGTTTTACTGTACATAAAATAATTTTTGATCAAGAAGAGCTCATTGTACAAATGAGTCAGGCTGCCTATCCAAATCCGATTAATGCGATGGATCTTGCTTCAAGAATAGTTGCAAATAATTCACCGAAGAATATCGAATTAATCACGATCGTTAATTTTGATTCTGGAATTGAATCTTTGAGAACTACTATACCAATTAGAGATATTCAGAAGACTGTCCCTATAAGACCTCTTAATGAAAATGATTTTTCAATCAATTCTTTTAACGACCTTTCCCCAGGCGCACTCGCGTTTGACAATGAATCACTTTATCCAGATTTAACTTGGTGGCTTCAGCCGAATATGACAGGAACTCTTCAACATCAAGAGAAATTTTATTTTTGGCAATTAGAGGCTCTTTTGAATGCGAATTTAGCCATATCAAATGGCTCATATCTAAAAGGAAGTTATGGATTTAAGATTAAGAATAACTTTGATGAATATAAATACCATATTCCTGACGGACAATTACACCACGTTCGTCAAGACAGAAGGCTTTATCTCACTGAGGGCGAGAGCGGACTTAGATATCTATTTTTTGATTATCTGACGAACATTAATTCAAATGTAAAGGCAAGACTAGCGGCAGGCTATATCGAATGGATGTATGGCGGAATTGGAGGTGAGATCCTTTACACACCTGACAGTCAACATTGGTCAATAGGACTTGATATTTATCGGGTAAAGCAAAGAGACTTTAACCAAAGATTTGGTTTTCAAAATTATGAAACAACTACCGGTTTCCTGACATTTTATTACAATATCCCATTCGCAGACCTTAGATTAATAGCAAGTTACGGGAAATTCTTAGGGCAAGATGTTGGTTATGATCTCGAAATTTCAAGAAGGTTTGACACGGGTGCAAGGGTAGGCGCAAAATTTGCACAAACTGATTGTGATGCATTCTGTACCGGCGAAGGAAGCTTCAGTAAGTGGGTATATTTTGAGCTTCCATTGGATCTTTTTTGGGTCAATTCAAGCAGGAGAGGCTACACTGGTTATGCTTGGAGTCCACTAACCAAGGACTCGGGGCAAAAACTTTCAATTGGAACGATTCATCAATTATCATCTGGGATTGGGCAAGATGTAGAAAAAATTAGAAGAAAGCCATGGTCAGTCAAAAAAATATTTTCTGGATTCGGAACAAAAAAAATTGAGAGACCCATCTAATTTATTTGGATTATTCTCTCAGATGATTTGTTATAAACTGGCCAGTCATAGATCAAAATTATCATCTCGGATTTGGATATCGAAGACTATTTGAATAAACTGAATGCTCCAACTTTTCACAATGCTCTTATTGGTGTGGAAAAAGAAAGTATAAGGATGTTATCTGAGAAGATTTCCCAAAAAAATCACTATTCTGAATTGGGTTCTGCACTCTGTAATAAATTTCTAACAACTGACTTTTCAGAATCTCAATTGGAATTCATTTCACCGCCATTTGATTCATCAGCTTTAACGATGGAATTTTTGGATGCTTTACATTGCTTTGTGTACAAAAATATTGGAAGTGAGGTGCTTTGGCCTTTTAGTATGCCTCCATATCTAAACTCTGATTCTGAAATATCAATTGCTCATTATGGAGTATCTGATCTATCCGAGTTTAAAATGCTTTATAGGGAAGGGTTAGCTTTAAGATATGGAAAGCTAATGCAGGCAATCTCTGGTGTCCACTTTAATTTTTCATTGCCAGTATCATTCTTTTTAGACCTAGAGAAAAAAAGGGGTATTCCAGAAAAAAAGATTAGGGATGAGGTGTACCTATCTGGAATTAGAAATATTTTTCGAAATAACTGGTTACTTTTGTATTTATTCGGGGCCTCTCCAATAGTTTCAAGTAACTTTAAAGCTAACTTATCAGAAGATTTTCTGCATAAGAAAGGCAGTTACTACTTACCACATGCAACTTCTTTGAGGATGAGTAATTTGGGATATAATAATGTATCGAGATCAGAGTTATTTATTTCTCTTAACGATCTTGATACGTATATAAGCCAATTATTGAGCGCAACAAGTACCATCTCAAAGGATTTTTCGTCAGATAATAGAAGAAATGGGAAACAGTTAAGGCAAATAAATCAGAATATTCTGCAAATTGAGGATGAGTACTATTCTGTATCTAGACCTAAAAGCTTGATACAAGATAGCTCAAGACTAACATCTAAATTAAAAAAAGGAGGCATAGACTACCTAGAGCTAAGGTCAATTGATATCAATCCTTTTGAAAGGTCAGGTATCTCATCAAAAACATTGGACTTCTTAAAAGTCTTCACAATTTATTGTTTGTTTTCTCCCAGCCCTTATATTGATCAGGCGATACTCAAGAATATAAGAAAGAATGATTTACTAGTTTCAAGGATGGGCAGGAAAAATAATTTGCTTATCCAAAATTTTAAGAATGAAGTGAAGCTGATAAATTGGAGTAAGGAGATTTTTGAGGATCTTTATAAAATAAATCAGAAGATCGGGAACGATGATTCTTCAATTAGTCATTTTGAAGCTATGTTGGATGACCCAGAATTGACTCCATCTGCAAAGTTAATTAATGAATTCTTAAATTTTGATGGAAGCCTTGAAGAACTAGGAGTAGGTATTGCCGACGATCATAAGAAGTCATTAGATAATAAAATATCCCAGGGTAGTAATTCATTTGATGAAATTATTAAGGATGAAGTACTTCGATCATTGGATGAGCAAAATGAACTAGAATCATCTAATAGCCAAAATCTCAAAGCATTCATGGACAGTTACCTCAATAGTTAATTTATTTTTCAGATATTGGATTGCTGAGCAAAGAAGGATCTAGAACAAAAATTTCTTTAGTAAAAATGTCCATAATGATAGTAAAATAGCAGCCTTTAGTTTTAATTATGAAAATATTTAAGAATTTTGCTCTCGCTTTCATTCTCTCAATGGGAATGATGTCTCTTCATGCACAAATAGATGAAATAGGCATGCTTGGAGAGTTTGTAGAGGATTTCTCAGAAGTTAAGAGGGATATACCTAGACTGCCTGATAGTGAGGAAGGTTTTGATCAAGAAATAAATGAGTCGGTTTTAAAGCAGAACAGTGAATTAACCAATAATAAATTTGGTTACAGTAGCGGTAATACATTTCTTCAGAAACAGAGACCCAAATTTAACGATTTACCATTGAGTGTATTTGGTTATGATTTTTTTGCATTTCGCCCATCAACTTTTTCTCAACTGAAAAATACACCAATTCCACCAGACTATATTATTGGTCCTGGAGACAATTTAAAAATACTGTTATTCGGTAATGCGAATGATGAGTTTACGGTTCAGGTTACTCGAGAGGGAGATATCTTATTCCCAAACCTGGGAAAAATTTCTGTTGCTGGCCTCACTTTTGATCAAATGCAAAGCAACCTCAAAAACATAGTAAAAAATAAGATTATTGGTGCAGAAATCAATGTTTCATTGGGTATATTGAGAGCAATGAATATCTATGTACTTGGCGATGTTTTTCAGCCTGGCATGTATACAGTTTCAGGACTCACTTCACTTACAAATGCTATTTTGACTAGTGGTGGCATAAGCCAGTTCGGATCTTTAAGGGATATTCAGTTGAAAAGAAATGGAGAATTAATCCATAACTTCGATTTCTATGATCTTCTATTGAATGGTGATAATTCAGCAGATACCAGACTACAGTCTGGAGATGTTATTTTTATTCCACCGAAAGGCAAGACTGTTGCTATAAGAGGAGAAGTATCCAGGCCAGGAATTTACGAACTGAAAGATAGTGAAAATTTAAGAGATGTTATTTCTTTTGCAGGAAGGCTTAAACCAAGCGCTAATAGAAATAAAATTGAAATACAAAGGATAGATGAAAGTTTAGATGCATATAAGCTAATTAGAACCGATCTAAGCACAGAAGATCTTCAACTAAAGAATGGGGACTATATTGGGGTCTTTTCCGTTAATGATAAAATGAGACAATCTGTTCTTGTTACCGGTCATGCCCTGAATCCTGGTTTTTATCCTTGGTATGAGGAAATGAAGGTTTCTGATATTTTTTTATCTAGAGAAGATCTATTGTCGATGACTGATCTTCAATATTTATTGATTAAAAGACAACAAGATACGTCACAGGATTATGATTTTTTACAAGTAGATTTGGAAAAAGTTTTCCAAGATAAATCTTCAGATGAAAATATAAAACTTCATGAAAGAGACGAAATACTATTATTGCCAAGGTTATTATCGCCGAGCCTGATCACCACCAAGCTCATCCAGGATGAATATGAGCTTCAAGGAAATGAAATAAGGTTAAAGGATGAATGGCAATCATTGACATATTTGAGAAGGTCATTATCGGATGAGAGTATAGAGATCTCCAAAAATGAACCATCTTTCGGTTTGTCTGACATACCGGAAGAAACAAGTCTATCTCAGGATGCTTCCAATTCCGAAAGTTATTATGAATACTCAATTTATGATTACTGCATTTTACCAAAGGAACTAGCTATCAGTGTTGTCGAGTATTCTGGATTTGAAATTGAACAAACCATCTCTTTAGATGAGCTTAAAGGCTTAAAGACACCCCAAGATTTTAACTCATTAATAGCGCTTATCGAGACAGATCAAGCGAATAATGAAAAGAATCAGAAAGACGAATCAGTCGAGGTGACTCTTACCAGTGAGTGCAGAAAGCAACTTCTGGACCCATATTTAAGAATAGTCGATAGGCAAACAAATAAAACAAATTCTTTAGAGATTATAGAGGTAAACGGGAATGTTCATTTCCCTGGGAGATATCCCTTAACTAAAAAAATGACTCTTACTGATGCTGTAAAGTCTGCTGGAGGATATAAAGACTCGAGCTATTACTATGAGGTTGAATTGAGCACTATTGAGCCAAGTGGTAAGGAATTGAAAGCAAGTAATACATACATTTCAATGAATTCGAGTCAAGAAAATGAACAGATACTCTCTGCAATGGATCATATCAATATTAAGAAGATGAATAATGATATAAAAACAGCATTTATTGGTGGAGAAGTTTTATTCCCTGGAGAATACAGATTAACCGGAGGCGAAACGCTAAAAGATCTCATTGATAGGGCTGGTGGTATTAAGTCAAATGGATCAATTGAGGCAGCTTATTTTCAGAGAGAGTCTTTGAGGCTTGCAGAGAAAGATAGATTGGAATCTGCAAGGAGAGAACTGAGGAGGAAAATTGTCTTATCAAGTCAAAACGCAGGACTTGGGCAAGCAAATATGGCTCCAGATTCTGTAACACAATTAACCCAACTAATCCTTACTGATGATGTAGACGAATCCAAGCTAGGTAGGTTGGTTATTGACCTAAATGCAATTATTGAAGGATCTGATAGTCTCATTTTAGAGGATGGAGATCGACTAAGTATCCCAAAGGTTAGGCAAACAGTATCTGTTCTAGGCGAGGTTTATGTTCCTAATTCGCACCTTCATAATCCATCGCTGAGCCTAGATGACTACCTTCTATTGAGTGGTGGATCAAATGAATTTGCAGACCTCGATTCCGTTTACATGATCAAGTCTGATGGAAGTATACAAACAATTAATGGAAATAATTCTGCAACAGGATTCTTTAGGTCAGGCGCATCAATAATTGAGCCTGGAGACACAATAATAGTTCCTGTTCAAATCCAGCCCTTCAATGCGATAAGGGCATCTACTGAAATTACTCAAATCATCTATCAAATGGCTATCGCTGCTGCTGCTGTCAACAGCTTCTAGGCTTGAACTTATGAAGTCTTTTTTTGCCAAGCTAAAACATATTATTGACGGTTTAGTCAATAATGATAAGTTAGAAAAAATTGATCGTATTGGAGAAGATCTTTCACTTCTGGATTTGACTTCACTGATTCTTATATATAAGAAAATTTATTATTTTCTGATTCCAATTTTTATTATTGTATCAGTATTTATCGCCCTTTCTATCCCTAGATATTATGAGTCCTCAGTGCTTATGGTTTCAAATACTAACAGCGCTTCAAACGGATCTTTGGGCAGCCTTATTGGAGGAGTTTTTGGGAGTTCATCTTCTAATCTTGATATTTCTTCATCAAAACCAAGCAAAGAAACTGCTATTGCAATTCTCCAATCAAAAAGGTTTATTGAGAGCTATATTGATGAAAATAATCTAATGTCAGTAATCTTTTCTGGTGTTGATATGAAAAAGGAAGATAAAGAGTTTGATTTATCTGATGGATATGAGGCAATAGGCTCTGCACTTGAGATATATTATGATTCTGGTCCTTTGATCCAAATGACTGTTACATGGAGTGAGCCAGCTTTTGCAGCACAATTAGCCAATGGGATGATTCAGACTGTAAATGAATTTATTAGGCAGGAAGCTATTCTTGAGAGTAGAAAAAGTATTTCCTTTCTCGAAGAGCAATTAGGAAGTAAGGATGCCAATACTAATCAAATTCTCTCCAAGCTAATCGAGACGCAAATGCAGTCTATGGTTTTGGCAAGCGTGAGGGAGCAATATATGTTTAAAGTCATAGACCCAGCTGTACAACCAAAGAATCCAAGTGGTCCATCAAGAAGACTGATTGTATTAGTTGCTGCTCTAATGGGCTTTACTTTATCATTCATTATTTCAATCATTCACTTTCAGGCACGCAAACCTTAAGAGTGGATTGAAAAGGGTTTAGATATATATAAATGAAGATTCTTGTCACAGGAGGAGCAGGTTTTATAGGATCTGCTGTCACTAGAAAACTTATTGATGAAGGGCATGACGTTATTTGTGTTGATAAATTAACCTATGCCTCTAGCTTAGCATCACTGAAAGATGTTCTTGATAATCCTATGTTCAAACTTGAACAAGAGGATATTTGCAGTGTTGCTCAAGTTAAGCGCATATTTGAAACATACAAACCTGAAAAAGTTCTTCATCTAGCTGCTGAATCTCATGTGGATAGATCAATAGATGGACCTGGTGCATTCATTCAAACAAATATTATGGGAACATATAATTTGCTTCAATCTGCATTAGATTACTGGATTAAATTAGACAAAACTAAAAAATCTGAGTTTAGATTTCATCATATTTCAACCGATGAAGTTTATGGTGACTTAGAGCTTATGGATCCTCCATTTGCTGAAAATAACCGCTATGATCCAAGCTCACCTTATTCTGCCTCAAAGGCAAGCTCAGATCACTTGGTAATGGCATGGCACAGAACATATAATTTACCTGTAGTCTTGAGTAATTGCTCAAATAACTATGGGCCTTATCAGTTTCCAGAAAAACTTATTCCAGTAACTATTCTCAAGGCTATTGAAGGAAAATCAATTCCAATATATGGAAAAGGCGATCAAATTAGAGACTGGTTATTCGTGGAAGATCATGTTTCTGCTCTTCTAAAAGTAATGAGTGAAGGCAAGATAGGAGAGAGTTATAATGTCGGCGGTAATTGCGAAAGAACAAATCTAGAGGTCGTTTCAACAGTCTGCGATATACTCGATGAATCTAAAATTAGGTTGCCAGGTAATATTGGAAGCTTCAAAGAGTTAATTGCTTTTGTAGAGGATAGGCCTGGACATGATTATAGGTATGCAATCAATGCTTCTAAAATAAAGAAGGAGCTGAACTGGGAGCCATCAGAGACCTTAAAATCAGGAATGAAAAAGACAGTCAATTGGTACTTAGAGAATACAGAATGGCTGAATGAAGTTCTGAATTCCAATTTAGAAGTCAAAAGGCTAGGCTTAGGGAAGCATTCGTAAACCTAGGGCCATTATCAAGAGATGCTAGAAAAGACTAAAACTAACATTGAAGGTGTGGTCATATTCAAACCACAAGTATTTCATGATCATAGAGGGTTTTTTATTGAAACATTTTCGAACAAGAAATATTTCTCAGCAGGATTAACCGAAACATTTGTTCAAGATAATTTCTCACATTCATCAAGAAATACAATTCGAGGACTGCATTACCAAAAAACAAAACCTCAGGGTAAGTTAGTTAGAGTAGCCCAAGGAATAGTATTTGATGTTGCTGTTGATATTAGGGTTGGCTCACCTACATTTGGAAACTATTTCTCAACTATTTTAGATGACAAAGCATTTAATCAGTTATATATGCCTCCTGGGATTGCTCATGGTTTTTGTGTGCTTTCAGAATTTGCAGTTTTCGAATATAAATGCACTGAATACTATTACCCAGAAGATGAAGCTGGGGTTTTATTCAACGATCCAGATATAGCAATTGATTGGCCAGTTGATGACGCTAGACTCTCAGAAAAAGACCTTAGTTATCCAAAGTTATCCGATATAGCTAAAAAAAACTTGCCTGACTATCATCTGTTAATCAAGCATCAATTAAAATAAGACACTCTAAGTTTTCAGGAGAAAATGATGAAAGGAATAATACTTGCTGGTGGAAAAGCGACAAGACTTTATCCATTAACTCAGGTCATTTCTAAACAATTACTGCCGGTTTATAACAAACCAATGATTTACTATCCCCTCACAACATTGATGCAGGCTGGAATCAGGGAGATACTGATAATATCTACACCTCATGATCTGCCTCTATATGAGGAATTACTTGGAAATGGAAGCAATATAGGCATAGATCTTCAATACAAGGTTCAACCAGAACCAAAAGGATTAGCAGAAGCTTTTTTGATTGGCGAATCCTTCATAGGCAATGATAGTTGCTCACTCATACTTGGAGACAATCTTTTCTTTGGTTCTCGCTTCAAAGAGTCAACAAAGAGAGCTGCAAAAAACAACCAAGGAGCATCCATTTTTGCATATCATGTAGATAAGCCACATGCTTATGGAGTGGTCGAGTTTGACAATGAAAATAGAGCATTATCTATAGTTGAGAAGCCAGAAAAACCGAGATCTAATTATGCTGTTACAGGATTGTATTTCTATGATAATGATGTAATTGAAATAGCTAAAAGCATTCAGCCATCTGGGAGAGGCGAGATGGAGATAACCGATGTAAATTCAATATATCTAGAAAATAAAAACCTAAAGGTATTTACTTTAGGGACAGGAACAGCTTGGCTGGATACAGGCACACATGACTCTTTGATCGAAGCTTCATCATTCGTTAGAACAATTGAAAATAGACAGGGAATTGCTATTGGCTCACCTGAAATCGCAGCTTTTGAAAATAAATGGATAGAAGTAGAGCAAATCAAAGAGAACTTTAGCAAGTACCCTTCGAATCATAGATATACTGAAAGTATTCTAAAAAGTTTGAATACATAAATTCCTTAATTATGAGACTACTAGTAACAGGATCAGATGGCCAAGTTGGGACGGAACTTAAGAGACAATCTAGCGAATATGATTTTGAGATCTTCCATACTGATAAAGAAGAGATGGACATTACAAGCTATGATGATGTTATAAATTATTTCTCTGAAAATCAGCCAGACCTACTCGTGAATCTTGCTGCTTACACCAATGTTGAAAAAGCAGAGGATGAAAGGGAAGCAGCTTATCAAATCAACGTAGAGGGCCCAAAAAATTTAGCACAAGCATGCAAAAATAAGTCCATACCAATTATTCATATTTCAACTGACTATGTTTTTAATGGAAAAAAAGATAGTCCATATACTGAAGAAGATGAGCCCGATCCAATTAATTTTTATGGAGAAACAAAATTCAGAGGAGAAGAGAAAATAAAAGAATTATTGCCTCAACATATCATAATTAGGACCAGTTGGCTTTTTAGTCACCATATGGGGCATAATTTTATTAAACAAATTCTAAATAGGGCAAACTCAAATGAGAGAATACAGGTTGTTAACGATATTTTTGGATGTCCAACATCTGCTAGATCACTAGCAGAATGTATTTTTCGTATTTGTGAGCAATATAGAAATTCAGGCAGAATAGATTTTGGTACCTATCATTTTGTCAACTCTCCTCCCTCATCATGGCATGTTTTTGCAACACATATTGTTGATCTAGCATACGAGAATAAAATAATTAATCAGCCTATTTTTGTGCATCCAGTTCCCTCAAGTCATTATGAAACAAATGCTGTGAGACCAATTAATTCAACAATGTCGGCAAAAAAGATATCATCGTGCTATCAGATTCCAGATGTTAATTGGCGTTCAGAACTAATCGAGATTATGAAAGAGATTACTTAAGTGAAAAAAGTAGCGCAAAAAAATAATCTGTTCAAACTATGGCAGATTCTGACTAGAAAGAATAAAGTCAGGATACTTTTTCTAATTCTAATGATGTTTGTTTCAGGAATAGCAGAGATTCTTACTTTAAGTTCGGTTTATCCTTTCCTTGCGGCTATTATTAATCCTAATATTCTATTTGATGATCCTGTTTTCGGGAACGTATTAAATTATTTCAACTTGACCCAAACTAGTAACTTTCTGGCGATAATGTCTTTAGTATTTTGTTCTGCTGTAGTGTTTTCTTCTTCTATAAGAGTTTTTATTACATGGTTGAATTACAAGTGGAGCTATGAATTGGCCGCTGACTTAGTAATTGAGAATTTCAAGTCATCTTTATATGATGACTATTTAACTCATATTGCAAGGAATAGCAGCGAAATGATAAGTGCTATTTCTCATAAGACTTCTAATTTGGTGGGGGCGCTCATATTACCCTCACTAACATTTCTTCAAGTATCAATCTTGTCAATTTCAATCTTATCAGGACTTATAATTTTACTACCAACATTTTATTTACTAATAATATTTATGTTGGGAGTTTGCTATCTTTCTATAGCTTTTATTGTAAGAAGAAAGTTAGTTAAGACTTCTAAGGTTATCTCTTCAAATCAGATAAAGACCATTAAAGTTCTGCAAGAATCACTTGATGGAATAAAGGAAATTATCCTTGGGAATTACTATGATAAATTTATAGCTGAATTTTCTTCAGCAGAAAGGCCCTACAGAAGAGGCTATGGTACAAATGCTTTTTTAATTATCTTCCCTAGATTTCTCATTGAAGCGATCGGTATTTTAGTAATAGTGTCTTTGGCATACTTATCATTCTCCTCGGCTGAGGATCCCTCATCGACGTTGCCTACAATTGGGATTTTGGTCTTGGCTATACAGAGACTTTTACCCTATCTGCAGCAAATTTATCAAGCTTATGGGGGCATCAAAGGAAGTGCTCAGTTAAATACTGAAGCCACAGATATGTTAGTTAAGGGACATGAAGGCAATCAAGTATTAAAGGAAGAAGCTACTAATATTGAATTTCAAGAATCTATTAAATTATCCCAAGTCCATTTCAAATATAGCTCTGAGCAGGAGATGACTTTGAAAAATATTAGTCTAAAGATTAATAAGGGAGAAAGAATAGGGATAATTGGTTCAACTGGGAGCGGAAAGAGTACATTGGTAGATTTTCTTATGGGTTTATTGCCTTTTAAAGAGGGTGAAATCTTGATAGATGGAATCCCACTAAAAAAGAGCTCATTATTGTCTTGGTACAAAAAAATATTACATGTCCCTCAAACAATCTTCTTAGCAGACACCACTATCAAAAATAATATAGCTTTTGGAGAAAGGGAAGGACAAATTTCAGAAGATAGAGTTAAGGATTCAATAAAATCAGCATACTTAGAAGACTATATCAATACCCTTCCAAAAGGGATAGAAACCAAAGTAGGAGAGAGAGGGTTTCAATTATCTGGAGGCCAAAGACAAAGGATAGGAATCGCAAGATCTCTATATAAGGGAGGAGAAATCCTTGTCTTGGATGAAGCTACAAATTCATTAGATATGGAGACAGAAAAGAATATTATCAAAACAATAAACAGTCTTGATAGGAAAATTACATTAATAATAATCGCTCATAATCTCAGCACAATAGAAGGCTGCGATAGATTGATTATTATGGAAAATGGTCAAATACTTGCTCAAGGTGATTATCAAACTATTTCACAGTCAAATGAGTTCAAGAGGATTTCAGGCGAATATTTGGATTGATTATGAGCTTAAAAAATCAGAAAAAAATACTTATTACTGGCGCCTCAGGTTTTCTTGGTAAGAAATTGGTTGAATCCTATCAAACAAAGAAGAATATTTGTTTGCTTGATCGAAAATATCACTCATTATTTGAAATAGAGTCACTAGAGGATTTAGTCAGTGATGCCGAAATTATTTACCATTTTGCAGGAGTAAATTCGGGAAGTGGCTATCAGCCTAAACTAGAAGAGCTTAATAAAAATAATATAGATGCAACATATAACCTAATTAAAGCAATAAAGAAATACTGTAAGAGGCCTCCGACATTAGTCTTGACTTCTAGTATTCATGTTTATGATAAAGTTAGTAAAATTTTCTCTGAAAATGATCAATTATCTCCTAATAGCTCATATGGTATGAGTAAACTTTCACAAGAGATACTAATTAATCAGGCAACTCAAATGGGAATAATTAAATCTGTAATCTTTAGGGCGTCAAATATATATGGTCCGGGATGCAGACCGAATTACAACTCAGCAATTTCAACATTTTGTTATCAAGTAAAGAATCAAGAAGAAATTCCACTCTATGCCAATGGCAAGGCAACTTTAGACCTAATTTACATCGATGACGTAATCAAAGTCTTAAGAGATATTAAGTTTTTTTTAAGGTCGGGTAAAAATACATTTAATCTTGCAAGCGGAAGAACAGTCCCTATCAATGAAATTATTAGTAACCTGGCTGAAATTAGTGGTCAAAAAATCAAAACAAAACTTATTGATACTCCACTTCTAGAATTCAAGATTTCAACTAAATTATTTAAATCTGTTTATCCAAACTTTAAACTACACAATATTAAAGATGGTATTAGGGTCGCATATGAATCAGTCAATTGATTTTAAAAATAAAGAGGTGCTAGTTCTTGGTGGCGGTATCTCTGGGTTATCAACAGCTTGGCTGCTAAACCATCTAGGCGCAAAGCCAACCATTATCGAAAAGGAAGAGGATTATGGGGGAATAGGCAGAACCCACTATCTTGACGGACAAAAATATGAATTTGGACCTCATATACTCCATGCAGAGCATGATCATACAATTCGCTTTTATGAGAAATATGGCGCAAGAGAAATAGAATATTACACAAGAATGGCTTTTGGAGACTCATTTGAAAAGCTAATTGATTTTCCTTACTCAGTTGATTCTATTTTTCAATTACCATTAGAGCTGGGCAGAGAAGTAATAAAAGAATTATTTGAAGAAAGAAATGGAGAGATCGATCAAACTAACTTAGAAACATATTTAAGATCTATAGTAGGCAATACGCTATATGAAAACTTCAATGACGGGTATTCAAGGAAATTTTGGGGAAAAGAGCCCAAAGATATTCCTGCAAATGGAGCTGCTTCTTGGATTAGTCTCAGAACAGATGATAAAAGGCTATTTCAATCATGGCAGGCTTATCCAAATGGTGACTTTAATAAATTCATGGAATGGGTTAGAGGAGAAACCCCAATAATTAAACAAGAGGTTTTGGGGGTGAAAAGAGCTAAGTCTAAGATTGATGCAGTTATTACAAATGGACCAGAGCTCTCTGCAGATATTTACATATCAACAATCCCATTAAAATCAATATTTCCAGAGATCAGAAGAGATTTAAGTTATGCGGGCAATGTTTTAGTTGCAATGAAACTAGAGGAGGGACCAGTTTTCCCTCATGGTGTCGGAGGAATATATAATCCTGGAGAGAAATTCGCATTCAAGAGGGTTTGTGAATACCCATCTATGACAGAAGAGAATTATCCTGAACTAAAAAATGGAACTCTGATAGGTTTTGAATATAATACTTTCCCTTGGAAAGAGTCATTGCCACAAGAATTCTATATTCAAGATTCCCTTAGAGCATCCAAGGAGTTACTTGGTGTCGAACCTCAATCTTATCGGCTCCATTCACATCCTCATATATATCCCATTAGAGATAAAAAAGAGATGAAGATGTATTCAAATATCACAAAAGAAGTAAGTAAATATGATAATTTCTTTCTAAATGGTCGATATGGAAATTTCAGATACACAAATATGAATGATTGTTTTGAAATGTCATTTGATCTTATAAGAGATCTTTCTGGTTTGACAACAGATGAACTAATTAGAGAGACAGGTTTATGAAGATCTCAGTCTGTATTCCGCTATACAATGGAGAGCACTGCATTGTCTCTGCCTTAAGGTCTCTTCAGTCACAAACCAGAATTCCTGACGAAGTTATAATCAGAGATGACTGCTCAACAGATGGGAGCAAGGATCTAATAAACACATTTAATGACCTAAATATTGATTATTTAACTAATGAAGTTAATTTAGGATGTGTGGGAAATTGGAATAAGTGCTTAGAGGATTCCACTGGTGAAATCATAACTTTCTTGCATCAAGACGACGGATTTGAACCAACATTTTTAGAGCAAATGGAAACAGCTTTCAAAGAAGATCCAGATAATACAGGCCTATGGTATTGTAAAACCTATGTTAAAGAGAATGATATAACTAAGGACATAAATAAATCCCAAGGTTCTAAATCATCTTTTCTGGAAACTAGAGTAGCTGTCAGTAATTTTTTTACATGGAGAGAGGTTCCTGCGCCTACAGGCGTTGCTTTCAATAAGTTAGCATTGTCAGAAGTTGGAATATATGATCCAGTTTATAAAATCTGTCCAGAGCCAGACTTATATTTAAGAATAGTGATGAGCGGATACAAGGTCTACAAATCCTCCGAGATACTTATTTGGAGAACATTACCCGAAACTAGGGCTACCAATACATTTGGTAGTACGAAAGATTACTACAATGAATGGTTTTATTTTTTAGAAAAAAATTCAAGAAATTCTGAATTAATAAGTCCCCCACTAATATCTGATGGACTTGAGTATTTATATTTTCAAGCATCTCGTTCAGTTATCTCAAATATCTATATCAGAAGATTCAAAGAATCTTTAAAGATAGTGAGAATGGTTCCAAGAAAAGGGGGGGATTTTTTAAAACAACAAAAACTAAGTCAACCTGGGGTAAGTAAATTTATCGTTTCTTTATTCTTAAGCTTCATCATGATCTCCTACTATAATTTAAGGAAATGGCTCGCTACAATCTATAGAAGTTTAAGGGCTTAGACTATTATTAAAAATGATGATACTAGAATTGACATCATGTAAAATATCTAGATGAGCTATTTCCCTGACAGCAAAGATCTCTCATTGAAGGAGTTTCTAATCTCCTACTCAGAAATATTAAAAAAATCACTCGAGGATATTGAAGCAGACCAACTAAATGAGGTGTTTAAGGCGTTAGCTAAGTCTGTAGAATCAGGAGCTACAATATTCACTTGCGGTAATGGCGGATCATCATCAATAGCAGAGCACTTAGTATGTGACTTTATTAAAGGGACATCCACTGACTCAAAAATAGATCCAAAAGTATTTCCATTACTAACAACACCGGTGATTACAGCTATTGCTAATGATATTGACTACGAAGACATTTTTTCTTATCAAATTCAGAAATATGCCAATAAAGGAGATGTATTGCTTTCTGTTTCGAGCTCAGGAAACTCGCCAAATATCATTAAGGCGATAGAGATTTCAAAGAAAATTGGTTTAATCACTATCAGTTTCGTAGGTTTTGATGGAGGAAAGGCAAGAGAAATAAGTGACTTTGCATTACATGTTAATTCAAATAATTATGGTATTTGTGAAGATGCTCATCATTCGCTCATGCATATATTTGCTCAATATCTGAGACTGCAATACATTGATGATGAGGATAAATTGGGCAACGTGAAGTTCTAGATCTGCTTTAACTAAATCATTTAATATCAAAAATATAGTCGGCCAAGATTACAAATCCTTTGTATTCAAATAGAATATGTTCAATATGACATAGAAAGTTAGGATAAATTTTATGATTAGTGGAAAAAATATATTGATTACAGGAGCAGATGGTTTTATTGGTTCACATCTTACTGAAACTCTTAGTCATAATGGGAATAATGTAAAGGCGCTCTCACAGTATAATTCATTTAATAATTGGGGATGGCTTGAAGATTTGGATTGTAAAGATGATATTGAGATTATTTCTGGCGATATACGTGACTCGGATTTTTGCAAGGAGATAGCAAAAGATACCGATATAATTTTTCACCTTGCGGCATTGATAGCAATTCCATATTCTTATATTGCACCATCAAGCTATGTTGAAACAAATATTCTTGGAACCTTAAATATTTGCCAAGCGGCAAGAACAAACGGAAATACCAGATTAGTTCATACATCCACAAGTGAAGTCTACGGAACTGCTAAATATGTACCTATAGATGAGAATCATCCTAAGCAGCCTCAATCGCCTTATAGTGCTTCTAAAATTGGTGCGGATGCTATGGCAGAAAGTTTCTATAACTCATTTAATTTGCCCCTTACTATTGCAAGACCCTTTAATACCTATGGTCCAAGACAATCTGCCAGAGCGGTAATTCCAACTATCATTACACAAATTGCTAGCGGAGTTAAGAATATAAATCTAGGTGATGTTACTCCTACTAGGGATTTCAACTATGTTACCGATACATGCAATGGTCTTATATCTATAGCTGAGGCAGACACAATTGGAGACACCATCAATATCGGTTCTAATCGAGAAATATCTATCATAGATACTCTTAATTTA
>JAQWQE010000068.1 GCA_029244925.1 Gammaproteobacteria bacterium | reverse complement strand
CAGCGTGTCTACCAGATTCCACCACATCGGCTTAATATATTTAGTCTGGGATAATAGGTGATTTGAGGAATGTAGGTTCATCACTCTCAATAGTAATGCTGCTATCGTTAATTTGATCCAAGACACTGGAACTATCAACTGTTCCTTTATTAAAATATGCAAGTGTTAAGCTGGTTACAAAGAAAACGGTAGCCAGGACTGCTGTGGTTCTAGATAAGAAGTTTGCTGAACCTTTAGAGCCAAACACACTTCCTGATGCGCCTGCACCAAAAGCTGAACCCATATCAGCACCTTTTCCTTTTTGCATTAAAATTAATATGACAATAAGGATGGCAACTCCCACGTGAAAGCTTAGTAAAATAGAATTAATATTATTCATTTGTGAGTTCCCCTGCTATGTTATAAATTTTTGAAAATTCTTCGCCATTTAATGAAGCTCCACCTATCAGAGCTCCATTTATATTTTCCATTTTAAATAGTTTTTCAGCATTATCACTATTAACACTTCCACCGTAGAGTATAGGTGTATTTTCAGCTAAATTCGAATCAGTATTTAATAGTGTATTTCTGATGTATGAATGTACTTCTTCTGCACTTTCTGGAGTTGCTGTTTGACCAGTGCCTATAGCCCAGATAGGTTCATAGGCAATTATTAATTCTTTTAGATTATCTAATTTATTGCTGCTAATAACAGCGTCTATTTGTGAATGAATATAATCAAATGTTTCACCATTATTTCGATGTTCAATAGTTTCACCAACACACAGTATGGGTTTAATATTATTCTCGATAGCTTTAGAGAACTTGCCTCTAATAACATTATTGTCTTCATTGTAGAGTTCCCTTCTTTCTGAATGGCCAATAATGACATATTTTGTTTTTAAATCTGCTAGCATTTTTCCAGAAACTTCACCTGTATAAGCACCAGTGTCATATTGAGAGATATTCTGAGCACCCAGAATCATATAGGATGGTTTTTGAGTATTTATTTGTTGAAGATAAGGCATTGATGGGCAAATGATCATATGAGAAGCATCATTGATAACACTATTTTTTTCTATAGTGGTAATTAAATGACTATTAAAGATTTGATCACCATTCATCTTCCAGTTTGCCACAATGTACATGTTATTCATTGGAATTTAATTCTGATTCAATATAGTTAAATATATCATTAAAATGATCTTGATCATTCGATTCTATTGTTACCCTTATAATAGGTTCTGTACCTGATAGTCTAATGATTACTCTTCCTTTCTCGAGCCTCTTTGAAGCTTTAGTATTTATTTCATGAATCAATGATTCACTAATACTTCTACCTTCGATATTTATATTTTCATTGAATTGATGCAGGAGAGATAATCCTGAGAGAAGGTCTTCAGTCTTTCTGTTATTTTCCACCATATCTTTTAGAATCAATAACGCTGTTAGAAGGCCATCTCCAGTGGGTGAATATTCAGAATTGATAATGTGGCCTGATGTTTCACCGCCAATTATTGATCCAGTTTTTTTCATCATATCTAAAACATTCTTATCGCCAACATCCGATCTATATAACCGTATGTTTTGATCATTCAATGATGATTCAAGGCCTGAGTTTGTAAGTATTGTTCCAACAACTTTAGAATTGAAGTTTGGCTTATCCTTATTTATCATTGCTAACATGTAGAGTATCTGGTCTCCATTTAGGCATTTACCATTCTCGTCAATAAGGAGAATTCTGTCAGCGTCTCCATCTAAAGCAATACCTAAATCTGCTTTTAATGCTTTGACAGTGTTCATAATATTTTCAGGGTTTGTCGAACCACAATTTTTATTAATGTTAAAGCCATTAGGAGAACAGGCTATTGGAATAATTTCAGCGCCAAGTTTTGAAAGAATGCTTGGGGCTACTTTATAGGCTGCTCCATTAGAACAATCTAATACTAATTTAACATTAGTGAGTGTTTTTTTATGATTAAATACACTTGTTAAAAAAGACTCGTACATGTCTCTAGAATCTGCAGATCTAGTTGCTTTTCCTATATTCTCAGATGTTTTTGTAATTGGTTCATCTAATAATTTTTTTTCAATTTCATTTTCTAATTGGGAATCAATTTTTTCACCGTGACTATTGATTATTTTAATCCCATTGTATTCATATGAATTATGAGAAGCACTTATGATGATTCCAAAATCTGCATCTGTTTCTTTTGTATAAATTGCAATAGCTGGAGAAGGAAGTGGACCTAGTAATACAACATCTAAACCGGAGGCAACAAACGCTGATTCCAATGACGATTCAAACATATAGCCAGATCTTCTAGTATCTTTACCTATAATTACTTTACCACCAGTGGGTGCCAGAACCGCAGAGATAGCACTTGCAAATGCAGAAGTAAAGGAGACAGTCATTGGGTGATCGCCAACTTTTCCTCGAATTCCATCTGTTCCAAATACGTTCATTTAATTAAAGTTTCTTACCTACTATTATGTGAATTTGGACTACATTATAGCCATTGAGCCTAATTAATCTAGTTTAGGTAATTACTAATTGATAAATATAAGTAAATTTAGTGTTGAGTTGCATGGTCACCTAAATTAGGTGTTTGATCATTATCTTCATTGGATTCATCACTATTATCCCAATCATCAGGGAGTCTGGGTTCTTTATCGTTCATTATGTCTTCTATTTGTAATTGCTCAATTGTTTCAAACTTCATGAGAGCTTCAGACATTTTATGAAGGCGTTTTATATTCTTATTTAGGATCAAGGTAGCATGCTTATAAGTACCATCAATTATGTGCCTAATTTCTTCGTCTATTGTTTTTGCAGTTACATCGGAGACTTGTTTTGTTTGCGTTACCGATCTCCCTAAGAATACTTCTCCTTCTTCTTCACTGTAAGCCAGCGGCCCTAGTTTTTCTGATAAACCCCATTTTGTAACCATGTTTCTTGCTATTTCTGTTGCTCTTTCAATATCGTTAGACGCTCCAGTTGTTACAGAATCTTTTCCAAAAATTAATTCTTCAGCAACCCTACCTCCAAATAGACTTGTGATTTGTCCAAGTAATCTTTTCTTACTCATGCTGTATCTATCTTGTTCTGGAAGAAACATGGTGACTCCCAGTGCTCTTCCTCTAGGAACAATTGTAACTTTATAAACAGGATCATGATCCTCCAAGCTTAAACCAACAATTGCATGACCTGCTTCATGGTATGCAGTTAATTTCTTTTCATCTTCACTCATGACTAAAGATCTTCTTTCTGCTCCCATCATTATCTTGTCTTTAGCTTTATCTAAATCATCCATGCTTATGTGTTTTTTATTTGCTCTTGCGGCTAGTAGTGCAGATTCATTAACTAAGTTAGCAAGGTCTGCTCCAGAAAAGCCAGGAGTACCTCTTGCTATGATTGAAGGTTTAACATTTTTATCTAGAGGAACTTTTCTCATATGAACTTTTAAGATTTGCTCTCTTCCTCTGACATCAGGAAGTGGAACGACTACTTGCCTATCGAATCTTCCTGGTCTTAATAAAGCAGAATCTAAAACATCAGGTCTGTTTGTAGCAGCGATAACAATAACACCAGCATTGTCTTCAAAACCGTCCATTTCTACTAACAATTGATTTAAGGTCTGCTCTCTCTCATCATGCCCTCCTCCAAGTCCTGCACCTCTTTGTCGACCAACTGCATCAATTTCATCAATAAAAATTATACAAGGGGAATGTGATTTAGCTTCTTGAAACATATCTCTAACTCTAGAAGCGCCCACACCCACGAACATTTCAACAAAATCAGATCCAGAGATAGTAAAAAATGGGACTTTGGCTTCTCCAGCAATTGCTCTAGCTAAGAGTGTTTTTCCTGTACCAGGAGATCCTACCATTAAAACGCCTTTTGGCATTTTGCCACCTAATTTTTGGAACTTACCTGGGTCTTTAAGAAACTCAACTACCTCAACAACTTCTTCTTTTGATTCTTCTATTCCTGCTACATCTGCAAACGTTACTTTTATTTGATCCTCACCAAGTAGTCTAGCTTTACTTTTACCAAAAGACATTGCCCCTTTTCCGCCACCTACTCCTCCTTGCATTTGTCTCATAAAGTAAATCCATACTGCAATCAGTAGAATTACAGGAAAAGAGTTGATCAATAAGCTAATAAAAAGGTTTTGGCTTTTGGGTGGTGTAGCACTAATCCTAACACCACTTTTATTTAGTTCCCCGATCAAAGCAGTGTTGTCTGTTTCAGGATTGTAAGTTAGGAAATTCTCACCATTAAGTTTTTTTGCTTTAATGACATCGTTCTCAAAAACTACCTCACTAACACTTCCAGTTCTTACTAACTCTAGAAAGGTAGTGTAGTCTATTGTTTGCTGCCTGATTGCATTGGGAGAAAAGGATTGGAAGAAGGTTAGCATCACTAACCCTAGTACTATCCAAACCATTGCATTTTTGAAGAAGTTATTCATTTTTTGAATTATACCTAATGTTTTTAGCTATCATGTATGTTTCTTTACTGTCGGTTCTACAAGCTTTCGGTTTAAAGAACTTAACAGTTTCAAATATTTTTCTACAATCATTTGTAAAATCCTCAAATCCTAGCCCATGAAACACCTTAATGACAATCTTACCTTCATTTATAAGGGCAATTTTTGAGAATTCAAGGATATTTGAGATTAAGTCATAGAAAATATACTGATCCGTTATCTTATTACCAGATTTATTTGGTGAAATGTCAGATAAAATAACATTAAATCTGTTGTTTTTATTCATATTAATAAGCGTTTCTTGGGTGCTTTTTTCTGTGAAATCTCCTTGAAAAAAAGATACGCCATTTATTTTAGTCATAACGTTTATATCAGTTGCAATAATGTTTAATTTCTTGTGATTTTTTTTTGAAATATACTGGCTCCATCCGCCAGGTGTTGAGCCTAAATCTAGAATTGATATATTTGATGAGAATAATTTTAACTTTTGATCAATTTCTTGTAACTTGAATGCCGACCTTGATCTAAATCCTTTTGCTTTAGATTCTAAGAAATATTTATCCAGTGATTGTTTTTGTCGCCAATGTTCTTTAGCCATTGAATTTTAAATGTATTTTATTTTCAGTATTTCGAAATTCTTTTTAAAATCTTGTATATTGAATTCTATAATGTCATTTATATTCTTACCTATAATTGCTTTAGCTAAAGGTGCTTTATAGGACAAAAGTCCTTCTTCTATATTCGATTCGTCTTCACCAACTATTTTATAAGTTATTTTCGAGTTATCATCCAGGTTTAAAAGACTCACAGTGCATCCAAAAATAACTTTACCAGAGATATTTAAAGTAGTTACATCAATAATTTCAGCATTTGATAATTTAGATTCTATGTTTTTAATCCGTCCTTCTACGAAGCTTTGTTTCTCCTTAGCT
The DNA here is from genome assembly GCA_029244925.1 of Gammaproteobacteria bacterium. Lineage (GTDB taxonomy): Bacteria > Pseudomonadota > Gammaproteobacteria > Steroidobacterales > UBA11654 > CACPJA01. The sequence goes on along the minus strand of JAQWQE010000068.1, from coordinate 30,403 downwards.
GCATGATATTCAGCATTCTCTTTAAGGTCACCAAATTCCCTTGCTGTAGCGATAGCTTTTATGATGGTCGGTCTATCTTCCGATTTGAGTGTTCTCAATTCTTCTCTTAAGGCTAACTGCCCATTTATTGTCATCACGAATCTTTCCATACTAGTTTTTATTGTATTTATAGTTTTGTATTTTATTTATATCAATGTTATTAAAGTAATCGAATGAATCAATAGTTGCAATAGCAGCTTCAAGACTTGTGTAATAGGTTACATTCTTAATCACAGCTTCAGCTCTGATTGAAAAAGATTCTTGAATGGATTGCTTGCCTTCGGTTGTATTAATTATTAAATTTATTTCTTTATTCTTTATCATATCAACAATATGAGGTTTACCCTCACGTACTTTATTGATAAATGTGCATTTAACATTATTATTTAGTAGAAAGTCACAAGTTCCCTGAGTAGCAAAAAGATTGTAGTCTTTTTTAAGTAGTTGCTTCGCAATTTTGATTAATTGTTTTGTTTTATCAGGTTCTCTGACTGAAATAAAGACATTTCCACTTAAGGGGATTTCAGTGCCTGCAGCGTATTGAGATTTTATATAAGCTTCACCAAAACTCATACCTGTACCCATTACTTCACCAGTAGATTTCATTTCTGGTCCAAGAATTGGGTCTGTGTCAGGGAATTTATTAAATGGAAAAACAGGACCTTTAACAGAGTAGAAACCAGGAGTATGTGAAAACGTCTCATCTTGTTTGCTCAAAGGTATTCCAATCATAGCTTTTGCTGCGATTTTTGCTAATTGATTACCTGTAGCCTTAGACACAAATGGAACTGTTCTTGAAGCTCTTGGATTTACTTCAAGAATAAATATTTTATTTTTTCTCACAGCAAATTGAGCGTTAACTAGTCCAATAACATTAAGTTTTTTTGTGAATGCAATCATTTGTTTTATAAGTTGATCTTGAATTTCAACAGAAAGCGTTACGGGTGGAATAGAACAGGATGAGTCTCCAGAATGAACTCCTGCTTGCTCAATATGCTCCATAATCCCACCTATTAATACATCTTTACCATCTGATACTGCGTCTATGTCAACTTCGATAGCTTTATCAAGAAAGTGATCCAGTAGAACTGGGGAATCATTTGAAACTTTAACTGCTTCTTTCATATATTTATTCAGTTCGTGATCGTTATAAACTATATCCATGGCTCTCCCTCCTAATACATATGATGGCCTTACTACCAATGGGTATTTAACTTTTTTTGAATTTTTTATTGCTTCTTCTTTAGTTTTTGCTACTTCATTATAAGGTTGTAGTAAATTCAACTCTGTGACAATCTTTTTAAATCTTTCTCTGTCTTCAGCTATGTCAATAGATTCAGGTGATGTACCAATAATAGGAGCCCCAGCCTCTTGAAGCTGTTGAGCAAGATTAAGGGGTGTTTGGCCACCAAATTGAACAATAATACCTTTTGGTTTTTCAACATTTACAATAGCCATTACATCTTCAAATGTTAATGGCTCAAAGTACAGTCTGTCTGATGTATCATAATCTGTTGATACAGTTTCTGGATTGCAATTAACCATTATTGACTCATGTCCAGATGCACTAACAGCAATAGCGGCATGGACACAGCAATAGTCAAATTCAATGCCTTGCCCTATTCGATTGGGCCCACCCCCAAGTATCATAATTTTCTTATTATTGGTTGGAAGTGCTTCACATTCTTCTTCGTAAGTTGAATAGAGATATGCAGTTGTAGTTTCAAATTCTGCTGCACAAGTGTCTACTCTTTTGAAAACTGGCTGTATGTTTAGTTTTTCTCTATAACTATAAATGTCTAGTTCTGAAACAGATAAAAGCTCGGCCAATCTTATGTCCGAGAAACCTTTTCTTTTAAGATTAAATAAGAAGTCTTTACCAAGTGTATTGAGTTCCAACTGTTTAATGGTTTCTTCAAGTGTAATAATTTCTTCTATGTATGAAAGAAACCATGGGTCTATTTTTGTCAGTTCATGGATCGTCTCCAATGTTAGGCCTACTCTAAAGGCTTGTCCTAAATATAATATTCTTTCCGCTGTTGGTGTGGATATTTTCTCTTCAATGTTTGTTACATCTGGAATCTCAGTGAAACCATAGTTGCCATTCTCAAGTCCCCTCAATGCTTTTTGCAACGATTCTTGAAAACTTCTACCTATGGCCATGACTTCACCAACCGACTTCATTTGAGTTGTCAATGTTGGATTAGCATTTGGAAATTTCTCAAAAGTAAATTTTGGTATTTTGGTTACCACATAATCAATAGATGGTTCAAAAGAAGCTGGAGACTTTCCTCCTGTGATGTCATTTCTCAGCTCATCTAATGTATATCCTACAGCAAGCTTAGCCGCTACTTTTGCAATTGGGAAACCTGTAGCTTTTGAAGCTAGAGCAGATGATCTAGACACCCTTGGGTTCATTTCTATTATGATCATCCTTCCATCTTCAGGGTTAATTGCAAACTGAACATTTGAACCACCAGTATCTACACCAATTTTACGAAGTACCTTAAGGGAATAATCTCTCATTACTTGATATTCTTTGTCTGTTAGGGTTTGAGCTGGCGCTACCGTTATTGAATCACCAGTATGGACACCCATGGGATCTATGTTTTCAATTGAGCATATTATTATTGCGTTATCATCTTTATCTCTGACAACTTCCATTTCAAATTCTTTCCACCCAATCAATGATTCTTCAATCAAAATTTCATTTGTAGGCGAAAGATCCAATCCTCTAGTCACTATCTCAATAAGTTCATTTTCATTATTTGCAACACCTCCACCAGATCCTCCCATAGTAAAAGAAGGTCTTATAATGATTGGATAAGAAATATTATTAGCTAAGGATATAGCTTCTTTGAGATTGTTTGCTAATCCTGATTTAGCGACATCAATATCTATCTCTTGCATAGCTTTTTTAAAAAGATCTCTATCTTCTGCTTTATCTATAGCTTCTTTTGAAGCACCAATGAGCTCAACGTTATATTGCTCTAATATGCCTTTACTGGCTAAATCTAAAGCTGTGTTTAATGCAGTTTGACCGCCCATTGTTGGTAATAATGCATCCGGTTTTTCTTTCTGAATAATTTTCTCAACCGTTCTCCAGTTAATTGGTTCTATATATATAGAATCTGCACTATCTGGATCCGTCATGATTGTTGCAGGATTTGAATTTATCAATACTACTTTGTAGCCCTCTTCTTTTAGAGCCTTACAAGCTTGCGTACCAGAGTAATCAAATTCGCAAGCCTGTCCTATAATTATTGGTCCAGCTCCAATAATTAAAATTGTTTGAATATCATCTCTTTTAGGCATTTTTCATAAGCTCGATGAATTTTGTAAATAAGTGTGAAACATCATGTGGACCTGGACTTGCTTCAGGATGACCTTGAAACCCATATGCTGTTGAATCGTTTAATTCTATGCCTTGAATTGAGTTATCAAAAAGTGATCTGTGTGTAATTTTAACATTAGAAGGTATTGAGTTCTCATCAATTGTAAAGCCGTGATTTTGACTAGTAATCAATACGTTTCCAGTTGATAGATCTTTAACAGGATGATTGGCACCATGATGACCGAATTTCATTTTTACTGTTTTAGCTCCACTAGCAATCGCCAATAGCTGATGCCCGAGACAAATACCAAATATGGGTATTTTTTTATTGAGATACTCTTTAATGGATTCAATTGCATAGATACATGGTTCAGGATCACCAGGACCATTGGATAGAAATATCCCATCTGGCTTCATGGATAAAGCTTCTTCAGGTTTTGTTTCCGCAGGGACAATGATTACATTGCAACCATACTTACTTAATATATTTAGGATGTTTTTTTTAATTCCAAAATCATAAGCAACAATAGTTAAATTATTATTGGCTTGATTGTTTAGTTTAGTTTTTAATTCGTAACTTTCTTTTGTGGAAACTTCTTTTGCTAAATCCAACCCATTGAGCCCAGTAAATTCTTTTGCTTTGCTTATTGCATGGTCGAAATCATTGGTATCAGTTGTAATGCATCCTGCCAATGACCCTACTGTGCGAATATGATTTGTTAATCTTCTGGTGTCTATATCCGCTATAGCAACAATGTTTTCTTTTATTAAAAAATCTCTAAAATTTGCTTGATTTCTCCAACTACTAGATAATATTGAGGCCTCTCTTATTACCAGACCAGCAGCAAAAGATTGTCTACTTTCGTAATCTTCATTGTTAGTTCCAGTATTACCTATATGCGGGTATGTCAAAGTGACTATTTGTTTGTGGTAAGAAGGATCCGTTAGAATTTCCTGGTAACCTGTCATGGCTGTATTGAATACAACTTCACCTATTGAGTTACCAATAGTACCTATTGAAATCCCTTTGAAAAAGGTACCGTCTTCAAGTGCCAAAACTGCTGTTGTCAATTTTTTATATCCCTTTATTTAAAAAAAGGAAGAGCCTTTAAAAAAGGTTCTTCCTGAAAAAATGGTTGGAACCCGTAATATCTTAGAGATAAATTGGGATGATGTCACTCTTTAATTTTTATGGTTTCGAAAAGGCAGCTGAATGAGATAAAAAAGAAAAATAGCAATAAAGATTATAGGAATAATATGGAATGGTGCATCAGGTAAATAATTAGCCAAAGAGTCTGCTTCTGGTTTACTAATTAGATACCAATAGTTAGCAGGATAGCCTAATGAATAATTCAGAAAGTAGATAACTGGTAATGTTAATAGTGAAATAGTAGTAACTTTTTTAAATGATTGCTTATCCGGTTTTTCATTAAAACAATACATTGCATAGAATACACTCATAATGGCTAAATTATGTCCTAAGAAGAATGGAAACCACTCTTTATTAGGGAATGCATATGTTAAATCAGGAGTAATTAAAGCCATTAATCCTCCAGTAAATGCCCAATAGAAACTGATCTCAAAGAGTAATCTTTTTTTAGTTATAAAATATAAACCCATTAAAATTGAAGCTAAGTTACACATATGAAAAGGCAAGCTTTGTATTAATAAATCATCGAAAAAGAATGTTCTATAGAAAGGTTTTGATAGCTCATTCAATATCATTACAATTGCTAATGTTTTTGAAATAGTATTTTTTAAAAATATTGAAGCATGTTTATTAATTAATATTGGGAATAAGTAAATAAATAACAATGATAAGAATAATACTACCAAGTGTTGAGAGCCAAAAAGTTGAAATGCATTTTGTTTCAAATTAAAAACTTTTTTTCTTTAATCAATTGTAAAGGTATATTTTAATGTGATTATGAATAAGTTGTTAAATACCTATCTTATCAAAGAAACTTTTCACACTGGCCTTCCAATTGTCTCTGTGAGGCCGATGCTCTTTAGAACTTGAGTTGAGTGAATGTTCAAATTCCTCCAATAGTTCTTTTTGTTTTTTATTCAAACTAACTGGTGTTTCAATTTGCACAGTACAGTACAGGTCACCAATGCTTCTATCACGGTAAGATTTAATGCCTTTTCCTTTAAGTCTAAATACTTTACCAGATTGAGTTTCTTCCGGAATTGTTAGATTTACAGCACCATCTATTGTGGGTACTTTCAAAACTCCACCTAGAACTGCGGTAGAAAATCTAGTAGGTACTTCACAGAAAAGATTACTCCCTTCTCTTTGAAAGATTTGGTGTTCTCTGATAGTGATATCTACAAACAAGTCTCCAGATGAACCACCTCTAATTCCTGCTTCTCCTTCATTGGATAGTCTAACTCTATCGCTTTGATCTACACCTGCTGGTATTTTAATCGATATGGTTCTTTGTTTTTGAATTCTTCCTTGACCTGAACAACTTTGACAAGGGTCGTTTATTGTTTGACCAGCTCCTCTGCATTGTGGGCAGGTTTGTTGGAGCGTGAAAAATCCTTGTTGTACCCTAACATTTCCTCTTCCATCACATTGCTGACATGTTGTTGGGGATGTTCCTGGTTTTGCTCCACTTCCATTGCAAGGTTCACATGTGCTCAGTGATGGTATATTTATACTAACTTTATCGCCAAATACCGCTTGCTCAAGATCCAAAGTAAGCTCATATCTTAAATCTGACCCTCTTTGAGATTGATTTTGTTGACTGCCTCCTCTTCTACCTCCAAATATATCTCCAAACATGTCACCAAATACGTCATTAAAAGAGTCGCCTGAGTTAAAACCTCCTCCCATACCTCCTTGAGAGTTGATACCAGCATGACCAAATTGATCATATGTATTTCTTGTTTGAGGGTCTGATAAAATCTCATAAGCTTCTTTGGCTTGTTTGAACTTGTTTTCAGAGGTTTTATCATCTGGGTTGCGATCTGGATGATATTTCATTGCTTTTTTTCGATAAGCTTTCTTTATCTCTGATTCGCTTGAGTTTTTTTCAATTCCCAAAGTTTGATAATAATCAGGTTTGCTCATTTAAAACGTCCAAATATAGATAGGGCAAGTTATTACCCACCCTATAGTAATTTAATATGTAGAATTAATTATAGTTATTTTTCTTCTTCTTTTACTTCTTCATATTCTGCATCAACTACGTCTTCTACTCCTTTATCATCAGATGTAGCATTATCATCATTGGCTTTAGTCTGTGCTTCTTCAAAAGCTTTTTGTGCCATGCCAACAGATGCCTCACTTAATGTTTTTATTTTAGCCTCAATAGTATCTTTATCTTCTTCTTTGAGCGCGTCTTTTAATTCAGCTATAGCTGATTCAATATTAGCTCTTTCTTCTGCCTCAACTTTTTCACCTAACTCTTCAAGTGTTTTTTCAGTTGCATGCACTAGTTGGTCACCTTGATTTTTAATATCAACAGTCTCTCTAAATTTTTTATCTTCTTCAGCGTTTGATTCTGCTTCTGAGATCATTTGTTCAATTTCTTCGTCAGAAAGACCACTGGATGCTTGTATGACAATTTTTTGTTCTTTTCCTGTTTCTTTATCTTTAGCAGAAACATTAATTATTCCATTCGCATCAATATCAAAAATAACTTCAATCTGTGGCAATCCTCTAGGTTTAGCTGGAATATCTGTTAGATCAAACCTACCCAATGACTTATTGTCTTGAGCTCTTTCTCTTTCTCCTTGAAGTACATGGATCGTTACCGCAGTTTGATTGTCCTCAGCTGTGGAGAAAACCTGGTCTGCTTTTGTTGGGATTGTAGTATTCTTTTCGATGAGTTTTGTTGTAACACCACCCAATGTTTCAATTCCCAGTGACAGTGGAGTTACATCGAGAAGTAAAACATCTTTAACATCGCCTGAAAGAACACCTCCTTGTATTCCAGCACCAATAGCAACAGCTTCATCTGGATTAACATCTTTTCTTGGTTCTTGGCCAAAAAATGATTTCACTTCATCTTGGACTTTAGGCATCCTTGTTTGACCTCCAACAAGAATAACATCATTGATATCAGAAACTTTCAATCCAGCATCCTTCAAAGCTGTTTTACAAGGCTCAATTGTTTGAACTACTAAATCCTCGACAAGAGATTCAAGCTTGGCTCTGGTTAAAGTCATATTTAAATGTTTAGGACCCGATGAATCAGCAGTCAAGTATGGTAGATTAATATCTGTTTGTGCTTGATTAGACAATTCAATTTTTGCTTTCTCAGCTGCTTCTTTCAGCCGTTGAACAGCTTGTGGATCATTTTTAATATCCATGCCTGTTTGTTTAGTAAACTCTGATAACAAGTGTTCCATAATTCTTCGGTCAAAGTCTTCGCCACCAAGAAATGTATCTCCATTCGTAGCTAATACTTCAAATTGATTTTCACCATCGACATCAGCTATTTCTATAATTGAAACATCAAATGTACCTCCACCAAGATCATAGACAGCAATTTTTCTATCGCCTCTCTTTTTATCAAGACCATAAGCTAAAGCTGCTGCTGTAGGTTCATTGATAATTCTTTTAACATCTAATCCTGCAATTTTACCTGCATCTTTAGTTGCCTGTCTTTGAGAGTCATTGAAATATGCGGGTACTGTCACTACTGCTTCAGTTATAGTTTCTCCTAGATAACTTTCAGCTGTTTCTTTCATTTTTCTTAAAACTTCTGCTGAGATTGCTGGTGGTGATAATTCTTTGTTACTAGCTGTAACCCAAGCATCTCCGTTCTTAGCTTTTATGATTTTATATGGAACTTTATCCATATCTTTTTTTACTAAGTTATCGTTAAATTTCCGACCAATAAGTCGTTTGATAGCAAATAATGTGTTTTCTGGATTGCTAACAGCTTGTCTTTTTGCTGATTGTCCTACTAAAGATCTATCATCTTCATTGGTGTATGCAACTATGGAAGGTGTTGTTCTGTCGCCTTCGCTGTTTTCAATTACTTTTGCTTGATCCCCATCCATTATGGCAACACATGAATTTGTTGTTCCTAAATCTATTCCTATAACTCTAGACATTGTTTACTCCAAAAAAGTTTTTAGTTAATCTCTTTATATGAACGAGTAATATTTTTTCAAGGCTAAGTTATTATTTATTTTCATTATCAGAACTGACTATAACTCTTGCCGGTCTAAGTAATCGCTGTTGTAACCTATAGCCTTTTTGAATAACTTCAATAATATAACCTGGCTTTATATTCTTGTCTTCCGCCATTGTTATAACTTCATGAAAGGATGCGTCATATTGCATGCCTTTTGGGTTGATGGTCTCTATTGAAAGCTTTTCCAAAATACTCTTTAGGATTTTAAATGTTGAAGATTGACCTTCTATAAATGTTTCCACACCTTCTTTAGTTGTTGTGTCTACTTTTAGACCTAACTCAAAACTATCTATAACAGGAAGGATTTCTTGTATAACTCTTTCTATAGAACCTCTACTTGCATTTTCAATATCTTTGAAAGTGCGTTTTCTGAGGTTGTCAATTTCAGCCTGCAATCTTAGAACTTTATCCCAATTTTCTTTAGCTTCTGTTTGAGCTAATAATAAGGGATCAATATTTTGTTCTAGTGTTTCATCTATGATTTCTTCATTGTTTTTATCTGTTATTGGGTCGATAGTTTCATCAGCTTTATTGAATAGTTCTTCTTTGATTTCTTCATTCATAATATTTCCTCATATACTTTATAAGGTTGAATTTTATGATTTCAATGATTGGTTTAATATTTTTGCAGTAATATCAACAATAGGTATAACTTTTTGATAGGCAATTCTAGTTGGACCTATGACACCAAGAACTCCTATAGCTCCGTCCTCAGTTGTGTATGGAGAAGTTATCAAGCTACAGTTATTAAACATTTTATAGCCAGATTCTTCTCCAATAAAAATTTGTATATTACTTGTAGTCATACTTTTATCTAAAAGATGAAGTATTTCTTGTTTTTCATTAAAAGCATCAAATAAAGATTTGAGTTCTTTTATGTTTGATGGTTTATCAAAGTCTAGTAATTTATTTTCACCGCTAAGTATGTACTCATCTGAACTGCTTTCATCTGAAACTTCTTCAGCAATGTTAACTATGTCGTTCATTAAAGAATTAGCTAATTCTTTTGTTCTTTTTAACTGTTTTAGTAAATCATTTTTAATGTAATTGAAGCTTCTTCCTATGTAATTTTGATTAATATAATTAGAAGTGAGTCTCAATTCATCACGAGTGTACCCTCTCTTCATTTGCAGAATTCTATTTTCAACTTCTGAATCATTTATGACCAATATGGCGAGTATTCTGTTTTCTGATAAAGGTATAAAATCTAATTCCTTTAATCTGGATACATTTTGTTTGGGTACCGTCACAATTCCTGCTAATTGGGTGATAGTAGATAATGTTAATGATATATTTTTAGCTAATTCTCTGCTGTTTGATTCTTTATTGATTACTTTTTCTTTAATGGATTCAACTTCCCTATCATTGACTGGTTGAAGTTGAAGCAAACTATCTATAAAGAAACGATAGCCTTTGGATGTTGGTATTCTTCCAGCTGAAGTATGAGGAGAAGCTATAAAACCTAAGTTTTCTAGATCCGACATCACATTTCTGATGGATGCTGGACTTAAATCTATTTGATCAGACATGGATAGGTTTTTAGACCCAATTGGTATTCCTTCAGCTATGTACTTATTAATAATGACTGATAAGATATCCTTAGCTCTTCCTGATGGTATTTTGTTATCTTCATTATCCATGTAAAATAATAGTCCTAAACTTAGATCATAATAATTTGTTATCATTTCCAATTAATAATAACTAGTCAAGAACAATATTAATGCCAAGCTTTAAAAATATTCTTTTCGTACTCAATACTGGCGATCAAAATTCAGTTGATAGCTTAAAAGTTATTCTTCAAAAGAATTTCAGTCATGATGTATCTGTTAAAATATTTGATTCCTCTTATTCTAATAATATTACTGAAATAGATCTGATAAAAGTTATTAATGAATCAGAAATACATCAATGCGACCTAATAATCTCTATAGGTGGAGATGGAACAATGCTTAAGTCTGCTAAACTTTCACACCAGCACCAAATTCCAGTCACTGGCATTAATAAAGGAAGGCTAGGTTTTTTAACTGATATCAATCCCTCGGCTGCAAATAAAACTATAAATAACTTGATATCAGGTAAATTTATAACTGAAGATAGACTGCTTATTGAAACTATAATTAATAAAGATGGTATCAAAAACTCTATAGGCATCGCTCTCAATGATGTAGCTATAAGGAGAAAAGAAACTGGTCGTATGATGAAAGTCACTACTTCTATTGATGGTAACTACATTAATCAACATGAAGGTGACGGTTTTATTGTCTCTACTCCTACAGGCTCCACTGCATATTCCTTAAGTTGTGGAGGTCCAATACTAAAACCTGATGTTGAAGCATTTATATTAGTGCCAATTTGTCCTCATTCTCTTAATGATAGACCTATGGTTATACCATCAAATTCAGAGATCTTAATTGAACCCATACTAAACACTGGTGAAATTGCAGAAATTGCATTAGACGGAGACTCTAGTTATGAGATTAAGCAAGGTGAAACAATTATAATTAATGCTACAAAAACCCCAATAAAGCTTATTCATCCAGAGGATTATGATTATTTTGATGTGCTAAGATCTAAGTTGTTATGGGGTTCTAATAAAAAAAAGAATTAAATAAAGGATGTATCAGAATATGAAAGCATTGCTGTTGTTAGTTGTAGTCATTTTAAACGTCTCTTGTGTGTATAGACCAGAACTACAACAAGGAAATCTATTAAATTTAGAAAATCTTGATCGTATTGAGATTGGAATGACAAAAAGCCAAATTAGATATTTACTTGGAGGGCCAGTTGTAGGAACTCCTTACGAATCTGAAAGATGGGATTATATTTATTTATATCAACCTCGAATGAATGCAGATGATAACGAAGACAGCCAGCGTTACTGGCTAATAATAAATTTTATGGATGGAATAGTTACATCAATAGAAAAAGATGTCCTGACAGATACTAGCTAGCTGCTTTCTTTTTAATCTGTTTTTTAAAAGCTGCTATAAAATTATCAATAAAAACATTCCTATTTTTTCTTATAAGCATTGCAATGATAGGATTTGAAACTGCATAATCCATTGAATACTTAATACTGGTTGAGTGTGGTGAATTTTTACTAAATACCCAAATTGCATTAAAAGAATCAAATGGTCCATCCATTAGTGTCATTTCAATTCTCTCATTTTGAATATTTTTATTTTCAGTTGTAATTGATACTTTATAACTATAGAAGTTGAAATCTATTTTTGCTGTTATAGCATCTTTTGTTGTTGATAGAATAGTAGTTGAATCGCAGTAAGGTAAGAAATCAGGGTAATGATTTATATTGACAATAATGCTGTAGATATTCTCAACTGGTTCTTCAATATTTATTATCTTTTCAAAATATTCCAAACCCTAAAAAACCCCAATAAAATTAATTAATATTATAATGACAGCTAATGGTGCTATGTATCGTGCTAGAAATCGCCAAATATTGTACTGAAGTGTAGTTGTGTCTGATAATTCTCTTTTAGATGACTTATGACTCATGAACCAGCTAGCAAAAACAGTAAAGAGTAATCCACTTATTGGTAACAAGATATTGCTAGCTAAGAAGTCAATATTATCAAATATTGTACCTTTCCAGAATACAAAAGAGGAGAGATTATTAAACGATAAAATCGTAAATAAACCCATAGTCCAAATCAATAGTCCCATTAAAATGGCAGCAGTTGAACGTCTTATTTGTCTTTTTTCAATTAGCCAAACAACTGAAGGCTCTAATAGGCTTATTGCAGAAGTTAAGGCAGCAAATGAGATTAAAGCAAAAAATAAAGCGCCAAATAGAATTCCACCATTTATTTGACCAAATGCTAAAGGTAGAGTTTGAAAAATCAAACCTGGTCCAGCTCCAGGATCCAGATTGTTAGCAAATACAATAGGAAATATAATCAAACCTGCAAACAAAGCTATAAAAGTATCGCATAGAATAATAATTATAGAGGTTTTAAAAATTGATTCATGGTCTTGGAGATATGCTCCATACATGACTACACAACCCATGCCTAAACTCAATGTAAAAAAAGCATGACCCATTGCTACCAGTATAGTTGAAGCTGTTATTATCGAGAAATCAGGTTTGAATAAAAAAGATACTCCTTCTGAGAAATTACCTTGAGTAATAGAATAATAGAGCAATATACACATTATAATTAATAAAGCAGGCATCATAAAATAAACTGCTTTCTCAAGGCCATTTCGAACCCCTTTTGAAATAATAGAAACTGTAAGAATCATAAAAAATGAATGATATATTAATTGTTTGGGTATGGATTGAGTCAATTGATTAAAGACAGTTTTCACTTCCATAGCAGAAGTTTCAATGAATAATCCTTGAAGTGTTAAGAGAAAATAATGGAATGTCCAACCCGCAATTACACTGTAAAATGATAAGATTAAGAATCCAGCCATTAAACCAATAAAACCGACAATTTTCCAAACACCATTACCAGTTTCTTCTATACCTAGGATTTCCATTGAGGTAATAGGGTTTCTTTTGCCTTTTCTGCCAATCATAATTTCTGAAATCATGATGGGTAAACCAATTGAGAAGATGCATATAAGATAAATTATTACAAATGCACCTCCACCGTTTACACCTGTAATATACGGAAACTTCCAGATATTTCCTAAGCCAATAGCGGAACCACTAACAGCCAATATAAACATGAGCCTAGAAGACCAATGGCCATGAAGAGATTTTCTTTGAATATTAGAGATTTTATTATTCCTTTATTAATAATGGATATAATTAGAAGATTAACAGTAGCTTAAGGATAATTAAAATAAACATAATGGCAACTACAATTACAGATAATAGAAAAGCTTTATTTGATTTTTTTATAGAAGAAAAGATTGAAGCAGGAATTGTACTCAAAGGGTGGGAAGTTAAAAGCTTGAGAGCCAATAGAGGAAATATTAAAGAAAGTTATGCCATTCTAAGAAAAAAAGAAGTTTATCTTATTGGGGCACACTTCTCTCCATTAGCAAATGCAAATATTAAAGACGAAGATGAAGTTACAAGAACAAGAAAGTTATTACTTAATAGAAAAGAAATAACTAAAATTATTAATTTTATCCAACAAAAAGGTTACACCTTGATACCACTGTCTTTATATTGGAAAAGAGGTAATGTAAAAATTCAAATTGGTTTAGCCAAAGGTAGAAAAAAACAAGATAAAAGAGCTCTTATTAAGGAGCGTGATTGGAAGCTTGACAAAGAAAGATTAAGTAAGCAAAAGTACAATAGATGAATACAAAATCTTTAAACAGCTTCTTACTTTTATTGCTTTTATTCACCTCACCAATAGTTGCTGAAGAGTCTTGTAAGGTAGATACAGATTTATTAGGAAAAAAGTATCCCTTGATGATGGATGCCATGAGTATGGATGAAAAGTATAAGCAAATTAAATTAAATCTTCCTAGTTTATCCATGCTTGATAATGACCAGATTCGTAATATGATGAAATCGATGGGTCCAAATTACTATTGGCCTGTAAAAAATGGTCAATCCCCTAATCAAGGATTGCTTATCTTGGCTCATGGTTATGGGTCTGATGGAGATTTAGATCTTTTCAATAGTTTGTTAGATTTTAACGCTGATTATGAAATCATACTATCAATGGGTATGAGTATGATGACTTCTAGACATATCGAATGCTCAGTCAAAAGTTTCAAAAACCAAGGAGTAGAAACAATATTTATTGTGCCAATTAGTAGCACCCCATTTAATACTCTCGTTAGACAATGGAAGTATATATTTAATATTGAAGACAACTACTCTTATGCGGATGTAAATGTTTTAGATTCAGAAGTGTTTAAATTTATAGAACCTATAAGTGATGATCAAATGGCTAAAGAAATAATTCTAGAATATGCTAATGAAATCAGCGATAAGCAGGAAGAAGAAGTGGTCTTAATCATTGCGCATGGACCTGTTAGTGAATCAGATAATGTAAAAGAATTAAGAATTATGGACAATATAGCTCATTATATCTCTGATAATTCTGAATATTCCGTAGTTAAATCTTTTACACTTCAAGATGATGCAGGCAAAAGTATAAGAGAATCTAATGTCCTCAAAATTAGAAATTTTATTGATGAATCATCCAAACAAGGAAAGAGAGTTCTTATTGTCTCCAACCTTATGTCTGGCAAAGGCATACAAAAGAGTATAGAGAAAGATCTTAATGGACTTACTTACACCTTTAATTCGAAGGGTTTACTGACTCATCAAAAATTTAGAACCTGGATTGAAAAATCAATTATGAAATAAAAACGCAACAGACCTTTTAACTTCTCATAGTTCTTGAGATAATTATATTTATTAATAATAAAGGGGGCGACAAGGTTTCGACGTTGATACTGAAGTTTTATGTGCATGTCGAGGTATCAGAATCCTCGTTAATCAATCTGATAAAACTTAGTTGCAAATAACGACAACTACGCACTAGCCGCTTAAATCCGGCTGGCATTAATAACTTTTCACTTGGAGGAATTTATTAATGACAATTATCCAAGATCGTGATTGTTCTTTTTCTTGCAAATAATCATTAAACATAAGTCGGGAAATCGTTTGCTAATTGCCTTCCTTTCGGCGTTATTAAATTAAATAAAAAGAAGAACGGGATAAACATGTAGATCATTTTATGGATGGTTAGCGGACGCGGGTTCGATTCCCGCCGCCTCCAGAAACAAAATTAACTATACTCATCTAATCATAAGTTTAAAGGCTTAATTCTAAGTGAAGCGTTGAGTAAAAGATTAGAAAAAGTTAACATACAGATTCACCAAAGGATATATACATGAATAATTTTTTCAGAAAGTTTTTTACATTAATAATATTTTTTTCTTTGATACACCCCATTAGCTCTTTTTCCAAGAGCACTCTTGAGATAGATGCAGCTATTGAGAGTGCAATGGAAAGATTTTCAGAAGAAATTCAAGGCAGTGATTCATATCTAGATGGTGCTAGAGGAATATTAGTAATCCCAAAAATGATTAAAGCTGGTGTAATACTAGGAATGGAATATGGTGAAGGAGCCTTGATTGTTGACGATGTTAAGGTCCAATATTTTAGAGCTTTTACCACATCATTAGGTTTACAAGTCGGTGTGGGTTCCAAGGATATGATTATTTTATTTTTTGATGATCAAGCCATGGATGATTTTTTATACAGTTCTGGATGGGAAGTTGGTGTTGATGGTTCTGTTGCTTTTTTATCTATGGGAATTGGTGGCTCAATTGACACTATTGAAAGTCAAGATCCGATTGTTGGCTTTGTTTTTGGTCATAAAGGTATAATTGCAGGCCTGAGTATGGAGGGAACGAAGTTTTCTAAAATATGGCCAAATGCTGAAACCGATACAGAGCAAGATGAGATTGATGATTTCAATGAAGAATTCATAGAATGATAAAATGTTTACCTCTTCTTTTACATCTATAACGTCTAGAAGAAAGTTTTTTAAAAATACCACATCCATAGTTGCCGCTTCATTGGCATCCTCTACTCAATTAGACTTGATGGCTAATAACGCATTAGATTTTAATAACCCACACGACAACTTGTATGCTTTTGGAAAACTTTGGGGCAGTTATGATGATAAACCAACCTACGGTGGCTATGAGGGTGTTCAATTCGCTAGAATAGGAACAAATAGACTTATTCCTTTATTTGGATATACCGGTTTTGGTAATATGCAATCAAAAATCAATGATGATAAAACCATCAATGTCAGAGGAACTGAAGGCGGTTATTTTACTGATCTGAATACAGGTAAAATAATTGACCATTGGAAAAATCCTTGGACCGGTGAAACTGTGGATGTATTTCCATTTATTAACAAAAAAATGAGGGGGCATTTAACTGCTGAGATGCCTATTTTTGCAATGGGTAATATTAACTTAGACCAACCAACACTGATGAATGAGGCTGAGGCATTAACGAAGAATTCTACATCACCTTTTATTCTTCCTTGGAAACAACTAGGAGATCAATATCTTCTTTCATGGGAGTACTCACATGAATACAGTAATCCTGTAACAAAAGAAAAATGGCCCAAAGCACATACAACTTCTATTATTAATCCGTCGGAACATTTTAGTTTCTACACACCAATAGATAAAATGAATGATAAATCTGTGCCCTCTTCTCCATTTCATGCTGGTTTTATGAGGACTTCTCCCTGGTGGCCTTGGATGAAAATGGGACAAACTCATATTGATGGGTGTTTATTTGGAAGAATGCATAGTTATCAAATTACAGGTACTCTTGATGACATACCTAGAGGAGTCTTAGAAAGAGTTGAAAAAGATCACCCTGAAATACTAGAGGTTCAATCTGGCTGGGGCAATACAATACCAAAAGGCACTTGGGAAGCATATGCTGAAGAGATACCTCCAGAGGTTAAATGAAACAATAATGAAACTATCAAACCGTATAGCCTCTTTCTTGTTAATTGTACTTATTTATGGCTGTTCTCAGTCACTCATAATCAGTACCAATATACCGTCACCCTTAGTTAATCAAGTGGATAATATTAGAGTTCTAGTGAACTATGATGAGAATATTATTAACTATCAGTTTAAAAGTACCAATATTGAAAAAAATGAATCGCCTTGGGAGATAGAATTCAATGACTCGCATAAAAAGCTTTTTGATAAAATATTAAATGGTTTTTTTAACAATTCAATCCAGATGGAATCTAACAGCGAACCTTTAAACGATGCTTACTATATTGTAATAAATATTAAATTGGATAAGTTTGAATTCTTGACACCATCTTTAGCATCAAATGATAAATATTCAGTCTGGTTGAAATACGATATTCTGTTAACAAATACAGAACATGAATATTCTGAAAAATGGAATATTACAGGTTATGGGGAACAAGAAACAGCGTCATTGAATCAAAATCAGGCTCTGATTAATGCTATCGATTTAGCACTTCGAGATACTGGAGCTAATTTAACAATTAAGATGGAAGAAGAAATGGAGTCAATAGTCAGCGCAATTACATAATGCAAAGAAATATTACATTATCCTCATTATTGCTAATGACTCTAATTTCTTCTTGTTCGACTACAAGAGTTGATGAAGAAGTAAATTTACCTTTTGAGTTAATTGAAGGTCAGTCTATTGTAATTCTTTCTGACAGTTACCACACGGGTAATAAAACTGAGATTGATTTTATGAATTGCTTAAATAAAAATCTAAAAAGAAAACAAAATAAATTTAATCTAATACCAACAAATCAATTTAAAGATGATTTTTATCCATGGTTTGAACCCAGTACAGCGCCTCAAAATGCAGAACAGTTGCCCAAGTTTTTAAAAAAACAGGTTATTAAAAATAAACTTGAAAACCTAAAAATCAAATACATTATTAACATCACAGGAGAAACAACAACTAATTCTAGTTCTGGAGCGCTGTCTTGTGCAGCTGGACCAGGAGGTGGAGGTTGCTTTGGTTTTGCATGGTGGGATGACACTTCATCATATTCTGCTTCAGTTTGGGATTTGAACGAAGCAATAGTCGTAGGAAATGTTTCAGCTAGTGTTACAGGGACATCTGTAATTCCAGCTATCGTTATACCGATTCCTATTTTAGCAAGAACACAATCCAATGCTTGTGAAGGTCTATCAAATCAAATACTTGCTTTCTTTAGTTGAGTAAAAAATATTATAAAATGTTCAAAACAAGAGATAACTTAAATCAATGTTTCACCATCTGAATGGTTAATAATTTTAAATTAATTACCCTACTGCTGTTGGCGTTCTTTATTCCAATCACTTTATCTAATGATTTACCAGATCATGTGCCTTCATTATTAAAGTATAATCCTGAACACAGTCATCTATTAAGATTAGTTGCAGCAATTTCTGAGCAGGGACACTTTTCAAAAAAGAAAATCAGCAATGAATCCTCTCATTTAATTCTTAAAAACTATTTAAATACATTGGATTCACAAAAAATATATTTCACTCAATCAGATATTAATTATTTTCAAAGGTATCGTTATAAAATTGATGATGCTTTGAAAAATGGAAATCTTGAACCGATATTTGATATTTTTAGAATATACAGACTCAGAGTGCAACAGCGAATTGAATATTCTATAAAGATCATAAATTCAACCAATAGTTTCTTAGTTGATGATGAATATGATTTTAGTAGAGAAAATGTAAAGTGGCAAAAAGATGTCTCAATATTGGATACATCTTGGGAAAAGAAATCGAAAAATGACTTGTTGTCTATTCTATTAGCCGGTCAAGAAATAAACACAGCTAAAAAGACATTAAACAAACGTTACCAAAAGTTTCTGAATCGAATCAATAACTATGAGAGCAATGATGTAATTGATATATTTTTAAACTCCTATGTTCATTTTTTAGATCCACATTCGAATTATCTTAATCCAAATCGAGCAGAAGAATATGAAATTCAAACAACATTATCGTATCAAGGAATAGGAGCAAGACTGGAATTGAGTGATGACTATGTTCAAATTCAAAGCATAATCCCTGGAAGTCCTGCTTTTAAAAACGGTGAATTAAAACCTTTGGACAAGATTATAGGCGTTTTGGACAATGAGAGTGATGAACTGATAGATGTTATAGGTTGGGAGCTTGATGAAGTTGTTAAACTGATTAGAGGACCAAAGAATACTGATGTAACACTTCAAATACTGCCAACAGGATCAAATCCTGATGGAAATCCATATTTATTAACCTTGGAACGAGATGAAGTTGAGTTAGAGCAACAAGCTGCATCAAGTTATATAGAGACAATAAATAATGCTCAAGGTACATATTCTATTGGAATAATAAAAGTTCCAAGTTTTTATCAAGACTTTGCAGCTAGAAGACGTGGAGACAAAGATTATAGAAGCACGACACTTGATGTTATGAAAATTGTTGAAAACTTAGTGGATATTGGTATTGATGCGTTAACAATTGATTTAAGAGGTAACTCAGGTGGTCTATTAGATGAAGCCGCTTCTTTAACAGGTTTATTCATTAACGATGGACCATTGGTACAATTAAAGGATACAAATGAAAAGATAGATGTTATCGAAGACCCTATTCCAGGATCTATTTACGATGGACCAATGGTAGTCTTAATTGATCGTTTTAGTGCATCAGCGTCAGAAATATTTGCCGGTGCAATACAAGATTATAAAAGAGGAATTATAATCGGTCAGAAAACCTATGGGAAAGGCAGTGTTCAAAGCTTATACCCTTTGGACAGATATTCTAGATTTACTTCAAAAAAAGGTTTTGGACAACTAACCTTAACAATAGCTAAATACTACCGTGTAACTGGAGCAGGCACTCAAAATAAAGGTGTAATACCCGATATAGTATTGCCCTCATTTATTGATGAGAGATTGATAGGAGAAGAAACAAAAATAAATTCACTCCCATGGGATAAGATTCCATCATTGGAGTTTAATACCAATAACTCGTTGAAAGAACCGATTCATTTTATTGAAAATAATTTTAAATCCAGATCAGAAAATAATCTACCATTTGATTATTTAAAAGAAGATATCAAGCGATCGTTTGAGCAAAGAGAAAATTCAATTGTATCCTTAAACATTGAAACAAGAACTGCTTCAAGAGAGCAAATTCTTAAAGACAATAAAGGCAGAAGATCCAGTAGACTCAAGGCTTTAGGTTTTGAAGAAGAATCTTTTGACGACTTTAGAAATCAAACAATACTTAATGAGATTTATAATATGGTAGTTGATTATATTAATTATCTAAATCCGCCTGTATTAAATGATGAAGAAAACCTTTTCGTTGAAGTATCTAACCAATAGAGCTTGTTTATCCTTTTGGCCAGTTTTGATGATGAATATCAATATAAAATGGATGTTCATGAGTTACTGAAGCGTGTTTATGCTTGTGTTCATGATTTTCATTATTATTCTCTAATTGATGCGTATGCTTATGATGTTCATCCTCATGTAAATGAGAGTGAGTATGTATTAATTCACTATGTGCATGTTTAAGAATTGACGATTCTTCATTTGGCCAAAATAATACACTGTATATTAAACAGATAGCAATAATGGATGCTAGAAAAGATGCAGTAAAACTAAATCCAAAAATTAGGGCCAATTGCCCTGCTGCTAAATATCCAAAAAACCAACAGATATGCGATAAAGCAAATTGTGCTGAAAAGTAAGCTGTTCTGTCTTTAGGATTGGAAGACATATTCACGATCTTACCAACAGGTATTTGTGAAAAAGAGAGTCCCATTCCTGTAAAAAACCAACAAATTAAGGCGGGTATGAATGACGGTTCTAATGACATAAAAGCTAAACTTAATGCAATTATGAATATTCCACTTTGGATGACTATTTTATCTTCAATTCTACTTGATATTATAGGATAGATGAAAGCAGCAATCATGGATCCTAAACCTGACAATGCAAAAAATACAGCAACTGTAGTATTGTCAAATGCGCCCAGATAATCTTTCACATAGACAACTGTGTTAACAATAATCATAGAGCTTGCACTAGCAATTCCAATATACAAAACTAATATTGCTCTCAATCTTGGTGTCTTAAAGTAAGAAATCACTCCATAAGTAATTTCATTCCATGCATTACCTGTTCTTTCTACTGGTTCGGCTTTTGGAACCAAAGTTATAATAATAATTAAAGCTGAAACAATAAACGCAAAAGAGTTTAAAACAAACAGACTGGAAAAAGAGAAATATAATAATGCTATTCCTGCAAGAATCGGGCTTAGTAAAACCTCTAAATCATAGGCTAATCTTGAATAAGAAAGTGCTTTACCATACTGTTTATCGTCATTAAGAATATCGGGAATAACCGCTTGAAAAACAGGCTTAAATCCAGCTGAAAATAAGTTGAGCAAAAATATTAAAACATAGATATGCCATATTTCATTTACAAACGGCATAAATAAAACAATTAAAGCTCTAGAGACATCCATCATAATCATAAATTGTTTTCTAGCAAACCTATGAACCAAGCCACCTATGATGGGTGAAAAAACTATATAGGCTATCATTTTACAAGCCAGAGCAATCCCAAGAACTGCACCAGCATTGCTCCCAGCCATATCATAAGCCAAAAGAGATAATCCGATTGTAGAAAGGCCTGTACCAATAAGAGCTATGATTTGTGCAGTAAAAAGTTTTCTAAAGGTATTATTGCTTAAAGGATTATTGGTGTTCATTTATTTACAATAATGTTGGTTAATCATGGTTAGCCACTCATGTAAAAGAGAGTTTATTGCAAGCTTTTGATCCATGATATTGATTTCTGTTTTTTTAACTGTTCGTTTCTCAGTGTTTATAGAAAAGTTATTATTACTATCATCAATCGTTTGGGCTTCAATGACATTAGCATCCTTAAATACTCTAAAATTTATTCTGAAAGGGAAGATATTAATGGATGAATGATTGTATGAAGTTAGATCATAATGCATAGAACAATCAAGTGTAAATTTTGAAATAGGCTTGATGATAATTTTTATGGGCGGTAATTCTAAATCAGAAAAAAGCAATTCTACATGATTATTAGTCTCAGCCTTTTTACCTTTTATGTTTTTGAAAGATATCAATATCTTTGTTTCAAATAGTTTGTAATTATCTTCATAAAGTAAATACAAATCTTCAGCCCTACTAATGGAATTTGGATTGTTTTTAGAAAGGGCTTTTTTTATTTTAATAATCACAATATTTAGACATAAATATTACATAATAATAATACTAAATAAATAAAAATATCACATAAGGAGATCGTTATGACTTTAGCATACCTTTGCATACTAATTTGCATGCTTATTCCAATTTACTGGGCTGGCGTATCAAAAAAGAATTCCACATTAAAATACAACAATGATTCACCAAGAGATCATCTTAATCAGTTATCAGGAAAAGCAAAAAATGCTTACTGCGCTGAACAAAACTGCTATGAAACATTTCCTCCTTTTGTTGCAGCAGTAATCATTGCACATCTGCTTGGACATAATCAGTTCATAATTGATGTTTTAGCTGTATCTTTCGTTTTTTGTAGAGTGCTCCATGGAGTATTTTATATCCAAGAAAAAGGTAATTTAAGGTCTATTTCATATATCGTAGGTCTGACTTGTGTGATCGCACTATTTTTTGCAGGATGATCTTCTACTCTTCATTGATCAAGTAATTCTTATAGTGCTTTAACTCATATATGGAGTCATATACATCATCCATTGCTAGGTGATTTGAGTTTTTACTGTGCGATCTTGTTACTTCTGGATTCCAAAGCTGAGAGATAATTTTTAAAGAAGTAACATCAAGATTCCTGTAGTTGAAATGTGATTCCAATTGTGGCATCTGTCTTGCCAAGAATCTTCTATCCTGACAAATGGTGTTGCCACACATTGGTGATTCTTCTTTGTTGGTGATTTTTTTTAAAAAACTAAGTGTCATATTCTCAGCATCAGCAATCGTGAGTTTTGATTTTCTCACTCTTTTAAGCAATCCAGATTGTGAATGTGTTTTTTTGTTCCAATTATCCATAGCATCGAGAATAGTATCGTCTTGATGAATAGCAAGGCTAGGACCTTCAGCGATTACACTAAGATTACCGTCAGTGACAACGGTTGCTATTTCAATAATCGTATCATTGAAAGTATCAAGACCAGTCATCTCTAGATCTAGCCAAATAAGTCTTTTTGAATCTGTAGACATAAAACGATTTTAACAGAGTATTAAAGGTATAATCATAAAAGTTTAACTATGAAAGAATCTAAACAATCAGTATCAAGAATTGCTAATATTTATGGCAATCATGGTCTATTAATTGACTCTAATAATCAGACGCATAAATTCATGCTGAAGAATTCAAAAACAAAACTTTATGTTGGAGACAGTATAGAATCGAATATAATAATTGATGATGTAACCCTTATTGATAAGCCAAAAGAAAGAATTAATGTTGTAGAACGTTTTGATAAGTTAGGCAAAAAACAAATTGTGGCTGCAAATGTTACTCAATTATTGATTGTGATTGCACCTGAACCTCAACCGAATTTTCTATTGCTGGATAAATTATTACTGGTTAGTGAATTGATGAAGAATCAAGCAGCAATTGTATACAATAAAAATGATTTGGGTGGTTTGACAGACAATAGGATATTAAAATATAAAACACTTGGTTATAAACTCATTAATATGTCAGCTAAGTCCAATAACAACTTCGAGCAGTTATACAATCAATTAATGAACCAAACATCATTTCTAGTGGGACAATCTGGTGTTGGAAAATCCACAATTACCAACATGCTTCTGAACAATCAAGCATTGAAAACTAAAACATTATCGTCAAAGACTAAGAAAGGCAGGCACACTACTTCCACTACCAGTTTGTATCAAATAAACTCAGAGAGCTTTTTGATTGATACTCCAGGTGTAGAAAATTTACACCCTGCAATAGAAAATGCTCAAGATATTCAACTTGGGTTTAAGGAAATGAAACTTCATATAGGGAAGTGTAAATATCGAGATTGCATTCATATTTCTGAACCGCTCTGCTCTGTAAAAGAACATTTAAGAAAAAATGAAATTGAATCCTCCAGGTACGAAAACTATAAAAAACTTGTAGTGGACTATAAAAAGACTTCTAATCCATAATGTTTCTATTATTAATGGCTTGTATTAGTGTATTGGCATCAACATACTCAAGCTCGCCCCCTACTGGAACACCATAAGCAATACGAGTAGCTTTAATATTATTATTCTCAGCAATCGTAGCGATATAATTTGCAGTGGCTTCACCTTCAACAGTAGGACTGCTTGCTAATATGATTTCTTTTATCGAACGACTGACAATGAGTTCTTCTAAGTCATTAATTTTTAATTCATCTGGACCAATACCATCAATCGGTGATAAATGACCCATTAATACAAAGTATTTACCATTATATTGTTGAGTATTCTCTATAGCCAGTAAGTCAGCTGGTGATTCTATTATGCAAATAGTTTTACTATTTCTTTTTTCATCTAAGCATATTTCGCATACATCAGAATCTGTATACATTCTGCATTGAGAACATTCTTTGATGGATTCTAGAGATTTTGTGAGTGCCTCAGTTATAAACTGTGCTTTATCATCATTATTTTTCAGTAAATAAAAAACAATTCGTTGAGCACTTTTTATACCTATACCAGGTAATTGCTTGAATGCGTCAATTAGATCTTGAAGTATTGGACTAAACTTTTTCATGATTCTTCATCTATTTTTGCATCAAAAAGCTCCATGTATTGTTGAAGATTTGGATCTGTTTTTATTCTGGATTGGTTCATGATCTTTTGCTCTTCATTGGCTTCACTTCTTTTTTTTGCTAATGTTCTGCCATCATTGGATTTGAGTGCTATATCGACACTTTTAATGGAATCATAATTAGATATTAAATAATTTTTTAAAGCGTCAACTCTGTTTGTTGATAAATGATGTTCGTGCATCGTATCAATTGTTAACAGCAGTTTCTGATCCTTAATACTCTCTAGACTGCAATGAGAAGCCAACTGTCTAACCGTTCCATTAATATTCATCTCATTGACTCGATTGGGCCAAGTCTTACTATTCATAACATGTGTTGTTGCTTTAGGTTTGGTTTCACTTTGACGATTGTTGTTATTTTTAGATTGAGATTCACTGCCATTCTCTATTTTTTGTATTTTTACTGTTTTTTTTTCTAAAGTTTGAATGGGAGCAATCTCTTCATTGATAGAGAATGAAAACATACGAAGTATGGACATTCTAAAACCTTCTTTCATACTTGGTGCAATCTCCATGTCCCTTTTTGATGTAATTGCTATTTGATACAACAATTGAATTAAATCAGGTTCTTGATTCATTGCTATGGACTCAATGATGTCTAAATTTATTGTTTTATCAGTTTTATCAGTCACTTGTTTGAAAGCAATTTCTTGCAACAAAGAAGCCATCGAGTTTAAGATTAAAGAATAGTCTGGATAGAGTTCATCGACTTCTTTAAGCGCTTCATGTAGCTGCTCTTTGTCTTGATTAAAAATTGCAACTAAGAGATTTATTGAGTAATTAATATCTATTGTTCCAAGCATATTCTCTATGTGCTCAGTGGTGAGATTATAATCACCATACGCTAGTGCTTGATCCAGAAGACTTAAACCATCTCTCATACTTCCATCGGAAGCTTGACTGATTAAACCCAATGCATTGTCTTCATACTTAATCTTCTCTTTTTTGCATATGTCTATCATTCTTTGTTGAATTGTATCTTCAGATATTTTCTTAAGATTGAATTTCAAGCATCTTGATAAAACAGTAATCGGTATTTTCTCACTTTCTGTGGTTGCTAAAAGAAACTTCATATGTGGGGGTGGTTCTTCAAGTGTTTTAAGGAGAGCGTTAAAGGCTTCTTTGGTTAATTGATGTACTTCATCTATTAAGTAGACTTTATACCTTCCTGTTGAAGGCGTATATTGACTGTTCTCCAATAGCTCTCTGGTGTCATCAATCCCTCTTTGTGAGGCTGCATCGACTTCGATTAGGTCTATAAAGTTACCATCATCAATGGATGTACATGGTTGGCATTTTCCACAAGGTTCAGACGTTACGCCATTCTCGCAATTTAATGCTTTCGCTAAAAGTCTCGCAATCGTTGTTTTACCCACTCCTCTTGTGCCTGTGAACAAAAATGCATGATGAACTTTATCTTTATTTAGGGAGTTTTGGAGAGGTTTGACTACGTGATCCTGTCCAGATACTTCAGAGAAGAACTTTGGTCTCCATTTTCTTGCTAAAACTAGATAACTCATAAATAAGATTTGAAATAATTATTCTTAATAGGGTGTAGACATATTACAGTCTTATTGGTCGTTCATAAATAAATTTTAATACTTTAAGTAACGGTAATATCTATACTATAATATTACCAATCATTTTATTAATTTAATCAATATTGAAATGGAAAATAACCACACTGATGTCATTATAATTGGTGCCGGTATCTCCGGTATTGCTGCTGCTTATAATCTTAAAAAAAGTTGCCCTAATAAAAGTTTTCTTCTGCTGGAAGGACGATCTTCAATCGGAGGGACTTGGGATCTTTTTCAATACCCTGGTATTAGGTCGGATTCAGACATGTGCACAATGGGTTACAGATTTAAACCATGGGTTGGAAGAAAAGTGGTTGCTGATGGCCCTTCTATACTCAAATATCTTAAAGACATTGTTAATGAAAACAGTATTGATCAGTATATTAGATTCAATCGGATGGTGGATTCTGTTTCATGGTCGAAAGAAAATAAACAATGGTCTTTGTCAATCAATGCTAATAACGATTACCCTGCAGATAGTCTCACATGCGATTTTATTCTATTTTGTGGTGGCTATTATAATTATGATGAGGGCTATAAACCAGTTTTCCTTGGAGAAGAAGACTTTAATGGAGAAATTATTCACCCACAACAATGGCCAAGTAATTTAGATTACAAGAATAAAAAAGTTGTGGTTATTGGCAGTGGTGCTACTGCGGTAACGATTATACCAAGTATGGCTGATGACACAGACCATATCACAATGCTTCAAAGATCCCCTACTTATTACATCATAGGACCAAAAGAGGATCCTCTTGGTAACTTCTTTAGAAAATACACTACCGATCGACTTGCCTACATCATTGTTCGTTGGAAAAATATACTATTCTCTCAATGGTTCTTTTTCAATCAAGCAAGAGCGAGACCTAAAAAAGTAAAAGCTTGGTTAATCTCAGAAATAAAAAATAAACTGAAGCCAGATTACGATGTAGACAAACATTTTACCCCACAATACAATCCATGGGATCAGAGAATATGTCTGGTTCCTGGTGGCGACTTCTTTAATGCCATCAATGAAGATAAAGCAAGTGTTGTTACGGATCAAATAGAGCGATTCACAGAAAATGGTATCACTCTTAAATCGGGCGAAAAACTGGATGCGGATATTATTATTACAGCAACAGGACTGAATATGGAAGTTGCTGGTGATATGAAGATTATTGTGGATGGCAATGACTTGGACATCTCTTCCAAAATGTTCTACAAGAGTATGATGATTGCTGATGTTCCCAATATGATTGTAACGTTTGGTTATACCAATGCTTCTTGGACATTAAAAGCGGATCTTACTGCAGAATACACATGCAGACTAATTAACTACATTGATACAAAAGGTTTTGATTATTGTATGGCAATTACAGATGAAACAGTCGAAGAAAAAGGTGTTTGGTTGGATTTTACTTCCGGTTATGTTGAAAGAGCAAAACATAAGTTTCCAAAGCAAGGAGCGAGAGCACCATGGACCAATACACAACAGTACCTATCCGATTTGTTTGCTTTGCGTTATGGAAAAATCAAAGACAAAGATTTAAAGTTTTTTTAGGTTATACAAATACTAATCAATGGGTTTATAGTTCTTTCCAGCCACATAGAATGCTGGCAGACAAATTGCTGAAAGTAATTGGAAAGTTAGCAATGTAATGGAGTAAGGCTTTTCAATATTATTTGCAATTAAGAAATCAATCATAATCCCGGCAGTGGTTGTAGATAAACCAATGCCAATTAAATTCGTCAAAAATAAATAATAAGCAAAGACTAGGGCTTTATTTTTTTCAGGTGAAAGTTCTAGGATTGATGATTTAATTGGCCCATACAAACATCCCCACTGGAAGAAACCAAGAAACAATAATGAAAAGAAAATCGTCCCTGTATCGTCTGTTAATCGAAAAAAGAGAATAAATGGAGTAAGAATTAGTAGACACCAAAACAGAAACATTTGTCTGCCTTTGCCTGTAACTTTAGTGTAGTAATCACTGCCTATACCGCCAAATAGAATACCTAAAATACCAGCAGGTAAGCCTATTGTTCCACTGGTTATAAGAATCTCAGCTCTATCAAAGCCTTTATCATTGACCAACCAGAGTTGATCAAAAACGAGAGCGCCGAGAATAAAATTAGCAGCTATACCTCCATAAATTGTCATTCTCAATGCATAACTTCCTCTAATGGTTTTTCTTAATTCATGAAGTGACTCTATAAAAGTTTCTTTAGTTAGTACATCCCGAATGGACAGATTTTTTATTGCCTTTTTTCTTTTAGGGGTTTCTTTAAATAAAAGCATTAAAGCAGCTAATACCAGACCCAAAAGTCCCAAGGCATAAAAACAGTTTCTCCAACCCCATAAAGGGCCAAGAAAACCAGCTATGTAAAAAGAAAGTGTTACGCCAAAAGGTACTGCGAGATAATAAAAACCAGCCACAAATCCCAAATTCTTCCTATGAAAGTGTTCAGACAAGTAGGATAAAGATGTTGGCGTTAAAATAGATTCCCCTACGCCAATGAATATTCTTGGAAAAAAAAGCATCCAGAAGTTTTTTGCCATACCGGAAGCGGCTGTTAATAAGCTCCATAGAGCCACACCAATAGCTATAAACTTTGGTCTATTAACTCGGTCTGCTAAGGTCCCCATGATTATTCCCATAACAGAATAAAAAACAATGAAAGCCAGGCCTGATAAAATCCCGTATTGAGTATTCGTAAGCTCGAGTTCCGGGACTATAAAATTAGAAAAACTTGTTAATAATTGTCGATCAATAAAATTGAGGATATTTAATACTGTTAGAAACCCCAATATAGAATAACTCTTAGTTGAATTCATTTAATCGCGAATCTTGATAGCGATTTTTCCAATTGCCTCACGTTTTGCTAATAATTGAATCGCGTATCCGGTTTTTTCCAAAGGGTATGTCTTAACAACAAAAGGTTTTATTTTTCCTTCTTCAAACATATCAAATAAATCTTTAAAATTTGCTGTATTAACTAATGGTTCTTTTACGCAAAAATTACCCCAAAAAACACCTACGATCTGACAACCTTTTAATAAGGCTAAGTTTAAGGGTATTGACGGTATACTAGAAGTAAATCCAATGACTAGATATCTTCCTTTCCAAGCCATTGCTCTTAAGGCTGGTTCGGAATAAGCACCACCTACTGGATCAAAAACGACATCAATACCTTGTTTGTTTGTTAATGCTTTAATTTGATCAGAAAATCCTTTTTGAGACTCCTTGTCCATGTTGTCTCTTGAATATAATATTAATTCATCTGCTCCTTGAGCTTTACATAAGCTTAGCTTCTCTTGAGATGAAGCAGCAGCTATAACTGTTGCGCCTAGTGCTTTTGCTACATGAATAGCTGTTATACCTAGTCCACCTGCTGCTCCCATAATTAGAACTGTTTCTTTGGCTTGCAGTTCAGCTCGTTGTTTAAAAGCATGAATGGAGGTTCCATAATTTAGAGGAAAAATAGATCCCGACACATAATCCATTGATTCAGGGAGAGGCATAATATTGTATTCATTACATATCGCTTGCTCTGAAAAGCCCCCGCTACCTTTAAAGCCAATTACTCGGTCACCAACATTCCACAGTTTTACTTTATTACCTATTGAGTGAACTACACCTGCAAATTCACCTCCAGGGGAAAAAGGGAAATCAGGTTTAATCTGATACAAACCCTGAACAACTAAAACATCAGGAAACGCAACTCCGGCCGCATGAACATTTATAAGAACTTCATGATCTACTGGAATTGGATTGTCAATTTCCTCAACTTTATGTGAATCAATGGGGCCAAACTCTCTACATAAATACGCTTTCATTTTTACTACTCTTGATTTAGGTTAAAGGATGCAATTCGATTGCCCATAAAAGTACCTAACCACACTTTTTCTTTATGTGGTACTCCTACTGTAACCGAACCTATTTGTGTTTGCTTGAATGAGAATGCTTCTACTTCAGATAAGTC
>JAQWQE010000063.1 GCA_029244925.1 Gammaproteobacteria bacterium | reverse complement strand
CTCAGCCAAACTGAAAGAAAAATTAATTGCAAATATTGAAAATTTGAAATTTTTATCTCCAAATTTTGTCTCTGTAACCTATGGGGCAGGAGGCTCTACCAGGGATCGAACACATAAAATAGTTAATCACATCATAAATGATATAGAAATAAGAACTGCTGCTCATTTAACATGTGTCAATGCAACAAAAGATCAAATTAATAGTGTGATTGATGATTATATTGATATTGGGGTGACTGATATAGTTGCCTTAAGAGGTGACATGCCTGATATGGAATGTTTTCAAAAACACCCTCAAGGTTATAATGGTTCTGTAGAATTAATAGAATACATAAAACAAAACACTAACATTAATATCTTTGTTAGTGCTTACCCTGAAAAGCATCCAGAATCAAAATCATTGAAGGCTGACATTGACCTCCTTAAAGAAAAAATAGATGCTGGAGCATCAAAAGCGATAACACAATTTGCATTGAATACTTCTTTTTATACAGAATTCAGAGACCAACTCCAAAAATCAAACATTGAAATACCAGTCATACCTGGAATTATGCCAATAAAAAGCTTAAAAGGCGCCACTAATATGGCTGACAAATGTGGTATTTCTATACCGCCAAACTTTATTAAATTATTTGATTCAAACTTAAGTCAGTCTGAACATAAAAAGATTAGCACTGAATTCATAATCAAACAATGCTTAGAGCTATCTTCAGAAGGATTTGATAAGCTTCATTTTTACACCCTTAATGATTCGGAAATAATTATAGACGTCTGTGAATCTCTAGGGCTTTCAAACACGATTAGTTGATGAATTAGTTATGAATATATTAAAACAAAGAATTAAAGAAAAAGGATACTTACTGGCAGATGGAGCAACTGGTACAAACTTGTTTGCAATGGGTCTGGAATCAGGCCACTCGCCTGAATTCTGGAATGTGGAATACCCAGAAAGAGTTGCTCAAAATCATGCGAGCTTTATCGATGCTGGTTCCGATATTATTTTGACCAATACATTTGGAGCCAATTCATTTAGATTGCAACTTCATAATGCAGAAAAAGAAGTAAATAAACTAAATTATGAAGGTGCATTGATTGCCAAGAAAGTTGTTATTGATAGCAAAAAAAATACGCTTATTGCAGGATCCATTGGACCCACTGGAGAAATTATAGAGCCTTTAGGAACTACAACTTGGTCAGAAACAACGGAAGCTTTTTCAGAGCAAGCCAAAGCATTACATGATGGTGGAGTAGATTTTTTCTGGATAGAAACCATGTCATCGGAAGATGAGATGAGGTGTGCACTTGATGCTACTAAAGATTTTGGTATTCCTACAATATGTTCTTATAGTTTTGATACTCATGGAAAATCTATGATGGGGCTTGAGCCAAAAGAATTGATATCTTTAGCTGAAAAGTATTACCCAGATATCATAGGCTATGGTGCCAATTGCGGTACTGGAGCTTCTGAACTAATAGGCTCCATCATGTGTTTTTTTAAAGCCAGAAAAAATGAGTCAATGATTATTGCTGCTAAGGCAAACTGTGGAATACCTGAATTTATTAAAGGAGAAATTCACTACAATGGAACCACAACCCTAATGGCTGATTATGCTTGCTTTGCAAGAGACATAGGGGCCACAATCATTGGTGGGTGCTGTGGAACAACACATGAACACGTCAAAGCCATGTCTGAAGCTCTTAAAAAGAATAAACCAGGATCTTTTTCAAAATTAATTGAGGAAGAGAAATACAACCTAATAGAATTAAAAAAAATTATTGAATCATTGGGTGAAATGACTGATGGCAATGTTGCAATGATTAGAAGATATCTAAGACCTAATGGTAGCGAAGAAAATACAGGTGATAAAAGAAAAAGAACAAAAAGAAGATTGCGTCACTCAGGCAATAGCTAATACTTATGCTCTCAAGTACTATACACACATAATTTTACAGGTATTAGGAAATGTTTGATAACCAAGAAGTTTTTGATGATATTGTTCTATCAGAACTCAGTGATAAAGAACTCACAAAACAAATGAGTGAAGATCTATACGATGGTCTTGCTGAGGAAATAGCTGAAGGCACTCAAATTCTTCTCGATCGAGACTGGAAAGCAACTGATGTCATGGATGAAGCTCTCGTCAAAGGAATGGTTGTTGTAGGGAATGACTTCCGCGATGGTATTCTCTTTGTACCAGAGGTATTAATGGCTGCCAATGCAATGAAAGCTGGCATGGCCCTTTTGGAACCGATACTCACTGCTTCTGGCATAGAGCCTATAGCAAAAATGGTAATAGGGACTGTGAAAGGTGATATTCATGACATTGGTAAAAACCTTGTTGGCATGATGATGGAAGGAGCTGGAATTGAGGTTTTCAATCTAGGAATCAATACAGATGCTGAAGAATTTATTAATGCTCTTGAAGAACATAATGCAACCATTCTAGGAATGTCAGCCCTACTTACTACAACAATGCCTTATATGAAAGTCGTTATAGACGAACTAAAAGAGAGGGGAATCAGGGATAAATACACCATACTGGTTGGTGGTGCACCTTTAAATGAAGAATTTGCTGATGCTGTTGGTGCAGATGCTTATTGTATGGATGCAGGTATAGCTGTGGAAACTGCCAAGAGATTCATAAGTGCAGCATCTTAAAGAATCGAATTTACCCACTATTCTCGTGATTGCATGCGGTGCTCTTAGCCAAGAATTAAACTACCTTAAAAAGATCAATTCATGGAAAAATATTACCATTCAATGTTTGAGTGCAGAACTTCATAACACGCCCAAACTGATTCCTAAAAAAGTGAAGGAAAAACTGGACTTAATGGCTGATGATTTTGATAAAGTCTATCTTGCCTATGCAGATTGTGGGACAGGTGGCCTTTTGGACTCCTTACTAAAAGATTACAATATAGAGCGATTGCCGGGTGCTCATTGTTATGAATTCTTCGCTGGCAAAAACCCATTTCTATCCTTAACAGAAGAAGAACTAGGAACCTTTTACCTTACTGATTTCTTAGTCAAGCATTTCAATCGACTAGTTGTAGAGGGATTGGGTATGGATCGATATCCACAACTAAAAAATGAGTATTTTAAGAACTATAAAAAACTGACCTATTTAGCTCAAACGGATTCCAAAGAACTAAAAAATAAAGCAAAACAATACGCTGATTTTCTTAATCTTGAATATAACTACTATTACACAGGTCTAAATCAGTTTAAAGTGGCTATTGAAAGAAGTATTAAGGCTTAGTCAATGGGTAAAATGATAAAAATTTTCTGGAGAGACATCCCTTCTCATGTGATATACAAAAATGGTAGAGAAAAGACAAAGAAGCAACTTGATCCAAAATTTGCAATTGCCATAGATCGTGCTGCCATGAGAGCAGGAAAAGGTTCGAGTGATGCCTATATGTCGGAATGGAGAAGAGTAATAGAAACAATATCAGGTAACCCCGAAGAGTTAGTTTTCAATGCAGTAAAAAATCTAGAGGATACATTTACTGATGAAATTTTGGAAAAAACTGTCAAATCGGGTGGTATTAAAAAAAGCTAGGAGTATTCATTATGTCAAATGTCACAACAGTAATTAGTTCGGAAACCAAAGAAGTTAGCATAGGCAATGGACGTCCATTTGTGGTGATTGGTGAAAGAATTAATCCAACTGGAAGAAAGCTTCTGGCTGAAGAAATGAAAAATGGCAATTTAGAAAGAGTCGCCAGCGATGCAATGGCTCAAATTGAAGCCGGTGCACAAATGTTGGATGTCAATGCTGGAATACCATTGGCTGATGAACCACAAATACTTGCTGATTCAATAGAACTAATTCAAAGCTTAACCGATACTCCTCTTTGTATCGATTCATCCATCATAGATGCTCTTGAAGCTGGTCTAAAAGTATACAAAGGAAAAGCTCTTCTCAATTCAGTGACTGGCGAAGAAGAAAGATTGGAAAAAGTCTTGCCTCTAGTAAAAAAATATAATGCTGCAGTTATAGGAATCTCTAATGATGATTCAGGTATTTCTGAAGACATTAATGTTCGTTATGAGGTTGCAAGAAAAATTGTTGAGAGAGCCAGTGATTATGGGATACCCAAAGAAGACATACTCATTGATCCACTGGTTATGCCAATTGGAGCAATAACAATGCAGAAAAACAGGTCATGGAATTGGTGAATAAACTACAAACAGAGCTTAAAGTTAATACTGCATGTGGAGCTTCAAATTTAAGTTTTGGATTACCGAATCGAGGCGGACTCAATGCTGTATTCATAGCCATGGCAATCAGTGCAGGTATGCCTTGTGCTATTACTAATCCTTTGGAAAAAGAAATCATGCAATCGATTAGAGGCGCTAATACCATCATGGGCAATGATCCTGAATGCTCTCAATGGATCAAACATTACAGAGACCCTTCAGAGCAAAGAGTTAGGCGTACACGCAGAAGATCCTAAATTAAGGTGAACACCCAGAAAAAAAAAGAAGGTTTAAAAGTAGCCTTTATGCCATCAGGGAAAAGAGGCTTCTTTGCAAAAAATACGACGGTATTGGATGCTGCCCGATCCCTTGGTGTTGACTTAGATTCCGTTTGCGGTGGCAGAGCAATATGCGGTCGCTGTCAAATCGAAGTCTCTGAAGGAGAGTTTGCTAAGCTAGCAATCTCTTCAAAAGAGAGTCACATCTCTTCTTTCAATCTGTCTGAAAAAAAATACTCAAAACGAAAACCTCTAGACAATAAAAGAAGGCTTGGCTGCCAATCAAAAATCATAAATGATATCGTTATTGATGTCCCCCCTGAGAGTCAACTCCACCAGCAATTAGTCAGAAAAGAATTTGAAGCGATAGATATTACAATCAATCCAATCACCCGACTCTATTATCTTAAGTTAGAAAATATAACATCCGATGAATTTGATAATAAGACTGAAAATATCATTCATGATTTACTAAAAAAAGATTGGTCTTTGGATAATATCAAGCTCGTTTGCCCTTTAGATAAAGCAACTATCAAAGCTTTGTATGAAGCTCAAGGATTCACAGTAGCAATAAGAAGTAATAAAGAATTAATAGCACTGTGGCCTGATCTAAAGGAGAAAATCTATGGCGCTGCTATTGATATTGGTTCAACAACCATAGCGATTAATCTTTGTAATCTAAAAGATGGAACGATTGCTTCAAATCAAGGATCTATGAATCCCCAGATTCGTTTTGGTGAGGATCTGATGAGTCGAGTTTCTTATTGCATGCAAAATCCAGGATCAGAAAAAGAATTAACAAAAACCGTTAGGAAAGCTATCAATGATCTGATAAAAAAAGCATGTGAACATGCTGGATTATTAGGGAATGACATACTTGAAATAACCATTGTTGGAAACCCTGTAATGCATCATTTATTCTTAGGTTTTGACCCAGTTCCATTGGGTGTTGCACCTTTTCGTTTAAAAACCAACAAAGCTCTCTATTTAAATGCAAAAGAATTGGAAATAGAAATCAATCCTGAAGCTGGCATTTATGTATTACCCTGTTTAGCCGGTCATGTCGGTGCGGATGCTGCTGCGGTTATTCTTGCTGAGAAGCCTTACAATCAAAAAGAAATGAATCTGATTGTGGATGTTGGCACCAATGCAGAGATCATCGTAGGCAATAAAGAAAAAATTCTTGCTGCATCCAGCCCCACAGGCCCAGCTTTTGAAGGTGCACAGATTAATTCAGGACAACGTGCTGCACCTGGAGCGATTGAAAGAGTAAGAATAAATCCAAAGAATTTTGAAGCAAGGTTTAAAGTTATCGGTTCAGATCTATGGTCAAACGATCCAAAATTCAGAGATAGTATAAAAAAGATTGGCGTCACTGGTATCTGTGGTTCTGGAATTATAGAAACCATTGCAGAGATGTATCTTGCTGGCATTATTAATGAAGATGGACTGATTATTGATTCTGAAACACTACAAACAGAAAAAGTAATTAATAATGGCAGAACATTTTCTTACGTTCTAAGTAAAGGAACCCCTGATATAATTATTACTCAAAATGATATTCGAGCAATTCAGCTAGCGAAAGCAGCTTTGTATGCTGGTGCAAAACTATTAATGGATAAATTGAAAATTACAAAAATCGATAAAATTAGGTTTGCTGGTGCTTTTGGAAGTCATATTGATGTTAAATATGCAATGATATTGGGAATGATCCCTGATTGTGTTATTGAAAATGTGAGTTCAGCTGGGAATGCTGCTAGTACAGGTGCTAGAATGGCATTACTGGATACTGATAGTCGAGATGAAATACAGAAAGAAACTCTTAAAATAGAGAAAATAGAAACAGCGGTTGAGAAAAATTTTCAAGAATACTTTGTCAATGCAATGGCCATACCTCATAAAGTTGATGATTTTAAAGAGCTTAAAAAAATCATCACTCTTCCTGGGAAAATGCCTGTATTAAAATTAAAAAGAAGAAAAAGAAGATAGTGTAAAATGAAATTACTTTATGATAAATTTCAACAAAACTAATCTACTAGCAAGAAAATGAAGAACATATCAGAATTAATAGCCCAACATAAAATGGGCTGGACTTTGGATCAGAAGTTTTATAAGAGCGAAGAGATATTTACTATTGAAGTAGAAAAAATATTTCAAGACAGTTGGATTTTTATTGGTCATCAATCCCAAATACCAGAAGTGGGTGATTATTTTGTATACACCCTTCTTGCTGAAGAGGTGATCATCCTCCGAGGCAAGGATGATAATATCCATGCATTCTATAATGTTTGCAGGCATAGAGGTTCTAGGATTTGTCTTGAGACATCGGGTTCCACCAAACGACTCAGATGCCCGTATCACAGTTGGACTTATAATCTTGAAGGCAATCTCATTGCTGCTAAAAGCTTTCCAGATGAGC
This sequence comes from Gammaproteobacteria bacterium, assembly GCA_029244925.1. Classification (GTDB taxonomy): domain Bacteria; phylum Pseudomonadota; class Gammaproteobacteria; order Steroidobacterales; family UBA11654; genus CACPJA01. The sequence continues at coordinate 15,471 of JAQWQE010000063.1, read as the reverse complement.
TTGAAAAGAGTGATTTCTCACTTCATAAATGCAATTTAGAGATTATCGCTGGTATGATTTTTATCAATTTCTCTGATAATCCACAATCCATTGAAAACCTAAAAAGGGACTTAAAGGAACCATTTTCTATGTTTGGCTTTGAGGATTTAAAAATAGCCGCACATAAAAACTACCCAATAGATTCCAACTGGAAACTTGCAATTGAAAATTACCAAGAATGTTATCATTGTGCTCCATCTCACCCTGAATACTCACTTTCTCATAGTCTTAAAATAGAAAATGAGCCAGAATTTGATAAAGCACAAGCAGTAATGCTTGAAACCTTAGAAGCTTGTGGATTGAAAGATATATCCATTAATCATGACTTCAGCCGAAAAGAAATAGGACAAGAACAATATGCCTATTCTAGATATGCATTATTTGATGGCTATGTCACTGGAAGCAAAAATGGTAAACCACTTGCACCATTATTGGGTAATATCACCGATTATAATCAGGGATGTTCAGATTTTAATCTTGGACCGGTTTGTTACTTTCTAGCTTATTGTGATCATATGGTAGGTTATATTTTTACACCCACTGCTCAAGACAAGTGTCAATGTGATGTTTACTGGTTTGTAAAGAATGATGCCATTGAAGGTCAAGACTATGACAAAGATAAGCTAATGTGGCTCTGGGATACTACTACTTTTGCCGATGAGACGATTATTGTAAACAATCAAAAAGGTGTCAATTCTATCAAATATCAGTCCGGTCCTTTCACTGATAAAGAAAACAGTGCAAGAAGTTTCATCCAATGGTATTTGTCTGTAATAAGCTAGTATTCAATCCTATTAAAGACGTTCTTTATGCCAAGATATATGATCTTCGATGAATGAAGAAATAAAAAAATAACTGTGATCGTAGCCTTCATGCTTCCGTAAGGACAGGCTGATATCATTCTTAATGCATGCGTCTTCAAGTAACTCAGGCTTAAGATGCTCATCCATAAATTCATCCTCGAGACCTTGGTCAACAAGAATATCGCTGGACCAGCCCTTGTCATGAATTAGTTGAGTTGCATCGTATTGTTGCCAAGATTCTTCATCACTTCCTAAATATTTCTCAAATGCATTCCTTCCCCAGGGAACCTGTGTTGGGGCACAAATTGGAGCAAAAGCTGATACTGACTTAAAAATATCAGGGTTCTTAAATGCAATTGTCAATGCTCCATGACCACCCATAGAATGGCCAAATATTCCCAACTTATCTTCATTGATAGAAAAATTATTTTTTGCAATATTCAATAAATCCTTAGTTACATAGGAATACATTTTAAAATTTTCATCCCAAGGAGATTGCATCGCATCTAAATAAAAACCAGCGCCTTGAGCAAAATCATAATTGGGGTCATCGGGTACATTCTCACCTCTAGGACTGGTATCGGGTGCAATAATATTGACACCCATTGCTGATGCATACCTTTGAACTCCTGACTTGACTCTAAAATTTTCTTCAGTGCACGTTAATCCTGATAACCAAAATAGTGTTGGCGTATCTTCAAATCTATTCACGGTAGGCAGATAAATTGAAAAAGTCATTTCACATTTGGTTGATTCAGACCAATGAGAAAATACCTGGTGTGAGCCTTCAAATATCTTATTCTTAGCTTTTAATTCTAATTCAATCAATCGACCTTTCTCCCTAATAAAGTAATGCATAAAAAGACTGTGGCTACACCTACTGGAATCATAATAACTGGAGAAATCCCATAACCCGTTGGAATAGTACCGATCAATAATGCAATCGAGGCTACAACAATGGCGTACGGAAATTGAGTGGTAACATGATCTATATGATTACAACCCGAAGCCATTGAAGACATAATGGTGGTATCAGAAATTGGAGAACAGTGATCGCCCCAAACCGCTCCACATAAAACACAAGCTACTGAAGAATAAATAATATACATGTGTTCTGGATCTGCCACTCCATTAATAAACATAACTTCCCAGGCCAATGGCACCACGATGGGATAAAAGATACCCATCGTTCCCCAACTGGTCCCAGTTGCAAATGCTGTTGCAGCTGAAAGAATAAAAATAATAGTTGGAACATAAGGAACAGGTAAAAAATCTCCAAGCACTGAGACTAGATATTGAGCGGTCAATAATATTTCTGTTGTCTGCCCTAAAGACCAAGCCATGATTAATACAATAATAGCGAAAATCATAAACTTCACACCCTCATACCAGGATTGAACCGTTTCCTCCAATGATAGAATGCCTTGAGAAATAGTAAGTATAAAGGCGGTCACTACTGCTATTAAAGAACCCCAAAGTAAAGATTGATAGGCATCAGCTGAACCAATGATGTCTTGTAGTGAATCGCCATCACCAGTGGCAAACAAACCTGCAATGACACTTGCTATAAATACTAAAATTGGAATGAATGCATTAAATGCACGAGATCTACTTGGATCTTTTGGCTCCAACTGTTTTGATTCAGCTTCACTGGTATAACCCATTTCAGCACCTTGGATGGATCCGTCATTGCCTTGTCTTGCTGATAATTCAAATTCATACATTGCACCAAAATCTCTCCCAGAACCTGCAATAATAAAGACAAAAGCCAACATAAATAAAGGGTAGAAACTGTACAAAATGGAGCTAAGGTAAATTGAATACGCTGAATCATTGATTGCATCAATTTGACCTATGGATGCATCAATCATACCAATCTGGTAACCCACCCATGTCGTAATGAGAGCTATACAGGCTATTGGTGCTGCTGTTGCATCAACTAGAAAAGCAAGTTTGGCCCTAGAGATCTTAAGCCTGTCTGTAACTTTTCTCATGGTATTACCAACAACGAGAGTATTGGCATAATCATCAAAAAAGATTGCCAAGCCTAATGTGGCTGTAATCAACTGTCCTCTTCTAGCATTTTTGGTAAAACCTAAAAGAGAATTGACAACGCCCTGCATGCCTCCATTTTTTGAAATAACCCCAACGAGTCCACCAATCATTAAGCTAAAAATAATCACTGCCGAATGATCTGGATTGGCCAATGCATTTTTTACATATATAGATACCACATCTAGAAAGCTCTGCCAGATGACCGACGGCTGAAAACCCAGAATGGAGAATGCTCCAATCCAAACCCCTAAAAAAAGCGCAGGGATGACACTCCTAAAAAACAAAGCAATTAAAATGGACATCAACGGTGGCATTATTGAGAGCCAACCCCAAAGCACTTCGATGGAGGTAATGTCTAGCAATACATCCCCTGCATACAACTCTATAGACTCAGAAGCTTTATCGTTTAAAACGATGTCATTAAAAATCAATTGTTGTGCATTTTCGCAATTGCTTGGCTGATAGAAAAGTTCATTAATTTTAAGTTTATAGTCACAAGCATTCTGCAATGGGACATTACTAATACTGATTTCAAAAGGTAATCCGGTCAGAGCCACTTGTGGAGAATCAATAATAGGATCAGCTGATATTATGCTAGAAAATAACAACACAATAAAAGTCAAACAACGTTTTACAACTTTGGTTTTCATTTTTGCTTGTAGATCTTACCCCCTTTAATCACGACATCAATATTTTCTAAGGCCTGAATATTAAGCACTGGATCCTTCTTAACTGCAATGATATCTGCAAAGAACCCTATTTTTACTTGCCCCACTTGATCTGACATACCAATCACTTCAGCAGCATCCATCGTTGCAGACTGAATGGCCTCTATACTGGTCATCCCATACTTGGTCATGTATTTAAATTGCTTGGCATTGTCTCCATGTGGGTAAACTCCTGCATCCGTTCCATAAATAATCTTTACCCCTGCTTTATGAGCTTTTGTAAAATTTTCTCGTTGGGCATCTGTTGTTTCTCGATTTTTTCGAAGAAACTCTTCAGGCCATTCATCTATAATTCCAACCTCATTAATATAATCGCCATTGTATATATCCATCGATAAAGCCACGCCATATTCTTTTGCCATTTGGATCCCTTCCTCATCGATCAGTGAAGCATGCTCAATACTGTTTACCCCTGATCTTATGGCTTGCTTAATGGATAATGCACCGTGTGCATGAGCAGTAACATTCATGTTCGCTTCTTTTGCAACCGCTACGACTGCTGCAATTTCTTCTGGACTCATTTCAGGATTTCCTGGAACACTGCCATATGCCAAAACGGCTCCCGATGCGATTAACTTAATTTGATCGGCTCCCCCACTTACTAATTGCTCAGCTTTTACTCTAAAGTTTTCAACTCCCTTAGTGATGCCTCTTCTGATTTGATCTGGAACCTTGCCTTCATAATCTGGCACTGCAACATCCCCGCCTCCGCCTGGGATCGACAGGTAATATCCTGAGATCTTCATTCTAGGACCGGGTATTTTATCGGCATTGATTTCATCTCTTAGTTTTTTATCGGTCCAAGCAATGTAAACCCCTAGATCTCTGACCGTTGTAAAACCTGCCTTTAATGTTTTTTCTACATTTATCCTTCCAACCTTCAACTGTTCTTGCTGTGTCTTGGTATAAAATTCAATTAAATCCCCAGAAGAAGCCTCAGAGATATGGGTATGCATATCAATTAACCCAGGCAAGCAGAAATAATTGGATAAATCGATTGTTTGGGGGTTAGGCCTCTTATTAGTATTAATATCGATACTTGAAATAGTTTGTGTACTTGGATCAAAATCAATGAAAACATTTTTATTGTATTCGCTCGATTCAACGTCTAGTAAATGGCCACATATCACGCTAGTTGGTTGTGAAAATGCATTGCTGCTATTAAAAAATAGCACCATGAATAAAATTAGATTTTTTTGGATGCTTTTGAGCATGAAAACTACCTTATCATAGAAATATATCAATTTACGGTTATTGTAAGAATCTATTTTCCATTACAATGGGTTGATGAAAAAGCTACCCATAATTTTAGCCACTTCCGTTGTAAGAGGAAGTCAACAAGGAGAAAGCCATGGTGGCATCTATCTTGTGGACTTTGAAAACCAAGCAGCAAAAATGATGGTTGACTGGGATGATTCAGGCATAGATTTTAGCGGCAGAGGTTGGGATCGAGGTCTTAGAGGTATTGAATACCATGGTGATGAAATTTTCATAGCGGCCAGTGATGAGTTATTTGTCTACAATCAATCGTTTGAGATTAAAAGGTCTTACAAGAATCCTTTCCTAAGGCATGCTCATGAAATTTTTAAATTTGAGAATCTTTTATTTGTTGCCTCAACCGGTTTCGATAGCATATTGGTTTTTGATTTGGATTCCGATGCATTCACAAGAGGCATCTACATCACTAAAAATCCCAAAGGATGGAAGTCTCAATTATTCGATCCTCAATCGGATGAAGGGCCACCTATGGGCAATAATTTACATTTGAACAATGTCCGATGCAACAAAAGAGGTCTATTTGCAAGCGGTCTTCGAACCAATGCATTGATCTATATGGATAGTGATCTTAATGTCAAAGAATACTGCTCTCTTCCTGAAGGAACGCATAATGCGAGACCTTTCAACAATGGGGTTTTATTCAATGACACAAAAAGTGACTGCATTAGATTGCTCAGCCGTGAAGGTGAAGAATCGCATTTCGTTATACCCACCTATCCTGAAGATACTCTAACGCATACTGATCTTGATGACAGTCGGATTGCTCGTCAAGGTTTTGCGAGAGGATTGTGTGTTATTGACAAAGATTTGATTGCTGTTGGCTCTTCGCCATCCACCATTAGTCTTTTTGATTTTGATCAAAAGAAAAAAGTTGCTAGTGTTAATTTAAGTATGGATATCAGAAATGCAATTCATGGTATGGAGGTTTGGCCCTATGAGCGGCTATTGGATAGTTAGATGTCGTTATAACAACCAGGAAGCATTTCTAGAATATGCTTCAAAAGCGACCGATGTTGTAGAAAAGCATGACGGTGAATTCTTGGTTCGAGGAGGCGAGCAGTTTCAAATGGAAGACGGTGATTATGAGCGAACAGTTATGGTTCGTTTTCCAAGTTTAGACATTGCAAAACAGGCTTATGAAAGTGAAGAATACAAAACAGCATTAAAAATTATTGAATCCAATGCTGATAGAGACTTTATTATTACGGAAGGATTATGAACTACAAAATTTTTACCCTTTTCTTAAGTCTTTTCCTATGTCTTAAAATAGCTGCTAATCCGAGTGTAACAATTGAGAACATTACTCTCATTGATGCAGACAATCCGGTTCGATTCAATCAAACAGTACACATAAAGAATGGAACAATACACTCCATTACTGATTCCATTGAAATCATTAAAAATCATCAAAATCAACACACAGTAATTGATGGAACTGGTAAATTTCTTATACCCGGTTTGTGGGATGCCCATGTGCATCTAACTTTTATTCCAGAGATAGATCATGAAACTTATTTTAGGTTGTTTCTAAAAAATGGAATCACCAGCATCAGAGACACAGGAGCGATCATTAAGAAGCTCCAACCGTCTCTCAATTACATACAAACAAACCCAGATAAAACACCCAGACTCTTTTATGCTGGCCCATTGATCGATGGCAAAGATCGTGTCTACAAAGGAAAAGAGCCTGGTTTCCCTGAGTTATCAATTGGTATTGATGAAACTTCAGACATTGATAATGTCGTTCATGATCTTCTAGAAAATGGCGTCACTTTTTTAAAATCATATGAGATGCTCTCAAAAGAAACTTACCTAGAGCTATTGCAAATTGCAAAGAAAAATAATCTCAGAGTTACGGGACATATTCCTCTTAGCATTGACCTTGAGGAAGCCATTGAAGCTGGACTGGGCGGTATGCAGCATATCAGGAATATGGATCTCGCGTGCTCATTGGATGCCCCTGAATTACTGATCAAAAGAAGAGAAAAACTCTCCAATAAAAAAGGCATTGCAGGATCAGCCTTAAGAACTGAAATCCATTCGTCTCAAAGGTACTATGCAATTGATAATTATGATTCAGAAAGATGCTTGAGAATTATCAAAAAATTAGCTGCATCTGAAGTCTTTCAAACCCCTACCCTCACCATCAATACTTTTGGCTCTAGAAGATTCTATGCCAATCCAGAATGGAGGGAGAACTATCAATACTTGCCAGAACAAGCGAGAGAAGTTTGGCAAGAAGGTTCATTGAATTTAGCTAAAGAAGAAATCACTGAAAATGATCTGATTTTCGATCAATGGAGCTTGAATCTTGTCAATATAATGAATCAAGAAGGAGTCAAGATTATTGCAGGCACAGATACACCGATAGGCTATCTCACACCAGGCTATAGTTTGCATAAAGAACTTGAATTGCTCTTTGAAGCAGGCATGACAGCAAAAGAAGTGCTTCGCTCTGCTACGATAACTCCAGCTGAATTCCTCAATATTGAAAATAAAATAGGAACAATAGATGAAGGTAAATTAGCAGACCTGTTGATCCTTAATCAAAATCCGCTAGAATCTATTAAAAATACTCAGGATATTCATCTGGTCATTGCTAAGGGAGTTATTCAATGAAAAAACTAATCCTTATATCAACACTGCTGTTCAGCTTTAATTGCTGGGCACTGTCCGACTATCAACCGTATGATGAAACAGCCAATGCTCAGAATGATATTGCTGATGCAATAAATCTTGCTGAAAAAACTGATAAATATATTTTGCTTGAAATGGGAGGAAATTGGTGTCCTGATTGCAGAACTCTTGGTGAATATTTTGCTAGAGAAGACATCAAATCCTGGTTGGATGAGCGTTTCATAGTTGTCGCAGTGGATGTGGGTGAATGGGATAAAAACCTTGATATTGCTGAACGTTATGGAAATCCCATCAGCGAAGGCATTCCGTCTTTGGTTGTGTTAGATGCAGAAGGAAATCTAGAGTTTGCAACATTGGCTGGTGAGCTCGCTACTGCTAGGAATATGAGTGGTGATGATCTAATTGAATGGTTAAAAACAAAAATTCAACCCATACTTGACTAAACAAACATGTCTAAAAATATCTCTGAAATGACAATTTTGATAACTGCGGCGGCTAGTGGTATTGGCTCTATTATGGCTTCAGAATTAGCATCAAAGGGTGCGACAATTATCATCTGTGATTGTGATAAAGAGCAATTGAAGACATTCTCAGAACAAAACCCTGGTGTTCATGCTCATGAAACTGATATTCAAGATGAGCAAGCAGTAAAGAAATTATTCCATTGGGTAAAAAATGAATTCAAAGGGCTGGATGCTTTAATTAATAATGCTGGAATAGCTGGGCCAGTATCATATCTGGACCAAACTGATTTTAGCGATTGGAAAAATACTTTATCAGTGAATCTCAATGGTACTTTTCTCTGCAGCAAAGAAGCTATTCCGCTTTTAAGAAATTTTGGTGGGGGCTCTATCATAAATATTGGATCAACCTCCTCATTGTTTGGCACACCTCTTAGGTCAGCCTACTCTGCATCAAAGTGGGCGCTGTCAGGCTTAACCAAAACATGGGCTATGGAATTTGGTTCAGACAATATAAGAGTGAATAGCATTTGTCCCGGATCCGTTAATGGTGAAAGAATAGAAAATGTTATAAGGCAGGAAGCTACGGATAGAAACATCAGCGAAAATGCGGTTAGGCAAGCTTATTTAAATCAAGTGTCGATGCAATCCTTTATTGACGCTGAGGAAATAGTAGGCATGATTGATTACTTATTATCCCCTGTCGCTAAAAAAGTATCGGGACAAATAATAGCCATTGATGGGCATACAGAAGGTTTAAGTCAAATCAGAATAGAAAAGGATGGAAACATATGAAAGCAGGATGGTATGAAAACATAGGTTCAGCAGCAGAAGTGATCAATTGTGGTGAGATGGACGACCCTAAGCTTAATTCTGGTGAAGTCTTGGTTGCAGTAAAAAGTTCTGGCGTAAACCCATCTGATGTGAAAACCAGAGCTGGAGCGAGAGGCGATTTGCAGTTTCCAAGAATTATTCCTCATTCAGACGGTGGTGGAGTGATCCAAGAGGTCGGTGAAGGCGTTGATAAAAATCGGATTGGCGAAAGGGTTTGGCTATGGAATGCAGCTTTTGCAAGAGCATTTGGTACTTGTGCTGAATTGATTAGTTTGCCATCGGAACAGGCTGTAGCATTGCCTGATCACACTTCATTTGAAGCAGCGGCATGCTTAGGCGTTCCGACATCGACCGCATACTATGCTGTTTATTGTGATGGTGCTGTTGATGGACAAAATATTTTAGTCACTGGTGGTGCTGGAGCTGTGGGTCATTATGCCATTCAGTTAGCCAAATGGGGTGGAGCAAATGTGATCGCTACAGTCAGTGGGGATGATAAAGCTTCAGTTGCACAAACCGCTGGTGCAGACCTGGTTATTAATTATAAGAATGATGATGTTACAAGAATTGTCAACGATTACACAGCAGGGCAAGGCGTGCAAAGAATCGTTGAAGTTGAGTTTGGCGGTAACCTAGGAGTGAGTCAAAATATATTGAGTCCAAATGGGGTTATAGCCGCTTATGGTTCTGTGGCTGAAGGCAATCCAGTAATTCCATTTTATGATTTGATGTTTAAAGGAATAACATTGAATACCTTTCTAATCTATATTGTCTCGCAGCAAGCAAGAAACAATATTGTAAATGGTATAACCAAAGCATTGAATGAAAATGCATTGAGTCATCAGATAGCTCAAACGTTTGAATTAAGTGAGTTGGTGACTGCACATCAATCTGTTGAAACCGGTTCAATCATAGGCAATACAATCATTACTATTAATTAAATGAATACTGTTGAGAACATTTTTAATAAACTGGGAATCAATTCACTTGAATTGAATGAAGGCACATTGAATGTTAAGAGTCCCATCGATGGAGCAAGCATCGGAAATATAAAGATGCATACAGAAACTGAGATTGAAACCATGATCCAAAACTCGGTTGATGCCTTTAATCAATGGAAAATAGTACCGGCTCCCCAAAGAGGCGAGTTGATTAGAGTATTGGGTAACAAGCTGAGAGAACGAAAAGAGATTTTGGGGCAACTGGTAACTCTGGAGTGTGGCAAGATTTATCAGGAAGGGTTGGGTGAAGTACAAGAGATGATAGACATCTGCGATTTTGCAGTTGGTTTATCAAGACAACTCTATGGGTTGACCATTTCTTCGGAAAGACCTGGACATAAAATGTCTGAATCTTGGCATCCTATTGGACCCACTGGTGTAATCTCAGCTTTCAATTTCCCGGTTGCTGTTTGGAGTTGGAATACAGCATTAGCAATTGTTTGTGGCAATAGTGTGATCTGGAAACCTTCCGAGAAGACTCCTCTTACTGCCATGGCCTGTCAACATATTTTCTTAGAAGCAATCAATGAAGTTGGAGGGGTTCCCAGTCATTTATCACAACTGATTATTGGCGATGCTTCAGCAGGAGAGCAACTGGTGAGTGATTCAAGAGTGCCCGTGATTAGTGCCACAGGAAGCACTGCTATGGGCAGTAAAGTAGGCCCAATTGTAGCCGCACGTTTTGGTAGAACCATTCTTGAATTGGGAGGAAATAATGCAATTATAGCCTGCCCTTCTGCAGATCTAGACTTAGCTATTAGAGCAACTTTGTTTGGCGCTGTAGGCACAGCAGGGCAACGATGCACCAGCACTCGAAGACTTTTTGTACACGATGAAATCTATGAAAAACTGATGCCAGCTTTGATTAAAGCTTATGAGGGTATTGAAATTGGCAACCCTATGGATGCATCCACCTTGGTAGGACCATTGATTGATGAGAGAGCCTTCAATCAAATGAGAAAAGCTATAGAAGATTCTAGAGGAAAGGTGAGCGGTGGTGAAAGAGTGCTTCAAGATAAATACCCAAATGGCTTTTATGTGAAACCCTCAATTATTGAAATGCAACCTTGCGATCAAACAGTTCAGGAGGAAACTTTTGCACCGATTCTTTATGTTTATAAATATCAGAATTTAGAGCAAGCTATAGCATTGCACAATGATGTCCCTCAAGGGCTCTCTTCCGCAATATTTACTAATGATCTCCGTGAAGCTGAACTTTTTACTTCCTCGATGGGCAGTGATTGCGGCATTGCGAATGTGAACATTGGAACGAGTGGAGCTGAAATTGGTGGTGCTTTTGGTGGAGAAAAAGAAACGGGTGGTGGCAGAGAATCAGGCTCTGATGCATGGAAGGGTTACATGAGAAGATCGACCAATACAGTCAATTACTCAACGGAACTCCCACTAGCTCAAGGTATTGTTTTTAATCTGGATCAAGACTGAATCAAATGAAACCTATTTTTCTTATTTTTGCTTTATTTTTTAATTCCATAGTGTTTCTAAATGCCGATGAGATTCCTCGTATACAAATAGAAAATACAGAGTACATTGGTTCCTTTGATGATGAAAATAATCAGTATGTCTTCAAAGGAATTCCATACGCTAAACCTCCGATTGATGAGCTTAGATGGATGCCAACCGTTCCGTATAAAACAGAAAAAACTGCTTTAGCCACTCAATCTTTCAAAGAAGCCTGCATGCAAGACAATGGAAACACCAATTGGTATCGCGCTGTAGCGATATCGTTAGGTAATCCAATCTCAATGGTGCATGACAAACCCTCAATTTCAGAGGATTGTCTCTATCTCAACATTTGGTCTCAATCACTTTCTACAGAGAAGAAACAACCTGTGATGGTTTGGATACATGGAGGGGGAAATGTTAATGGATACTCCCATGAACCTAACTATATTGGCAGTAACTTGGCTAAAAAAGGCGTTGTGGTGGTATCAATCAACTTTCGATTAAATGCATTGGGCTATCTACCACATCCTGAAAATACTAATAGTTCAGGAAACTATGGATTAATGGATCAGCTGACCGCTTTGGAATGGATTAAAAACAACATTATAAAATTTGGTGGTGATCCTAATAATATAACTCTCTTCGGTGAATCATCTGGAGCTGAAGACATTGCTTATCTTATAGCTACTCCCAAAGCACAAGGTTTGTTTCAACGTGCTATTTCACAAAGTGGTGGTTTTGCAGACTGGGTTAAAAGAGATGAGGGCTTAGAGCTTGGTATTGAAATACAAAATAAATCTGGTGCTGAAAGTTTGGCCTCCATGAAAAACATCTCAGCTGCTGATATCGTCAAAATGAGAAGCTCGTCTAAACTTTACTTCAAAGGCTCTGTCGATGGAGACATTATTCCTGACGATCCATTTAAACTCTTTCTGAATCAAAATATTAATAATGTTGACCTCCTCATTGGCAGCAACAAAAATGAATACCTAATGTATGGCGATCCAAATATAACTCAGCAAGAAGTCACTAATTGGGTGGAGACAACTTATCCTGAAAACAGTGAAACTATTCTCAATCTAATGGCTGATAAAGAACCAGCTCTTGCTATGGATCAATTGCAAAGCAACAGAGATTATCTATGCCCTTCAATTTTTATTGCCAGGCAGCTCTCCAAAAAAGGAAACAATGTTTATCAATACGTTTTTGAAAGAAAACGTGAGAACAGTGCAAGCATTCTAGCCTACCATGGGGCTGAAATACCTTATGTTTTTGACACGCATGATGATTGGTTACTCACAGATGAAATGGATAGAGAATTAACTGACATCATGATGGAATATTGGGTGGAATTTGCTAAAAAAGGAACGCCTAATTCTATTAACAATCCAACGTGGAAGGAATTTGGTGAAGATGAAAATTATCAAATTCTAGACATACCCATTCAACAGTCTAAAAAAAGCGAATATGAGTTTTGTGAGATTCTTATTGAGGTCATGAGAAAAAGAGCATTTTCTGAATAACTTCTTTTAATACAATTCAATCCTAGATAAATCAATCTCTGCTTCAAAGTCTTTGCCCACTGCCACAATGCCAATGGATCTTAAACTGGATGGACTGAAAGCTTTAGTCTGATAGAAATTTGACTTTTTAAATTCACTGAAAGGCAATACAATCTCTTTCCAGTTATTCTCAACTGCAAATTCTGCTGAATAATATTGCCATGGTGCAGGTGTGTAGCGAGTTCTTAAATGGATTTGATAATTTTCATTATTGCCTCGGACCCTAATTTTAATGCCATCATAATCATCGGTAATGTCTTTAATGCGTGTTGCAAATTGGATGAATCCACCATTATTCTCAGTACTAACCATGCCCGTCATTCGATAAAACTTTTTACCGTCTTTGTCAAGATACTGCAATTGACCAGTTGAAACTCCACCCATAACAGTATCTGTGAAATAAGCCCACTCTCTTGCATCTGGATTTTCTAAATTGTCTACAATCATAGCTTTCCCATTAGGGCTTATTAAAAGAATGAGAGCAAATATCAAATATCTATTCATAAAACACACTTCGAGATAAAGAACAATTTAGATGTTCGAATAAGATAAAACCAATTTTAAGATGCTAACGAAATACAGATATATATTTAATGGTTATCCCATTTTACAAAAAACCAACTTGTTTCCATCCAAATCCCTAATGTAACCACCATAAAATGTATCCATTTTTTGTTCTGGTTCACCTTCATCTAGCGCCCCTGATTCAATGGCTATTTGATATATCTGATCAACTTCCTCAATAGAATCAAACGTAATACCAGTCATTGATCCATTGCCTACAGTTGCTTCATTGCCATCAAAAGGAATAAAAATAGCAAAGTAAGTATCTGTTTCCTCAAATTTATAGAAATAGCTTCTATCGTTGCCTCTAAAGCCCTTTACTCCAATTGGCTCAAAAAGCTTGTCATAAAATTCTCTTGCTGCTTCTAGGTTATTTGTACCAATTGAAATATATCCTCCAATATTAGCTGCCATATTTTTCTCCTCAATCCTTTAATTTTTTCAAGCTAGTCATCATTTAATACTACATTAATATATTAAGACCTAAAACGAAGCTTTGTGAATCTTAACAGGTTTGTTAGTCTTTGATCATGACAGAAAATACTAAGACAGGGCTTGCACTAGCACTCGAAGATTGGCGAATATTAATCAATGACGATTGGAGATCACTAGCAGTCGCTCTTTATATGGTGCTTATAGGTTATGGCGTGCTTGTAGGCATTCCAGTGATAAGCACCGCGTGGGTTACAAAACTAGGTTTTACTGAAGTTGAAGTTGGAAGAGTTGCTGGCATGGACCTTGGTGGCTTATCAGCTGGAGCAATTGTTACAGCCTGGATTATTAACCGCGTCAACAGGAGGATATTAGTATTTATAGGTATCATTATTGCGGTAGTAGCAAACGGAATGTGCCTCAAGTATGTAGACTACGATACTGTTCTATGGCTTCGATTCTCAGCAGGATTTGGAAGTGGTATGTATACAGCTGTGGCCGTTGCCATTTTTGGAATGTCAATCAGACCTGCTCTTGCCTACAACCTAATGCTGTTTAGTTTTGCTTTCTCTCAAGCACTGGAAATGAGGATTTTGCCTCAACTTTCGATGAATGGCATCTATTGGGTTTTCATTGGATGCTTCTTAGCAACAATACCTTTTCTGAAATGGATTAAGAGTTATCCAAAAACTAGGCCTGTAGAAGAAAGATCTAGTACAAATGATTCTAATGCTAGATATGCCCTATTTTTACCTTGGATCTGCCTTTTTGCCATCTTCTTGACCTACATTAATATTGGAGCTTACTGGACATACATTGAACTTGCCGCTCTGGAGAGTAATACCAATCCTAACTTGGTGAGTGAAGTTCTAGTTTGGGCGTCTTTGTGCTCACTTTTAGGTTGTCTAATTGCAACCTTATTAAGTAATCGTTTTGGATTATTAAGACCTCTTTTGATCGCATTATTTACCATGGCAATGGGTGTGGGAATGTTGGCATTTGGTATTAATGAACCTAGGTTTTTAATGAGTGTTTTTACTTTTAACTTACTTTGGATATTCACTGATGTTTATCAAATGGGTTCACTGGCTAATTTTGATAATGGTGGTCATTATGCTGCTTATTTGCCTGCCGCACAGGGACTTGGCCAAATAGTAGGGCCAAATTTAGCCGCATCCCTATTGGGGTTAAGCTTTGGTTATCAAAGTGTTTTCATCATGTGTTGGTGTGCAGCTATGATGGCAATGCTCATATATTGGTTACTGTATAGATACCTCAGAAAGCAGCATCCATCAATTGCAGATGCATCTTAATAAAAAGTATTGAAATATTACAATATTGCTAGGTTTATAGCTTTAGATAGACCTTAGATACCACTCAAAATCTTTATTGCTGATTTGAGAAGTGAAGCGATCCATCTCACAACTTCTGCATTTGTGAAAGACTTCACAATACTCTTTACTAAGATACTGTGGCAAGACTTCAGCCTGACTGAATGCCTCTAGAGCTTCATGCCACTTAACAGGAAGCGTTACCTCAGGGTCTATCACCTCTCCTTCACTGATCATAGTAGGAGGAGACACTTCATTTTTTAAACCATAATAAATACCTGA
>JAQWQE010000062.1 GCA_029244925.1 Gammaproteobacteria bacterium | reverse complement strand
AATAAGATAGTCCCATGACTTTCGTTTGCTTTTAGAAACATTTGCATAACCATAACCGGGTAAGTCTACTAAACTATGATTTGTATCAATCTCAAAAAAATTAATTAGCTGAGTTCTTCCTGGTGTTTTACTAGTTCTCGCAATATTCTTTCTATTCACAATCGCATTAATTGCTGTCGACTTTCCAGCATTGGATCTTCCGACAAAAGCAATCTCTTTTCCAATATCTTTAGGAAAATCATTGGCTGAACTAGCACTTTTTAAGAATTTTATTTTTTCTAGGTTCAAGATTAATGCCTGTTTCAATTGTTTTGTGTAAAATGCACAAAATATTAGAATTAATATTAATAGACGATAATAGCTGATTCTATGAAATATGTAGAATTAGAAAAATATATGAGGGATGATTTTGCTAAATAAACACTATCAAAAAACGATAAGCATCATTATTGGCTTAATGCTTTTTTCAATAAGCTTAATGACACCAATAGCCTATTCCAACGGTGATATTGAGGCAGGGAAGAGCAAAGCAATGTTTTGTTCAGCATGCCATGGACAGGATGGTAATAGTATCAACCCTGAATGGCCTAGTTTAGCTGGACAGCATGAAAAGTATTTGATTGATGCGGTAACTGCCTATAAAAATGGGACTAGAAACAATGCGGTGATGGAACCCTTGGTGATGTCGCTTTCTCAGAAAGACATTGAGGACATTGCTGCTTTTTATAACTCGCTATCAATGAGTAAAAAAGACTTTGACCTGGAACTAGCCAAAAAAGGAGAGCTTTTATACCGAGGTGGAAACAACAAAGGAGTTGCAGCCTGTATAGCCTGTCATGGACCGACTGGGAAAGGTAACCCAGGAGCTGGTTATCCTGTTATTGCAGGGCAACATGCTGAGTACACAAAACTTGCTTTAATTGAATACACTAATGGCAATAGGCAATCAGTGATGAATGATATGATGCAAACAATAGCAGCTCGCTTGACTCAAGAAGAAATGGAAGCTTTATCAGAATACATCAAAGCAATGGGTGGTAACTAAATGTTGAGATTGAATTATAAGTGTTGTTTCTTTTTTATATTATTTTTATTCATAACCCCTATTGAAGCTCAAAATGAATGGCAATTTGAGAATAATAAGCATTATAGAACACTGCCTTTAGCTGAAGGTGTCGCATCGCTTAATGATAAGATCGAGGTGATAGAAGTTTTTGCATATTCTTGCAACCACTGTTTTAATTTTGAGACTAATATTGAACTATTTGAAAAAACCAAGGCCCAATACATAGATTTTAAAAGAATGCCTGCTGTTTTTAATGAAGCCTATAAAATGCATGCAAGGATGTTCTATACAGCAGAATCTCTAGGCATTCTTGATGTGATGCACATTAAGATATTTAAAGCTTTTCATTTAGATAGAAAACAAATGATGACTGAATCTGAAATTTTTGAGTTATTTTCAGAGCAGGGCATCAGTAAGGATCAGTTTGAAAATCGTTTCAGGTCATTTACTGTGGAGAGCAAAGTCAACCGAGCAGAACGGCTAACTCGTAAGTACAAAATTAGATCCACTCCTACGATAGTGGTGAATGGAAAATACACCTCTAATGGCCCTTCAACAAGAACTTTTGAAGACATCATTGCAGTGATAAGAGAATTAGCTTTAAAGGAATACAGTAGTCAATAAATTTTTATCCTGCACCCTTAAGCCAACCGGAATCTCCATTTTGATAAATTTCTTTTTTCCAAATAGGAACTCTTAGCTTTACTTCATCAATAATATATCTGCATGCTTTGAATGAATCATCTCGATGCCCTGCAAGCACTATTACTACAACTGCAATATCCCCTATTTCTAATGTTCCTGTTCTATGTGTGCAATAAGCAGATTTGATATCAAATGTTTCAAGGGCCTCATTTATAATATTTCCTCCTTCTTTCTCAGCCAATCGATCATAACTTTGATACTCCAATCTCAGAACGTCTTTACCTAAGTTATTATTGCGAACAATGCCTTGAAAAGATGATATTGCTCCAGCATTGGGATTTTTGAATTGTTTATTAAATTCAACAATATTAATTTCATCCTCGCTAATTATAAAGTGATTCACCCTCCTGTAACCGGGGGCATAAAAACAATTATATCTTGTTGATCAAGAGGCTCATTCCATTCTGTGAAGTTATCATTAATGGCTACTTTGTAAGTATTTTGATCTGGGAAAGAGTATTTTTCTTGGAGCATGTCGTAGAGTGATTGAGGAGTTGTACCTGAATCCACTGATAATAGCTCCTCCTTCTTTTTGGCAAGATCTCTTAATACTGCAAAATAAATAACTTTGATATTGATAAGTTCCATTATGTTGATAATTATAAGTTAGATGTCTATAGATAGTAATAACATTCGACAACTGACATAGATGATCAATAGTGCTGTAAAGCGTCGAATGAGAATAGGTTGGAATACCTTTATATTAAGTTGAGAACCTATTTGACCACCAATAAAAACTGCGAGTAGTAGCCATCCATATTCAAGAAAAATAAAGTTAGTATTTTGGTTATCGTCTTTCATCAGTTGACCCAAAAGTCCTGAGATGGAGTTCATTAGAATAAAAATACTGGCAAAGGCTGAGATATTTTTTGTTGGTAAAGCTTTTGAAAGATGCAGAATAGGGGAGAAGAAAATACCACCACCGATACCCACCAAGCCTGCTAAAAAACCCACTAGTAAACTTACAATAGAAGTGACGATTCTACCTAAAGATGTTTCCAACCACCTGGAGGGTAACAATACTTCTTTTTGTCTTAATAGCATCAGACCACCAGAGAGTAGTAATGCAGCACCTAAAACAGCAATGAAAGATTCTTTGTTGATGGTTGTGTTCCCACCCAACCAGGCAAAAGGCATTGATATAATGATTGCGTATATTGTGAATTTCCAAGGGATTAA
>JAQWQE010000060.1 GCA_029244925.1 Gammaproteobacteria bacterium | reverse complement strand
TTATTATTGGCGATCTTAACGTCATTGCTGTTTGAAGTTCATTACTGCCAATATATCCTCCAAAAATACCTATACCAACCCTAACCCAATCCATAGATTTTTCAGGAAAATTCATTACATTCATCGCTTCAGAGAGGAAATAAAATCAGGGTGTTCTTCAAAAATAGCGGTTAAGAATTCACATGCCAGCATAGGTAAAGCTATTTACTACACTTCTATAATTATCATTATAGGTTTCTCTATATTATCTCTCTCGAATTTTGTACCCACTATCTACTTCGGGACCTTTACAGCATTTGCGATGTTAATTGCGTTAATAGCAAATCTTACATTGTTGCCACTATTACTTATCAATATAAATTCTGACAATATTAAGGAATAATGGTTAGATGACATCCATTAATGAAATGAGTAAAAAGATATTGGTGACCAATGCATTACCGTATGCTAATAATTCAATACATATCGGACATCTAGTAGGCTACATTCAAGCTGACATTTGGGTTCGTTATCAAAAAATGAAAGAAAGGGATTGTCTCTACTTATGTGCAAGTGATTCTCATGGAACACCAATAATGCTAAGCGCTGAAGCCATTGGACTTGAACCTGAAGCATTGGCTGAACAATACACGAAAGAACACAGTAAGGATTTTCAGGATTTTTTAATTGAATTTGATAATTATCATTCTACCCATACAACTGAAAATGAAACCTTGGTTGGCGAAATATTTAATCAATTAAATAAATCAGGGCATATTGAGAAAAAAATAATTGAACAATCTTATGATAAAAGACAAGAAATCTTCCTACCTGATCGTTATGTTAAGGGAATATGTCCACAATGTTCGACTGAGGATCAATATGGGGATAACTGTGAAAAATGTGGAGCCACCTACAAACCTACAGATCTCATAAACCCAATATCAGTACTATCAGGTGAAACCCCGATCCTAAAGAAATCAGAACATTATTTTATGAAGCTCAGTCATTTTGAAGACATGCTCAAGAAATGGATTCCAACGATAGATATGAATGATGCAGTCAAAGGAAAGCTCAATGAATGGTTCTCAATGGGTCTTAAGGATTGGGATATATCGAGAGATGATCCATATTTTGGATTTAAGATTCCAGGCGAAGATAAGAAATATTTCTACGTTTGGCTGGATGCACCCATTGGGTATCTTGCTTCTTTAAAAAACCTTGCATCAAAAAGTAACATTAGTTATGAAGACTATTTTAGTGAGAATGCCGATTGCCACTTGGTTCATTTTATCGGTAAGGATATTATCTATTTTCATGCTTTATTTTGGCCAGCTGTATTAGAAGGAGCTGGGTTAAAAAAACCAGATGCAATCTATGTCAATGGCTTTCTCACTGTCAATGGGAAGAAAATGTCAAAATCCAGAGGCACTTTTATAAAAGCCAGAACTTATCTCAATCATTCAAAACCTGAGTATTTAAGATACTACTATGCTTATAAAACTAATTCTGGAATAGATGACTTTGATCTTGATACGAATGATTTTGAAAAAAGAGTGAACTCAGATTTAGTTGGGAAATGGATCAATATTGCGAGTCGATCAGCTAAATTTATTAATAAATATTTTGAAAATAGAATATCTCAATCACTTGATAATCCTGAATTAATTAAGACTTTTCAAGAAGCATCTGAAGATATTAGCTCCCTCTATGAAAAAAGGGAATTTGGGCAAGCGATGAGAAAAATTATGTTGCTTGCTGATCAAGCCAATCAATACTTAGAAAAAGAGAAACCTTGGGTGCTCATTAAAGATGAATTAAATTATGAAAAAGTGCATGCTGTTTGCTCCACTGCTATAAATCTTTTTTTCATATTAATGGTGTATTTAAAACCTGTAGTTCCAAATATTGCTAAAGAAGCAGAACAATTTCTGAATCTAGAATCTCAGTGCTGGAATGATATAAATAAAACAATATTAAGTCACAAGATTAATGATTATCCTGCCTTATTAACTCGTATTAAAAAAGAAGATCTTGAATTAATAATTAAGGATTCTATCTAAATCAACTAATGGAGAATAACAATGATAAATTTTGATGAGTTTATGAAAATAGACCTTAGAGTGGCTAAAGTAATTAATGCTGAGGATATTCCAGAAGCAGATAAGCTAATAAAAGTAACAGTTGATCTAGGCAATGAAGAAAGAACTATTTTTGCAGGCATTAAGGGTTTCTATAATCCAGAAGAACTGATTGGTAAAAATATTGTAGTCGTGGCTAATTTAGAACCAAGAAAAATGAGATTTGGAGTTTCTGAAGGCATGTTATTAGCAGCGGGAGATGATGATGAGGGTGTTTTCCTAATATCACCAGATGAGGGATCATCCGCAGGGCAAAAAGTTAGATAATTCTACTTTTTAGACGCCATGAATAAAATTAAGGCAGGTAATATTTTTAAAATCTTAACTGCATCTGATCCTAAACCTACGACTGAATTGGTCTATAATTCCAACTTTGAACTACTAATTTCAGTTATTCTTTCAGCTCAAGCAACTGATAAAAGTGTAAATCACGCCACTAAATCTTTATTTCAAATTGCAAATACACCTGAACAAATTATTCATCTTGGTATTCCTAAGTTAAAAGAAAATATCAAAACCATTGGTCTATTCAATAATAAGGCAAAAAATATCATGCTGACTTGCGAAATACTGATTAAAAAATTTAACAGCCAAGTGCCTGGTGAAAGAGAAAGTCTTGAAGAGCTCCCAGGAGTAGGAAGAAAAACTGCTAATGTAATCTTAAATACCGTTTTTGGAAAATCTGTCATTGCTGTGGATACGCATGTTTTTAGAGTATCTAATCGTATAGGTCTTGCAAAAGGAGTAAAACCAATAGACATTGAAAAAGGCTTAATGAAAATAATACCTGAAGAATTTCTATTTAATGCTCATCATCATCTCATTATGCATGGAAGGTATACCTGTATTGCAAGAAAACCTTTATGCTATCAATGTAAAATAAATAAACTTTGTGAATCAAAAGAAAAAATACAATGATAAAAAATAATGAACGTAGTGAAGTTATAGCTGCAATATTAATTGGATGTGCTGGAGTTTATATGGTCTTTGGAATGCCTTTCTTTGTTGGTGGCATGCTATCAGAGCTCAATTTTAGTCAATCGAATGCAAATTTAATTTCCTCAGCTGAAATTTCTGGAATGTCTGTATCTTCTTTGTTGGGAATCATGTGGGTTGGAAAATACAATTGGAGAAAAGTAGCTGCATTGGCACTGTCGGCTATTATTGTTGGCAATATTATCTCTTGCTATGTTTCAGATTTTAACTCTTTATTAGTAATTCGATTCTTAACAGGATTACTAGGGCATGGGACAGCATTTGCATTGGGTGTCGCAGCAATAGGAGCTACGTCACAACCGGATAAAAACTTTGGTTATAGTGTTGCATCTCAAGTTCTTATGGGGTCTTTAACTGCCTTATTTATACCTCAAGCCATAGCAAATTATGGCATCGCTGGGATGTTTGCACCAGCAATATTACTTGGTATTATTGCTTTATTTTTTACTTCAAAACTTGCTGTTTCAGCTCAAATTAAAAATGCCAAAACATCAACCAATAGTAAGTTTTTAGTTCTTCCAATAATAGCTCTGATTATTATGGTTATATGGCAAATGGGTGTTGGGCCTTTCTTTAATAATCTTGTTCCTTATGGCATCTCTATGAATATTGAAGCTGAAATTAACGTTTTCAAAAATACCATTAAAGTTGATGTTTTTACTATATTATTTTTAAGTACAGCGTTGAGTATCATTGGACCATTGTCCGCTTCAGCACTAGCGTCTAAAATCAATAGAAGTGTTGCTATATGTTGTGCATTAGCTGTCCAGGTCATAATTATTTTATCTTTCCAAGGGGAGATCACTTGGCTTGGTTTTGCCTTAAGAGTTATCTTATTTCAAACCGCTTGGAACTTTGTTGGACCATTCCTCATGGGTCTGATAGCCAGTGTAGATGAATCTGGTAATTATTCAGTGCTCATTCCAGCTTCTCAGTTGGGAGGTATAGCAATTGGACATGGCGTTATTGCCTCTTTGATACAGGGGAATAATATGGGGTTAATCAATTACTATTGTGCTGCAGTAATCTTTTTATCTGCCTTTCTTTACACCTTGGTAATGGGTAAATTTAAACCCTCTAGCTTTTGATATAAAGTTCAGTAATAGTTCCTTCAAAAGCTTCAGCAGCTAAAGCGATGGATTCAGCAAGCGTTGGATGGGGATGGATAGTGAGTGCGATATCTTCCACGTCACAATTCATTTCTATGGCTAAAGAAATCTCAGCTATCAGATCTCCAGCATTGGTACCAACAATACCGCCACCAATAATTTTTTTACTTTGAGGATCAAATAATAACTTAGTAAAACCTTCTTTTCTTCCTATGGTGAGTGATCGACCACTTGCTGACCAAGGAAAAACTCCTTTTTTATAAGTTATATTCTCTAACTTACACTGATCTTCAGTTAATCCCACCCAAGCGACCTCAGGATCAGTATAGGCGACTGATGGTATGCATCTGGCATCCATAAATGACTTTTTACCTGATATTACTTCTGCAGCAATTTTACCTTCATGACTGGCCTTGTGAGCCAACATTGGATTACCAACAACATCGCCTATAGCAAAGATATTATCGATATTGGTTCTCATTTGGTTATCAACTTCAATGAATCCATTCTCATCTGTTTGTATACCTACCTTATTTAATTTGATTAAAGGGCCATTAGATTTTCTGCCTATGGCAACAAGGACTGAATCAAAAGTTTCTTCATTTATGTTTTCTGCTTGTTTGAATTTTATTTTAATTCCTTCTTTTGTAGCCTCTCCCGACATTACTTGTGTGGATTTTTTAATAATTTTACATTTCCCTGCAAGGTATTTTTCAAGTGGTCTTACAAGATCTGGATCCGTTCCTGACATCAAAGCCTTGGTCAACTCAACAATTGTTACATTGGAACCTAATGATGAGTATATTGTAGCCATCTCCAAGCCTATGATGCCTCCACCTATTATCAAAATACTCTCTGGGATGTGATCTGGGTCCAACGCACCTGTAGAATCTATAATTCTTGGATCCATTGGTAAAAAAGGCAGTGCTAATGGCTCAGAGCCTACTGCGATAATACAGTTTTTAAAATGCAGTGTAATTTCATCCGATGACAATTGAACACTGATTGATGTTCTTGACTGAAAAAAAGCTTCGCCATGAAACACAGAAACACTACGTTTTTTTGCTAAAAAATCTAAGCCACTGGTTAACCCATCAATCAAATTGTTTTTCCAAGATTTCATGGCGTCAATGTCTATTTCTGGAGGACTGAATTTAACTCCCACAATATTGGCTTCTTTGGAATCATCTATTACTTTAGCTGCATGCAAAAAAGCCTTTGATGGGATGCAACCAACATTAAGACAAACCCCACCTAAATTTGAGTTTTTATCCACTAATGCAACTTTTAATCCAAGATCAGCCGCTCTAAATGCAGCTGTGTAACCCCCAGGTCCAGCACCAATAACAATCAAATCATAGTCATTATTTTTTTGTTCATCTACTTGTTTACTTTCTGGCTCTTGAATCTCACTAGCTATTTCTCCGATTAGGTCTCCCTCTGAAATCTTGTCGCCTAACTGAATACTCAAAGATGTTATTGTTCCACTAAATTCAGAAGGAACATCCATCGCTGCCTTTTCAGTCTCTAGTGTTATCAATGGATCATCTTTCTCTATACTATCCCCTTCCTTAATATGAATCTCGATGACTTCTACTTCATCAAAGTCGCCCAATTGAGGAATAATTAATCTAGTCATATTTCAAGATAGCTCATTGAGAAATGTTTCAGGATTTTCTAATAGTTGTTTGAGATAAGTTGTAAATTGTATGCCTCCAACTCCATCAATGACTCGATGATCATAAGACAGTGAAATTGGTAGAATCAGTTTTGGTAAAAACTGTCCATTATTAAATACAGGTTTGACTTGTGCCCTGGCGATACCAAGTATTGCAACTTCTGGTGCATTGATAATAGGTGTAAAGCCTGTGCCACCAAAACCACCTAAACTTGATACAGTAAAAGTCCCGCCTTCTAAATCATTAATTCTTATTTTTCCAGATCGGGCCAGTTCGCTCAATTCACTCAATTCTTTAGCAATGTCTAAAACACTTTTCTTCTTAGCATCTTTTAAAACTGGAACCATCAACCCTTGCTCTGTATTTGCAGCGAACCCAATGTTGATATATTTCTTTTTAATGAGTTTTTTTCCATCAGGAGTAAGCGATGAATTAAAGTCAGGAAACTCGATCAGAGCATTGGTGATGGCCTTAATAATAAAAGGCAAAATAGATAATTGTATGCTTTTACTCTTTGCTTCTTCTTTCATATCAATTCTTATTTGCTCTAGTTCATGAATATCAACTTCATCGTGTTGGGTTACATGGGGGATATTAATCCAGCTTGCCTGCAAACGAGGCCCTGATATCTTCTTGATTCGACTGAGAGATACGCTTTCTATTTCGCCAAAGTTTGAAAAATCAATGGTGGGAATACTGGGAAGAGAGCTAGATGTATTTGACTTACCGCCTGACAAGATGGCTTTAACATGTGATTTCAAATCTTCTGGTAGAATTCTACTTTTCATACCGGTCCCTACGATCAAAGTTAGATCAGCACCTAATTCTCTTGCTAATTTTCTAACCGAAGGACTAGCATGAAGTCCTGCAAAGGATTTAGTGATGGTTTTATTATCAATAATGGGGTCAGACGATATTGGTTGCTCAATTAATGCTTCTTGAACTATTGGTTTTTCTACAGAATCTTCTTTCTTGGATTCTATATGTTCTTCTGTTTTTTCTTTTTCATGCTTAATAACATCACTGTCTTCACTGAGTAATTCACAAATATTATCTCCTTCGCTAATCTTTACACCTAACTCAACAAAAAGACTAACAACTTTTCCTGTAAAAGGAGACGGTATATCCATCGCTGCTTTTTCCGTTTCCAGTGTAATTAATGGATCACCAATATTCACGTCATCGCCTTCTGCAATAAAAATTTCAATGATTTCTACATCATTGAAATCTCCTAAATCAGGGACAATAATTATATTTTTACTAGAAATTTAAACTCTCCTATAAGGATTATTTAATTAATTTTTTCTACGCCATCAAGAAGTGTCTTTAATTCACCATTCTCAAACATTTGCTCAATGATGTCGCATCCACCCACTAGCTCACCATTAATATAGAGTTGTGGAAACGTTGGCCAATTAGAATACGCTTTCAATCCATCTCTTATTTCTGGATCTTCTAGAATATTCACAAAGGCAAATCGTTTTTCAGAGGCTTTTAGAATGCCACACACTTTGGCTGAAAATCCACACTGAGGAAAATCAGGTGTGCCTTTCATATATAACAATAAAGGGAAGTCACTCAACTGCGTTTTAATTTTTTCATTAATATCCATGGATACTCCTATATATAGATAACTAAAAACTATTATAAATTCTTACTGCAAAAAAATGTTTATTATTTTCAAAATAGATTATCCCTGTATTTACTCATCTCTTTCTAAATATTGCTATAATTAGTATGTAAGTAAAAAAAATTAGGGTTAATAATATGAAAATGAAACTATTAGATAAAATTACCGGGACAATTATTTCAGGAGTTGTAATTGCTATTGTTATAGCACAAGGAACTGACCTTTCAGGTGCCAATGCAGCAAATTCATTAATCATTTGGATTCATGTTTTAGCTGGAGTCCTATGGATAGGCTTACTGTACTATTTTAATTTTGTTCAGGTGCCATCTGTCGCTGAAGCGAATGCAGATGAAAGTGGACCAGGACCGGCAGCAATATCAAAATATGTTGCCCCAAGAGCATTGCTATGGTTTAGATGGGCAGCTCTATTGACCTGGATTTCAGGTGCTGCTTTCTTACTCCATAATGGTAACTTAGGTGATGCTTTTGAATTAGGAATGAGAACTGGTAATTCTTATGCTACTACCATTGGAATAGGTGCTTGGATGGGTACCATTATGTTATTTAATGTGTGGATTCTCATATGGCCCAATCAAAAGAAAGTTCTTGGTATAGTCGATGCTACTCCTGAAGAAAAAGCAAAAGGTGCTAGAATTGCATTTCTAGCTTCAAGAACGAACACCATGCTATCGATACCCATGTTAATGAGTATGGTTGGCGCTGGTCATGGTTTCTTTATGTAATAAATAAAGATACTTTCATTAAAAAGGCCCAAAACATTGGGCCTTTTTTTTATCGTATTTAATGCAATTAATTGTTTTGCTTAAGAACATCTTTTAATTTTTCTGCAATTGCAGCAACATCATCAGCTTTTGCATTGCTGTACTCCGGATAAGACGAAAAACGCTCAAAAACTTTTATGGTTGCATCGATACCAATTTGCTCAGACTGAAGCGCAATTCCATGCCCTGGATCTTTCGTTGCTGATGGATCCATTAAAAATGCTTGTCCTGATTTATTCATAATGGTGTCAGTAATTGGTTGAACTCTTGTCTGTATAGCCCATTCTATTTCTGAAAGATCATAAGGGTTAACATCGGGTCCGACGACAACAATAACTTTTGCTGTTCTACCCCACCTACCACTAGCCCCCCAGACAGCATGAAGCACATGTTTACCAAATTCTGGATGAGGTTTTTGGGGTCCATCGACAGAGAGTTGGATAAAATAACTGAGATTTGGAGTGACTACAACGTCTTTAACTTCTGGTATTTTAGATTGCAGATCACTGAACAATTCTCCCTCCGTTGGAAGACAGGCCATGTAATTATGATCAAATGGTGGTTCCATTTCCATTGTGGCATACCAAATAGGATCTTTTCTATGTGTAATACAATCAAGTTCTATCAGTGGAAATAACTGAGCGTCATCATAGTATCCAACAGGATTAGAATGAGGTCCTATTGTGACATCTCGATTGGGTAAAAATTTACCTTCAAGAACCCATTCAGCAGACGCTGGGACTTCAATATCAACGGTCTCACATTTAACAACATCAACAGGTGTTCCTTTTAACCCTCCTGCAAAATCCATTTCATCCATACCGAAAGGTATACCTGTTGCACTAGCTAATTGTATAACTGGATCAACCACACAAGCAATTGCAACCTCCAATGGCTTGTTCATTTCTTGTGCTTTCGCCCAGTGCAAGCCAATGTGATTTCCTGGTGGATTCCAGAAAGCAAAAATAGAGAGGCATTTTCTTTGCTCTTCTTCAGAATACACTTCACCATTTGGATGCGATGCATTCCACAATTGAGTCAATCGATAACACCCTGTATTTGGAATACCAGTTTCTGGATCCTTAGTAATCACGATGGCATTGGTAATGTATGAAGGTCCTTCCTTTCCAAACCATACGTGTGGCAATTGCTTACCAATATCAATGTCTTTTTTTTCTATTTTTACATCTTTACAAGAAGCCGATGATGCATCAATACAGTTTGGCTTAAGCCAACTGGATGGGTCAGTTAGAATCTTTGCATGCTTAACCTTTCCATCAAAAGCACCCTCTTCACCTAAAATCATAGAAGTTCTTTCTCTGGTTCCATAAGGATTAAATAAAACAGGAATACCTTGAGTGTTATAACCAGATAAATTGTTTAGCATCAGAGCTGGTCCATCAATATTGTGTAGATGTCTCATCAAAGGTTGCAATTCAGTGGTTTCCCTAGCCACATTCAGTTCAGTATTCACATCTATCAACTGTCCTTTATCCTTTAAGTGTTGGATGTAATCTCTCATATCATTAAAAGCCATTGTTTTCTCCTGTAAAAAACTACGCTAAATTAGAATATCTTAATACATTTACTAGTAATTGTTTATGATGTATTACAATCTATTATTGCGAATAGGTCATCAAAATTAAGATTTTATTTTTAGGAATCTATAAAATAGCAAATAATCAGATTAAATAAGGAATCTTCATGAAAGGAAAAGTTGCAATAATCACTGGCTCCGCAACAGGCGTGGGTTCCGCTGCTGCAATTTTATTAGCTAAGAAAGGATGCAATGTTGTCATCAATTACACACGAAGTGAAGAAGAAGCAAAAGAAACTGCCGCATTGGCGGAAGAACATGGGGTTGAAGTTTTAATCTGTCAAGGCGATGTATCTAATGATGATGATTGCCAATCTATGGCTAAAGCCGCAGTCGATAAATGGGGAAGAATTGACTATCTAATCAATAATGCTGGTAAAACAAAATTCAACGCCTATTCAAACTTAGATGGACTCAGTAAAGATGATTTTTTAGATATCTATGCAGTCAATGTAGTGGGAGCCTATCAAATGGTAAGAGCTGTGGAACCTCATATGAGAAAAGCAGGAAAAGGAGCAATTGTTAATGATTCCTCTCTTGCAGGAGTCACAGGTATAGGGTCATCCATTGCCTATGCTTCATCGAAAGCAGCATTGAATATGATGACAAAGTCTTTGGCTCATATTCTAGGACCTGAAATTCGTATTAATAGTGTTGCACCAGGAATGATTCAAACTCGTTGGCTCAAAGCAGGTATGAGCAAAGAAAAATATGAGAATATGCTTGAGGGCTCAAGAAAAAAACTTCCCCTGCAAGAAGTTGCGACTGCCGAAGATGTTGCAGAAACTCTAGTCTGGTTTCTTGAAGGTGCAAAACTAATAACGGGTGAGGTTCTAATCATGGATAGTGGAGTTCATTTGGGAACATTACCTGCTTACTCGAGTGGAGATGAATAGACTAATAATCCGAATTAATTAGTTCTTATCCAAACCCCATCTGAATGAGCTAACTCCATTTTTTTTCCAAAACCAAGTGAATTATCAATTAATCTAAATGAGTTTGGAGTAAAAATAAAAACACTGATTGCTTGGAACTGTTCTGCTATTTTTTGCTCATTACTATTCTTTGGCAGATCAAGAATTTGACTGATGTACTTGAATTTTTCCTTGTATTGGTTGAGTATTTCTTCTCTTCGATGCTCATCTAACTTCTCTGCATAACCCTTAATTTGAAGCCCTTTAATTTCAGTCCAATCCTCAACATCTTTATTGATGGTCGCAGCAATGTTTCTATTCTGAAAAATATGTTGCGAATGAAGAGTTTTATCAAAAGAAAGAAAGTAAATCTTTAGATCAATATCGGATACATAAAAAACACTTGCTGCTGATATTTCTTTTTCATGAACAGAAGCAATGGAGATTGTATTGTGAGAAATTAAACATGATTCAACTTTCGCTAGTAAATCATCAACTGAAACACCATCATCCATTCTCTAATTAGACGCCTTCCCATCGAGAAACAATGTCATTATCTAAGCCTACTAAATCCAGAACTCTGCCAACTGTATGATTGATAATATCGTCCAAAGATTCTGGATTATTATAAAAGGCAGGATTGGGTGGAACAATTTGAGCACCTAGCACTGAGGCTCTATAGAGTAATTCACAATGTCCCGTATGAAGAGGAGTCTCTCTTGGAACTAAAATAAGTTGTCTGCTTTCCTTTAAGATGACATCGGAAGCTCTAACAATAAGATTCGTGGCGTATGAATTAACTATACCAGATAGAGTTTTCATCGAACATGGAGCAATAATCATTCCCAATGTTTGAAAGGAACCGCTCGCAATTGTAGCTCCTAAGTTCTTGTCGCTATGTACTACATCTGCCAAACCCTCTATTGATTTAATATCAAAATCAGTTTCCAATGTAATATTAAGCTTTCCCCCATTTGTTAAAACTAAATGGGTTTCAATTTCTGAATCATTTTGCAGTACCTGCAGTAAGCGAATCCCATAGATCACCCCACTTGCTCCTGATATCCCTACAATTATTCTTTTCTTCATTTTTTTATTATATCAATTTACAGTCTATTAAATTAACCTATATCACTGAGTACAATATATAAATATTATAATTTTTTTTGAATTAAATTAAAAAACTATCTCTTAAAGATTAGCCATGGTAGAAATAAAAAAATCCTATATAGATACCAACTCTGGGCAAATGCATTATCGTTATACTGAAGGCAAAGGATTGCCATTAGTCTTATTTCATAGAACGCCTAGTAGTTCTGTTATGTACGAAAGAATGATGTATGAATTGAATGGTTTAAGACCAATTTATGCACTCGATACACCAGGATTTGGGAACTCCTTTAACCCTGAAGGAATGCCGAGTATTAGTAATTATAGAGATTGGCTTTGTGAGGCCATCAATGCTCTTAGTATTGATAACTTTCATATATATGCACATCATACTGGCACTCATTTTGCTGCTGAAATAGCGTTACTGTGGCCTGAAAGAGTTCAATCTCTAGCCCTCAATGGTGCTGCCTACTTCTCATATGAAGAACGAGAACTCTTTTTTAAGAATTTTACACAGATCCCTAACCCAGACCATAGTGGAAAATATCTCCATGAGCGTTTTACTCTTATCAAAAGTTTTTTTCCAGTTTTTGACCCTGAATTGGTTAACTTAGAATTAATTGGTGCTTTGAGATCTATAGAAGGAAGAAACCAAGCTTTTGCTTCATTAAAGAAGCAAGATTTTGCTCAAATTCTTAGAGAGGTTAAATGCCCTATACTAGTTATGTCTGCAATTAATGATTTTTTTATTGATAAACTAAAAATCATTAAAAAAGATATTCCATCAGCGAGAATTGCAGAATTAGGAAAGACTTTAATAGCCTCACCTGAGCTTGATACCAAAAAAACTATTGACCTTTTAATTGATTTTATTGAACAAAGAGAGCTGAGAACTAAGGCTTAACCTCAATTTCAATTGGTTCCGAATATATCGGTTTTTCATGAGGCATGTGATTTCCATCGCCCAATAATAACTGCAATGTATGTTTACCTGGCAGTAGAGTTATATCTGTATATTCTTGAGCTTTACCAAAATGAAGATAATTGGAATTACTTGGAATTGGAGAATCTAAGGTTGGCAATTCTGCGTCTATGATCAAATGATGATGCCCTGTATTTATTTTATAAGTTCCTGCTGGTGCTAAATCAAAATGTTTAATATCAAATGTAACTCTGAAAGTTTGATTCACAACTTCTCCATCCAATGGTTTTAGTATTGAGACTTGAGCCCCATCTTCTTCTTTTGCAAGAGAAAGAAAAGAAGCCATCATAATTAATACTGATAGAAATGCTAGTAGGGTTTTTTTACACACGATGATCATAATTTATTATTCCATTCCTAGAATATAGTTCCATTCTTTTTTTTCCAATGGAATCACTGAGAGTCTATTCCCTCTTTGCAATAGTCTCATTGACTCTAATGTTTTCTGATTTCTAAGATCGCCAAGTGTGATCTTTCTTTTTAAATGTCTCTGATACTTAACATCAACCATTAGCCATCTGGGCTGATCTGGATCACTTTTAGCATCAAAGTATTTCTCTCCTTTAATGAAGGCTGTATGATCTGGATAAGCTTCACTGGCTATCTCCATTAGACCTACGATACCTGGTTCCTTGCAATTGGAATGATAAAAGAAAGCTTGATCGCCAACTTGCATCGTGTCTCTAAAAAAATTTCTAACCTGATAGTTTCTAATACCATCCCAATGATCAATATTAAAAGACTTCAAATCATCAATACTGTAAGTATCGGGTTCGGATTTCATTATCCAATATTGCATTCTATTTTTTACCATGGTTCATCCATTTCTTCATACCAATACTGTCTCCATTCTAAGTCTGGGTTCAAACCTTTGCAAAGTCCTTGGTTGAACTCAAATAAAAATTCTTCATTCTCTAAATCATCATATTTAATAGCTATATCAACCAATTCACACTTATATTTAATATCTAGATCTTCATCTTCTGCTATCTGAGAAAATAATAATTCCTTGGTTAGACTCTCATTAGTCATTCTTATGCCACGGTCTCTATAAGAATCAAAAATCATGTACTTTGATGATTCATCGTTTATTTCAGACCAAGCATTCCAGATGGGTAATTCGTTGCTTCTTCCTTTTCCTGGATCTCCATTGTATGCAAACTCAGCCCAGTAACTCATCATAGCATTAGACAGCTGCTGCATCCCATCCAGATTATCTCTACTGACCATATAATCTGATAAAGTTTCCATTTCAAGATCTCCCATTACAAATGGGATTTCAAACGCATGAGCGGCACCAAGAAGATTGGATAAATCAACACCGTATTTTTTTGGCTCTTCATCCCAGTCAAAACGATACGCATAAATAGATTTCTTATTAAGATTGGCTAAATCTCTTGCCGGTTGATCCACTGCTAAAAGCTTCCAAGTGTTGGAACGATGCTTGGAAACAGCATTGTAGTAATTAATATCTTTAATAAATGGCAATCCAAAAATACTTCTAGTCAGTCTTTTATTTTCTATTAGAAAGAGCTTATTCTCATCTCTGTTGGTTCCAAATATTATTGGTATATCTGCAGACATGCCTTTTTTCAAGGCTTTCATAATACCGCCTTCATATAAAACAGTCCCATCTGGAAATGGCCTTAGCATTTCATTTGTGTTTATTTTTGCTTCTAAATAAGCCAAGTATATGTCTTCAGTTGAAGCAGATCTTAAAATCAAATCAATAGTTTCATCGTTCATTTTTGATTGAACTTTTAATGCATCTTTTCTATTTTTAGCCATTTTTTTAATAATCAGTAACTGGTTAACAAGTTCTTTTGACGTGTAATTCTTCCATGGCAAAGGCTCTTCTATGAAGCTCTGCGAATGATCAATATCGCCTGGTTTAACACCTCCGCTTTGAATGATTGCTTTATGAAATAAGCCTAATGCTATGGGGGATGAAAGCAATGCTGCAACATTATAACCTCCAGCAGATTCTCCAAAAATTGTTACATTATTCTTATCTCCACCAAAATTAACAATATTAGTCTGAACCCACTCTAATGCCTGGATAGTATCAAGATTGCCATAGTTTCCTGACGAATTTATTTTATTGGAAAGCTTGTTAATGCTTGGGTGATTGAACCAACCAAAGGGTCCTAACCTATAATTAATAGTCACTACGATTACATCATGATTTTTAACCAATTGCATAGGGTTATAAAAATCCGAATTGCCTGACATATTACTGCCACCATGGATCCACACCATAACAGGGTATTTTTTTGAATCAAGAATCTCATTTTCGTTGGCTTTAGGTGACCAAATATTCAAATTTAGGCAATCTTCAGATCCAACAGTATTAGCCCATAAACTTACATTAGAATTTATCAATGAGCTTCTTTGAGTACAAAATTCACCAAACTCAATGACTTCTTTAACACCATCCCATGATGATGGTTGTTTGGCTTTCTTCCACCTATAATTACTATCCGGTACGCTTCCATAGGGAATACCAAGCCATTGATATGTCTCGCCATTATCCATCCCAATAATCTCTCCAGATTCTATTTTTCTTAATGTATTGGAGTCAGTTGTTTGTTTCTCAACTAAAAAGCTACAAGACGTTATTAAGAAAAGGCTCAGGACAAAAGTGATTAATTTTTTATTGATTCTCATGATTCTGTGTTGATTATATTTTAAAAATGAATATTTACAATTATCTATATTATTTAACATTGAAGAATGATAAGTAGTAGAATACGAATCAATGAAAATAAGACAGATAATTAAAAATATTTCTTTGTTAATTGCTTTATTTGTATTCACTAGCAATCATCAGCCCATAAAAGCAGAACCGTGGGCGATGCCAGATGATTTATTAATTAGGCATGATATTTATCTATTAGTTGATTCAGGTGTTCTCAATATTCCGATTACTACTTGGCCAGTATCTTGGGGTGATATTGCATACAATCTATCAAAAAATGAATCCGAGATGACTTTGATTGAACTGGCTTCTTTCAACCGTGTTAAAAATGCGTTAGTTGATGCACAAGAATTAGGAATATTTGGTGAGACTGAAATAAAGCTTTCAAAAAACCCTAAACAACTTACATCGTTTAATGACATAGTTACTCAAAGCAAATCCATTGCTGCTGGTACTTCTTATTTTTCTAAAAATATAGCAATGAACATTAAATTTGAAAAAACCCCTGGTAAAGAGAATATGGATGATTCTTATCTATCAGTTGCTAGAGGCAATTACTCATTGACCCTTGGTTCAAAGAAAAATTGGTGGGGTCCAGGTTGGAATGGAAGTTTAGCCCTTTCAACAAATGCTCGACCATTAAATGGCCTTTCAATTGAAAGAAACTTTTCAGACCCTTCTAAATCAAGATTTTTCAATTGGGTCGGTCCATGGGACCTCTCTATCTTGATTGCTGAGATGGAAAACTCAAGACAATCCTATGCGGCAAGAATTGGCATCAGACCATTACAGAATTTAGAAATTGGTCTTATTGGAACTGTAGTAGAGACTGGTAAAAACATTCCATGTGAATCAATTGAATGCCCCAATCCATCCTTGTATAAAGAAGATTCAAATTATCATTTAACTGGTTTTGACTTTAGATCTTCACAACAATGGAGAGATACTCCTTTTGCGTCTTACGGCCAGATCATTGGAGAATCTATAAAAGACTCAATGGGCCTTTTTGGTTTCGAGACCTGGGGTTCAATGGATGGATTTAAAACACTTGAAGGGTATCGTATCTACACTGAAGTTGCTTCAACAAGATGTGGTTTTTATAAATATAATTCTTCAAAATATGGATGCGCCTATCAGAATACTACCGATTCTGATGGCTATCGCTATCAAGGAACTAATATTGGTCATAGCATTGATGGTGATTCACGTCTCATTTCTATTGGTGCTATATTGATTGGTGAGAATTCTCAGTTATTTAAGTCCAGCTTATCGATAGGTCAACTAAACCGTGGATCAACTAGCAGCTATCAACTGGTAGAGAACAAAACCGACTATTTTAATTTTGATCTGGGTTATCAGTTTGATCTCTATTGGTTTGATATTGGCATAGGTAGTTTTGATCTTGGAGTTGGTCTAGACCTCTTTAAAGATAAAGTTACTGGTAATACTGATAATGAACCTCGAGTGTATTTATCTTGGGTTAAGGATGCGACTCTGAATTCTGGTGAATCAAGAAATTACTCTGACTACCTAGAACTTATTGAAGTAAGTGATCAAAAAATAATAGAGGAATCAATAATAGAAGATCAATTCTCGATTGATCAATACCTTTTGTTAAATGAACTTAATTTAGATGAAATCATTCTTATCGTGGAAAAAGTTTCACAAGATAGAAATGATAATGGTGATCCCTTCTCAACTCGATCGATTAAAAAGAATCAAAGCATTTCTGGAACTTTCAATGATTTAAATATTGATCTAATCGAAACACCTAATGACCTTTCTGAATACATGAATCTCATGGATCAAACCATCAATCAAAGAGGAAACCTAAATTAGTCCAAGCCCAGTTTTTTAAGATAACGGTCTCTCAATCTTTGAGATCGAGTAACGGTACTAATTTCTTTTCCATCGATGTATATTTTCTTTGTAAAAGATGAAACTTCCAATGGGTGACCATCCCAAATCAAAAGATCAGCATCCTTACCAACTTCTAGAGTGCCAATTCTTTCGTCAAGTCCAAAAACTGAAGCCACATTTATAGTTAATGCTTTCAATGCGTCTTCTTCTGATAACCCATAAGCAACAGCATTGCCCGCTCCTTGTCGACTGAGATAAGAGTTATGGGTACTTTGTGAAGTAATGAGTATTTTAACACCTGCATTATTCAAAATAGATGCATTATCCATTCTGGCTGCAATGGAATCAAACGAACTTGGAATATTATCCATTGGATCAAGAATCACAGGTATTGATTCCAAGGCAATTTTATCAGCAATTCTCCAAGCTTCTTTGGCCCCTGCTAGGATAATATCAATTTCATGACTATTGGAAAAAGCAATCATTCTAAGTATATCTCTAGCTCGATCCGTCCTAACAATGAGTGGAATTTCTTTGTTTACAACCCTTAATATTGCTTCTAAATCTCTTGGAGTATAATAACCAAAATCAAAATAACCTCCTCTCATTATCTGAGATCTAGATTTATGATAATTCTTAGCTTTTATAAACCCATCTTTTATTAATAGCATTTGTGAAGCCCTAGAATCTTCACTACCACCAAAACTCATTACCATTGCAATGTCTTGTCCTATAGATTCTTCAGTTAATTTTCCATCTAATTTAAAGACAGAAGCCATCCCAGAAAATACATGGTGTCCAGAAGACGGGGTAACAATAGCTGTGGTGATACCACCCGTTCTATTATGTGGAATAAGAGCGGATGATGGATTATAAGCATCGACAATACTAAATCCAGAGGAAAAATAATCGGTTGAATCATCTCTTGTTTCAGCTTCAAGTTCAATTTCTTGTAGCCCTATCATGCTATGGGGTGCAATTAAACCTGGTGTTACAAAATGATTTGTAGCATCAAAAACAATGGCATTTTCAAAATCAAGGTTTTGTCCTATTTTTGCAATCAACCCATCAACAATTAGAATATCTGTATTTTGAAGTGTGCCTGATTTCATGGCTGTCATTGCAGTTGCATTCTTTATGAGAATGGTTTCATTAATTTCTGCATGTAAAGGTGATAAAAATAAAAAAACTAGAGAGTATTTTATGATTTTCATAATCTATCCCCTTCTGGATTTATGATTCCAAGATCAAAGTCAGTTCTGATGAAACCATTTTTCTTCGTAGCATCAAATGATAAGTGACCGTCTATAAATACTTTTTCTGCTTTGCTAAAAGTACTAAAAGGATCGCCATCCCAGATTACAAGATCTGCCATTTTACCAACCTCAAGACTGCCTACTTGATCAGAAATACCCAAAGCTTTTGCAGGATTAAGAGTTATCCATTGTATGGCTCTAGCCTTAGAGATCTCTAGTCCTGCTCTTAAACCAGCGGATAATGCTTTAGAGGCTTCTTGATTGAGGTGCTGAATCCCTACAGCAGAATCTGAATGCACAATTGCACAACCTGTGCCATTCACAGCTTGATCAACCATAGCAACATTTTCCCACACCATATCGTAAGCTTCATTTTTAAAACCCCACCAATCTGCCCACATCGCAGCACAAACTCCATTATCAGCAAGCAGGTCAGCTACTTTATAAGCCTCGATTGCATGATGAAAAGTTGTAACTCGATAATTAAATTCTTTAGCTATATCAATCATCACTGCCATTTCTTCGCCTCGATAACAATGGTTTTGTATTAGAATCTCGCCTTTAAGTACACCACTGAGCGTCTCCATTTTTAAATCTCTTTTGAATAACTCTTGCTCTTGATCAGACTCCTCCTCATCAGAAAGCTTCTCGCTTAGAGCTTTTGCTTGCATATAACTCTGTGCATCAATCCATGCTTCTCGATAACCAGCTACATTACCCATTCGAGTTGAGGGTTCGCTGTCTCTATTACCATAAACTCTTTTGGGGTTTTCACCGCAGGCCATCTTAAGGGTATAAGGGGCATTGGGGAACTTCATTCCTTGAACTGTAACACTTCTAGTATTTTTTAACGTAACACCTCTTCCTCCAAAAAGATTGGCTGATCCTGGTAAAACATGAAAAGTAGTAATTCCTCCTTTAAGAGCTAGAGTGAACTGAGGATCTTGCGTCCAAACGGAATGCTCAGCCCAAACATGAGGAGTCACAGGATTAGTGGCTTCATTACCATCTGAGTTACCTCTCAGTGATGGAGCAGGATAAACACCCATATGCGAATGAATATCAATAATTCCTGGTGTAATCCATTTGCCTTTAGCATCAATAATCTCAGCATTATTAGTATCATCATTACCAATTGAGACAATTCTATTACTGTCTATTAAAATAGAAGAATTCTCTAATAGTTCTCCTGTTCCTGTAAGGATTGTTGCATTTTTGATTAATATTCTTGGGCTTGTATCCGGTTTATAAGTGGATTGGTAGACTTGGTTGATTAATTCTGATTCACTTTCGCCATAAGCCAATTGAGTGTGTATTAATAAAAGTAAAATAATTAATACATTTGATACTTTATTTTCTGGAATATTTTTCATAGTAATCTCATAGTTATTCTTCAACTAAGGATACTACTATAAGAAAGTTTATAAAATAGGCTCGATAAACTATATTTTTAGAGCGATACTAGTTTAATACTATTTTTTATTTACCATAAATTAGGTTGTGATGTACTCAAGAATAATACTTCTGTTTCTATTTAGTTTCATATCTCAGATATCAATGAGTTCAAACTTTGATATTAATACAAAGAAAATCATTGAGGCTAAATCCAATCAAGAAGAATGGATAACACATGGCAGAACTTATAGTGAAGAGCGATTTAGTGGACTAAAACAAATTAATGAAAAAAATGTTAGTAACTTAGGAATCGAATGGTTTCATGATTTGGACAGCAGCCGAGGTCATGAAGCAACACCATTGGTGGTTGATGGTGTAATGTTCTCAACCGGTGCCTGGAGTGTGGTTTTTGCCAATGATGCCTCCACTGGTGAGCTCATCTGGAAATACGACCCTCAAGTACCTAGAGAAAAAGCATATTATCTTTGTTGTGATGCAGTAAATAGAGGCGTTGCCATCTGGGAAGGGAAAATTTACTTGGGTACTTTGGATGGCAGACTTATTGCATTGGATGCAAAAAATGGTGCATTAATCTGGGAAAAAATTACAGTTGAAGATTCAAAGGCCTACAGCATCACAGGGGCGCCTAGAATCATTAAAGATAAAGTTATTATTGGAAATGGTGGAGCTGATTTTGGAGTTAGAGGGTATGTCAGTGCTTACAATAGTAAAACGGGTGAAATGATTTGGAGATTTTATACTGTTCCAGGAAACCCAAAAGATGGTTTTGAAAATGAAGCAATGAAATTAGCCGCCTCGACTTGGAGTGGATCAAATTGGTGGGAATATGGAGGTGGAGGCACTGTTTGGGACTCTATGGCTTATGACCCTGAATTGGATCTTTTATACATTGGCACTGGCAATGGTTCGCCGTGGAATTATAAAGTTAGAAGCCCAGATGGAGGTGACAATCTCTTTTTATCTTCGATCATTGCTCTTCGACCTGATAATGGAGAATACGTTTGGCATTATCAAACAACTCCAGGGGATAACTGGGATTACACAGCAACCCAACATATTATTTTGGCCGATTTAATGATTGATGGTCAAAATAGAAAAACATTAATGCAAGCTCCGAAGAATGGTTTCTTTTATGTCATAGATCGTCTAACTGGTGAACTAATCTCTGCAGAAAATTATGTGCGAGTGACTTGGGCTAATAAAATTAATATTGAAACGGGTAGACCTGAAAAAACAGCATTAGGTGATTATGAAAAAGAAGATCGATTGGTATCTCCGGGTGCACTAGGCGGACATAATTGGATGCCTATGTCATATAATCCAGAAACTGGATTGGTATACATTCCTACACAAGAGCTCTATTTACCGTTTCAGAAAGATAAAGAATACACCTTTAAAAAAGATAATTGGAATACAGGTATAGACTTAACAGCAATCAATCCACCTAAAAATCTATTGCAACTTAGCTTGCTTGTAAAAAGTATAAGGGGTCGATTAAGCGCATGGGACCCTATTGCACAAAAAGAAATATGGAAAAAATATCAAACACTCCCTTGGAATGGTGGACTATTATCGACAGCTGGCAATCTTGTATTTCAAGGCACATCCGATGGTGAGCTGATAGCCTATAATGCTATGAATGGCAACAAACTTTGGTCCTATGACCTGCAGACAGGGATAATAGCTCCGCCTATTACCTACTCTATTAATGGCAAGCAATACTTAAGTGTTGTTGCTGGTTATGGTGGAGTATTTGCACTGCAAGCTGGATTACCACCGAAATACTCAGGTGGCCCTATCAATGGTCGAATTGTTACCTTTGCCTTAGATTCAAAAGAGCAACTACCAAAAAGAATAGCCAATAAGATTATGCCCAAACCACCAGAATCAATGGGTAATGAAGCCTCAATTGCTAATGGTGAAAAAGTTTATCATTATCAATGCCATATGTGTCATGGTGCAGGTGCTATAGGGGGTGGAGTTATTGCTGACCTACGATACATGGATAAAGAAACACATGATAATTTTTTAGCAATCACTCTGGGTGGTTTGTATACAAACAAAGGTATGGTGGGTTTTGCTGATAAAATCTCCGAACAAGATGCCAAAGATATTCATGCTTATCTCATTCAAAGAGCAAAAGAAACCTATTATTTGGAGACGCTTAATTCGGCTTTGAAATAATAAATTCTTCTACTGGATTACCAGAAATCAAGTGCTCCTGTATGATCTTTTCTAAGATTTCAGGGGTGCATTTTTTATACCAAATGCCCTCAGGATAAACGACCGCAATAGGGCCATGCGAACAAACTCTTAAGCAGTTAACCTTAGAACGAAAAATACCCCCCTTATTATCAAGATTGAGTTCATTCAAACGCTGCTTTAAAAAATTCCAAGACTCCATTGTTTTTTTACGTGGGGAGCAATTCGCTTCTGTTTGATCGGCACAAAGAAAAATATGTCGCTTCATCATATCAACGCCTAATTCATCTAACTTTTTAGCCAGAATATGCTCTTTATTTTCCATTATTTATTTTTTGATTCGTGAAGAAATTAAACCATCGAATAACTTACCATACGGTGGACGCATTAACTTTAAAATAGCATTAAATGGAGTTTGCTTGTAGATCCCCCTGGGATTGCTAAAAGTCTTGAATCCCTCAATGCCATGATAACGTCCCATTCCACTAGGGCCAATGCCTCCAAAAGGAAGATCTTCCTGTACATAATGAAAAATGACATCATTCAAGCAAACACCACCAGACACTGTTTTATTAATTACATTACTTTCTTCTGAAGTATCATTACCAAAATAATACATCCCTAAAGGTCGATCCTTGTTATTAATATAATCAATGGCTTCATCAACTTTTCTATAGGTTTTAACAGGAAGAATTGGTCCGAATATTTCCTCTTTCATTACCAACATTTCATCTGTTGCTCCCAATACAATGGTTGGCATCATTTTATGATGATTCCGTTTTTCATTGCTTTCTTTAGCAGGATTAATCTCTATAATTCTAGCTCCTTTATCTTTTGCATCATCTAAATAAGATTGCAAACGACTAAAATGCTTATCATTAATAATTGATGAATAATCATCATTAGAATAGATAGATGGATACATGGTGCTGATTGATGTTTGTGAAGCTTCAATCCAGTCCTCCATCTTTCTTTCAGGAATAAATAAATAATCCGGTGCAATACATGTTTGTCCACAGTTCATCAATTTTCCATTCCAGACTCTGTCTGACACTACAGTCATATCAGCTGTATCACCAACAATTACGGGTGATTTACCACCCAGCTCCAGAGTAACTGGTACTAAATTCTTTGAAGCAGCTTCCATAACTTTTCTAGCAACTGATGTTGAACCAGTAAACAAGAGATGGTCAAACGGCAAACTGGTGAACTCTTCCCCAACTTCAGGACCGCCGGGAAAGACTGCGACTTCATCTTCATCAAAGTATTTTTC
This sequence comes from Gammaproteobacteria bacterium, assembly GCA_029244925.1. Taxonomy (GTDB): domain Bacteria; phylum Pseudomonadota; class Gammaproteobacteria; order Steroidobacterales; family UBA11654; genus CACPJA01. The sequence continues at coordinate 22,227 of JAQWQE010000060.1, read as the reverse complement.
AATCATTGTTTTCATCAATAGGGAGGATTGAGGAGTATACTCAGATGGTTTAATCATAGCTCGATTACCAGCCGCTAGAATTACAGCAAGTGGTGCATAAGTTAAGCTAAACGGATAATTCCATGGGCTGATAACACCAACACAACCGACAGGCTGATACTGAACATAAGCTTTTGCTAATAAAATATTAAAAGGAAAAGAGGCATTCCGGGATTCTGGTTTCATCCATTTCTTAAGATTCTTCTTTGTGTAATGAATAGAGTCAAAAACTGCAGCAACATCTGCGAACTTTGACATGGCCGGTGATCGGTGTCCAAAGTCATTGGATAATACTTCTGGAATTTGTCCCTGGAATTCAAGTAACATCTCCATCAACCTGTCAAGTCGATCGATGCGTGTTTTTAAACTTGGGATTGTATCGTTTAATACATTAATTCTTTGTTTATCTAAAGTTTTTTTCATAAATACTCACTTAAGGAAATTAGATTCCATTGCATAAATTAAATCATAAAGAGGTTGAAAACTAGCCCATAAAATCATATCCGTACCAGCTTGAGCTTTAGCTTGAAGTGCAATCTCATCAGAGATAATAATAGGGGATCCTGCTGAGTCTGCTAACAATTGACTCTGGCAACACTTATCCATAGCTATGAATAACCAAATGGCTATATCCACACTAGTACCCGTGGTCAATAATCCATGATTTTGTAAAATGGCAGTTCTTTTTTCTCCCAATGCTTCTGCAATTGCTAAACCCTCTTCTATATCAAAAGCAACTCCACCGTAACTATCATAAATCGCCTGCTCTTGAAAAAAGAGTGCTGCATCTTGGGTAATGGGATCCAACAGCTTACCTAAACTAGAGAACGTTCTTCCGAAGACAGAGTGAGCATGGGCTGCTGAATTAACATCCGGTCTTGCCTTATGAATTGATGAATGAATTGCAAATGCAGCAGGATTAATTGGGCGATTACCCTGGATTATTTGACCGTCTTCTTTAACGAGTAATAAATCTGAAACTGAGATTTGACTGAAATTCATGCCCAATGGATTAACCCAAAAATGATCACTAAATTCTGGGTCTCTCAGAGTTATGTGCCCTGCTAGTCCCTCATCAAAACCATACAATGCAAACAAACGAAAACCAGCTGCCAATCTCTCAAGTTGCAACCGCCTTTGTTCTTCAATTGATTGAGGAATAATTGGCTGAAGTGAACCCTTTTCTTTTTGAGGAAGGATTCCCTTTGATCTATCAATGTTCTTAGGCTCAGTCATAAATAATATCTAATAAATTTTATCTACTTAGTAATATAATAGATAGAGTGATAAATACTATAGATTATTTACTTATAATTATTTTTTAGACAGTAAAACGAAGGAATTAAATGAAAGAAACAATAATATCTTTGATGATTTTTCTATTTCTCTTTATTTTTATCATAGCTGCTGATTTTTATATCACGGGCAACCTATCAAAAGATCAATTCAAAAATATAGATGAAATGAAGGGATCAATTGACAAATAATAAATCAGATAACTATACAATTGTCAGTATTATATTGGCGATACTCTGTATCACAATCCCAATAGTAATAAATCCCGATCAAGCGCAAACATTCATCTCCACAACCTATCAAAGAACTGTGGACATTTTTGGACCCTCTTACATGATCTTGGGTGTTATGACTTTATTCTTTCTTGTCACTTTATCAGTTTCAAAGTATGGAAAATTTAAGCTAGGTGGAGAGAATAGCTCTCCTGAGTTTTCTAATTTTAGTTGGTCAAGTATGTTATTTTGCTCTGGTATTGGAGGGGGAATACTCTATTGGTCGGGTGTTGAATGGGCTTATTATGTTAGTAGACCACCTTTTGGTATTGAACCTTTCTCAGAAGGAGCTTACCACCTTGCATCAGCCTATGGCATGTTTCATTGGGGTTTAACTGGTTGGGCTCTTTATTGTCTTCCTGCCATAGCCATAGCCATCCCTTTCTATCATTATAATCTTGGATCTTTAAGATTGAGCTCTGGCCTTAGAACCAATAAAAATAGTGCCATAGAAAACTCATTCATTGGACGATTGGTTGATTTTATTTTTGTTATTATTTTAATCGGTGCATCAGGCGGTACCATTGGTATGTATGTGCCCATCATTGGTGCCGGTTTATCAGAAGTATTTGGAATCAATCATGATTTGATTCTTGACTTAAGCATGCTTTCATTATGCACATTAATGTTTGGAGCAAGTGTTTACAGAGGAATAGATAAAGGAATTAAGATTCTCAGTAATTTTAATGTTCTATTGGCATTAACGTTTCTAATACTGATCTTCTTCTTAGGATCCTTTCAAGAAATCATTGCTTTGTCTATTGAGGCAATTAAATCACTTTTCACAAACTTTATAGGTATGAATAGTTTGGGTATAACTGAGCAATCTGATTTTGCAGACGATTGGACTATCTTTTATTGGGCATGGTGGCTTGCTTTAGGTCCACAAGTGGGATTATTTGTAGCCAGAATATCCAAGGGTAGGACCTTGAGAGAATTGGTAATGGGTATGCTAATCATTGGTAGCTTGGGTTGCTTTATCTTTTTTGCTATCTTAGGTAATTATGCGATTAATTTAGAGCTTAGTAATCAACTTATTGTTACTGATATTTTAGCCAATGATGGTCATCAAATTGCGGCTACAGCAATCCTGCTTCAATTACCCTTTGGGGAATTATTTGTTTTAGCTTACTGCTTAATAGTGATTATCTTTATAGTCACTTCATATGATTCAGTTTCTTATATTCTCTCTTATCATGTAAAGACTACTGCGAGTGAAGCCTATGAGCCTAGTAAGAATATGAGACTATTTTGGGCCTTAGTTCTTGCTATCCTTCCAGCTTGTCTTTTTCTCATAGGGAGCAACAGGACAGCAATGGATCTCATTTTATTAATGTCACCGCCTCTTCTGTTCCTATCACCCATCTTTGCATTATCAATGATAAAAACATTAAGAAGTCATTATGCTTTGAAAGATTCTACGATGGATAAAAATATTTCATAATAAATACAATTATTAATTTAAGTACTCGTAATACTCTATTCCAGCATCCTGAAAGTCATCTCGCTCTTCTGTTCCTATTCTTTTAACAACGAATTGATTTCTTAATTGATGATCTATCCCATTGGTTGTTTTTTCAGATCTTAAAGTAAGATATTGCTCTTGAGATAGGTCGTATCGATCTTTAAAAGCATCAGAAAAATTAGATTTAATGGATGCTTCTTTCCAGTCATTTGTAAAAATAAGTGGTATCACTTCTGCAGCATCGCCACTTCCATATCCAAATAAAAGAGCTTCTTGATTTGACCAATCAATACCTTTATTTATGGCATCCTCCATTCCTGCAGCAAACCATCCAAAAACAGATCCTGAATAAATATTTCCCATCTCCATTGTTAGCAAAGAACCGTATTTGATTTTCGCCAAAACATTATTTTGGAATTTATCATCATTATTAACTTTCTTAACTACTCTATTAGATAGTGGAAGAAAATCAGCATTAACATCATTGTTAGCAAATTCTGACACATTGGGTCTATTAATTAATTCATTTAACAACTCTTCAAAATCAATATCAGACGCTAAAGCATAGGCTTCCAGTTCTGCTTTATCATTTTTATTCCCATGAGCTAATGCATGCAAATAAACAATTGAAAAAGCAGTCATAGGCATTTTATGAAATGGTCTATGAAGAAATGCAGCACTAATGTTTCTGAGGTATTTTGCGGTATGTATTGTTCTTTTTTTTGTCATATCATCCATCGCTGCAATGGTTTCATCTACATAACAAGATGATGAGTATTTACCATTAAATATAGGCAAATCAATATCAAAATCAGAATGATCACTTGCTTGTGTAGCTCTGTACTGAATTGGCTTTCTAAAGTCCAATAAACGATAATCTGATGAAGTACCTGAGAGTTCCGTTCTAACTTCAGCAATTTTTGGATCTCTCTCAACCAAAGCAGCGATAGCTCCTGCTCCTTGTGTTGGTTCTCCACTGGCGCCTATTTGATAGAGGGCAATATCAGAGCAAACAATAATTGCTTTTAAGGACGGTGCATCTGATTTAATAAAACGAACAGCATTTTTTAAGGCGTAAATACCTGATAAGCATGCTTGTTTAAACTCGGGTACCTCGCAGCGACTTGAAATAGTTTCCATTTTTCTATTTTTTAATTCTTCATTAACCATGCCCTTGATGATGATGGAACCTGCTGAGTTATCAGTGCTAGATTCTGTGCCTAAAGCTAAAAATCCTATCTCTGATGGATTAACTTCATGAGATACAATTAAATCAAGAACTGCATTTGCAGCCATCGAGTAAATTGTTTGATTGGGGCCCAAAACTCTGAAACCAGAACCGACGATATTGTTTATCTTATTCCATGAATTATCAGTCCATTCGCACCATTGCTCAAGATCTACACGATATGGAGGAACATAGGTTGTTAATGCACTGATTCCTACTTTTAGATTATCCATGATGATTGAAAATTAAATTAAAAAAGCATTGTAGTCTTAAAATATTAGTACTGAAAGAGGTTTATATGAGTTACTTAATTTCTACAATCCTAAGACTGTTTGTGAACCCTTCTATTTTTAAAGGAGAACCTGAGGTTATGATGACTAAGTCTCCCAGACTAACCATTTCTGAATCGAGTAGTTCTTTTGAGACTTCGGATAAGACCTCTGTGAAATTTGTTGCTTTAAATTTATAAGGATAAGACTTTACACCGCGGTAAAGTCCCACTCTTCTTTGTGTGTATTCATTTCTTGTAAAAGCATATATTGGAATATCCGATCTAATACGAGACATCATCAAAGCTGTTGATCCAGATTCAGTCAGAGCAACAATTGCTTTAATATTCATATTTCTAGCAATACTAATTGAACTGATAGCAATGGCTTCATCTATTCGTTGCAACTCTGTAAATCTAAATGTATCAGCCTTACTAATTGATTCTTCATAAAGTTCTGCACCCGAACAAACTTCTGACATCGCTTCAACTGTTTCTATGGGGTAATCACCAATTGCTGTTTCCGCAGAGAGCATGACTGCATCGGTACCATCCAATACTGCATTAGAAACATCTGTCATCTCAGCTCTTGTGGGAGTTGGATTATGAATCATCGATTCCATCATTTGAGTGGCAGTGATAACAATTTTCTTTCCCTTAACGGTTTGCTTAATGATATTTTTTTGAAGTCCAGTTAATTCTCCAGGACCCGATTCCAATGCTAGATCGCCTCTTGCAACCATGATTCCATCACTGGCTTTTATAATCCAATAGAGTTGCTTTAATGCGACTATTCTTTCGATCTTAGCAATTAACTTGGTATGGTTATTAAAACCCGATAAAACCTCTCTAGCCTGATTGACATCACTTGCTTGATTGACAAAAGACAATGCAACCCAATCAATATCTAATTTAGCTAGCTTTTTTAAGTCCTTCTTATCATTTTCAGGCAAGCCTGACTGATTAATAATTTTGTTTTTAACCTCTAATCCTTTTCCTCTTAGCAGTAATCCACCTTCATGGACTATGCAAATCAATGCTTTTTTCTTAGGTTGAATCTTTTTTACTTCTAACCTAATCAACCCATCGTCTAGAAGAATAATATCTTTGGCCTCTATATTATCAAAGACATAATCCGCATTAACTACAATTTCTTTGTCGCTTTGGCTTATTTCTTCTTCGGTAAAACGAATCGTGATCAATGCATTTTTTTTAAGCTCTATAGCATCGTTTTTAAAGTTTCCTATTCTTATTTTATTGCCTTTAAGGTCAACTAAAATAGCAATCGGTTTTTTTATTTTTTTAGAAATTTTTCGAACCATTCGAATCTTTTTTTGATGACTCGATTTATCCTTCGGATCCCAAGTTCCATGAGCAAGATTTATCCTAACGACATCGACTCGTTGAAGAAGCTTGGTTAGTATTTTAGGGTCTTCGGTAGCTGGGCCTAGTGTGGCTATTATTTTTGTTTTTCTCATTTCTGTATCTTAGAACTTTTATAGTACAGCATTCTCACGAAAAACATCCTCATCTATTTCATTCTCAGACTTAGCCACCAGAACTGAGACAGTGGCATCGCCTGTAATATTAACAGCAGTTCTTGCCATATCTAAAATCCTATCAAAAGGCAATACAAAGCCTACAATTAAAGCCGTCTGCTCATCACTGACACCAATAACAGATAAAACAGTCGCCAATAAAAATAAAGAAGCTGAGGGAATTCCAGCTGTGCCAATTGAGGTTAATGTTGCTGTCATGGCAATTAATAAATAATCCGTAAAGCTCAAATCGATGCCAAATATTTGTGCCGCAAATAAAGCAACGATGCCTAAGTAAAGAGCCGTTCCATCCATATTAATTGTCGCACCTAGTGGCAAAACCGATGAAGCAACGGTTTTCTTTACACCGAGATTCTCTTGCACGCATTGCAATGTAACTGGCAAAGTTGCAGAACTAGAGGAAGTTGAATACGCCACGGCTTGTGCATCAAGTATTCCTCTAAAGAAGTTTTTTAATGGCAATTTAGCAAAAATCCTAATCAAACCACCGTACACAAATATCATATGAAACAGGCAACCCATATAGAGAATGACTGTAAGAACAAGTAAATTCTGTAACGCGGCCAAACCCATTGTTCCTGAGACCCATGCGACCAAGCTTAAAACACCATAAGGAGCCACTTGCATAACCATATGAGCAATTTTTAATACTGCTTCTGCAGCAGCTGAGAAAAAATTACCTAAAGACTTGGTTTTATCGCCACCCATAATAATTCCTATTCCAAGAAGAATTGAAAAAAAGATGATTGGTAAAACTTCTCCATTAGCAAGAGATGAAAAAGGGTTCATGGGTATAATGCCAAACAATCTTTCAGCAACGCTCATTGAGGCAACGCCTGATGTGAACGGATCCACACCAGTAAGGTCTATGCCGTTACCAGGCTTAAAGATGGTTCCCAGTATTAAACCAATAATAATGGCAAACAAAGTGGTTATTAAATAAAGACCGATTGATTTTATTCCAATGGATCCTAGTTTTTTTGGATCGCCCATTGCCACCACACCTGAAACTAAAGAGGTGAATATCAATGGAACTACTAGCATTCTAATGAGTCTTACAAATAAATCTCCTATCCATTTTGAGGTTTCGGCAAGATCACCAAAAATAAATCCAATAATGATTCCTAAAGCAAGGGCTATAATAACCCTACCCCAGAGCTTTAAATCTGTTTTTGATCCTAGATAATAAATACCCAAGAAAGTTGAGATTAAAACCAACCAATAGACTATTTTCATTTGAATCATATGTTTACCACTTACTTTATAAAATTACTCACTGTTGTTTAGCCACTCCTGAATTTGGTCTTCTAAGATCAGAGAATCCATAGTTTATATTATTTTTTATATGAATACTTTGAGTGCTCCCCATTGTTTTTGAAGCTTCAACTTTATGTCCCATTTTTTTAAGATCATTGAGAATATCGGAGCTGATTGTTGACTCATACTCCAATTCAGCATAAGGCCAATCTTTATGTAATCTTGGCAACATCGTTGCTTCTCCAATATTCAAACCAAAATCTATAACTCCAGTGACCACCCTAAGTATGGCATCCGGAATAAATGAGCCTCCCGGTGATCCCGTAATTAATGTCAACTGAGCTTGTTTATCAAAGACCATCGTTGGAGCCATGGTACTCATAGGTCTTTTACCGGGTTTAAATTGATTGCCAGGACTGGCTGCTCTTCCTTTTATTGATTGATCGCCATAACGATAAGCAAAATTATTCATTTGATTATTCATCAAAATACCAGTGCCTGGTATAGTGACTCCTGATCCAAATGAATACCCCAATGTAAAAGTGTTTGAAACCGCATTACCATCTTCATCAATGATGGAATAATGAGTTGTATCTTTGCCTTCCTCTCTTACTCTTAGTGGCTTCACCTTGGATGCTGAAGTGGCTTTATTGAGGTTCATGCCATTGAATAGTTGTTTGATTCTTTGTTTTGAAAGTAATTTTTTCATAGGAACATTATAAAAGGATGGATCACCAATCTGATGCGATCGATTGTTATGCCCTCTTCTTAAGACTTCAGCCAATAAATGGTAAGTTTTAGTTGAATTACTTTTATACTTCTTTAAATCATACACCTCAAGCAAGCTTAGTGCTGTCAATAGAACCAGTCCACCGCCTGAGGGCGGTCCATGTGTAAAAACTTTATTGTCTCGATAGTTAATACCAATTGGATCAGTGAATCTTGCTTCGTAGTTTTTCATATCATTGGCATCTATGAATCCATTATTCAAGCTCATTGCCTCTTCAAACTTTTGTGCTATAGGTCCTTTATAAAAACCATCCAAACCATTATCAGAAATTAATTGCATTGTTTTAGCCAAATCAGGCCTTTTCATGATGGAGCCTTCTTTTAATGGCTCATCGTTCATAAAATATATACTTTTTGATTCTAAATCATTCAATAATTGTGGTGTGCTACCAATAGACTTCTCTAAATCATAAGAAACTAAAATACCTTCTCTCGCTTGATTGATGACAGGTTTTAGAATCTCGGAAAGAGGTAGCTTACCAAATTCCTTATGCACTTTAAGTAAACCTGAAACCGTTCCTGGAATATTAGAAGCCTTGTAACCGTATTTAACTGTTTCAAAGTTTGCTCTCTCATAGTCCTCTGGTAAATCAACTTTAAATACACTTTTAAGATCTGCATTTAAGGAAGATTGACTTCTATAATCAATGGCAAATAACTCTTCTCTTTCTTTAATATAGACAAGCATAAAACCCCCTCCACCAAGAGCTCCTGCTCTTGGAAGAGTAATATTCAAAGAGAATCCAACAGCCACAGCAGCATCAATAGCATTGCCACCTTTATTTAAAATTTCTAAACCAATATTAGACGATTCAATATTTTGAGAGGCTACCATTCCTCTGGTATTGATAATTGGATGATAAGGAGACTGATAATCGATATAGCTTTGTTGGCTAAAAGCATTCAATGGCAGTAAAAGAATTAATAGATATTTGAACATTGTTTTATAAGTAAGAATTGTATTATTTAGTGTAACTTTATAGATAGCTAAATCATAATTGGCTTTAAGTAAAGTACGACTCCACCACCCTTATAAAAAAAGGGAGCCAAGGCTCCCTTTTTATCTGTCAGGTACTTCTTAGAAGCTGACTCTAAAATCAAGGTAGTAATTTCTACCTAAATCTTGATGAGCATCCGCAAAATATCCATAATACCGATCGGCTAAAGGCGCTCTCTCATCGGCAAGATTTTTAACAGCTAATGTAAGTCTAGAATTATAATCGGATATATCAAAACGATAACTAAGATTCATATCCATAGTTGTCATTGAGTCAATCATAAATCTAGTTCCATCGCTTAAGGTCAAGCTATTTTGATAAAATTCACCTTTACGAAGAGCAGTCAATGTAGCTCCATAAGGTCCTTTTCTCCAGGAGACTCTTAAAGAATGTTTATTGTCATAATTACCGTCCTTTAGAAGTAAATCACCAAAACCACTCAGTGGAATATCAGCAGGTATTTGTCCTGCTGCTTGCTGCTGAGCTAAAGCTTGGAAAGCTCCGCCTGGAATCTGTTCAAATTTATCTATAAAGCTTCCAATATAGCGAATTCCAATATCACCAAAACCGGTATCAACATTGTAATAAACGCCGACATCAAAACCTTCAATCGTTCTGGTTGCCAGATTCAGGTAGTTATCCTCAACGTGTTTTACATTACCAAAAGCACAGACTCCTGCTGCGGCAAAATAAGCCGCTTCATCGGGATCTGGAGCGTCTCTTACAACAGCTGGATTACCTACAAAACTATCGCAGTTATTAGTGCCATTAGCAAAACGAAGAGACATATCCTCAACAGTATGATTATCTCTACCAAAGAGACCAATGGTATTTTCTTTTTCTATAGACCAATAATCAGCTGTGATAGTTAAATCATCCACTTGTGGGGGAGAAAAAACAAAACCAATAGAGGTATTTTCAGATTCTTCAGAGACTAAGTTATTAGCTCCTGTTGCTTGCCTTTGCATGGAGAGTCTTGAATTAAGATCATCCTTATCCAAACCATTCAACTGCTCGACTCGATACATAGCATAATCATTCCGCGTGCCAGATCTAACAACAATTTTTTCGTTGATCTGAATAATATTCGGAGCTCTAAAAGCTGTAGAAGCTGAGGCCCTAAATAAAATACCATCGGTGATCTCCCAACCTATGGCAATTTTGCCAACGAGTGCTCTATCCACATCGGATAAATCTTCATAACGCATTGCAAATTGGGCATTCACATTTTCAGCTAGAGGAAGCTGAGCTTCTGCAAACAAAGACATAGCATTACGTTTGCCAGAAACATCGCCGGTTGGACTTGAGTTTACAACATCTGAAACTTCTGGGTAAGTATCGCTCTCATAATCAATATAATTTATTGTGCCATCCAATCTTGGATCACGATCATCTAAAACGGTTTCATGTCTGTACTCAAAACCAAACATCATCCCAAGTGGTCCTGCTGGTAGCTCCATTACTTCATTATTGGCCACTTTAAAATCAAGCATGGTCAGTTCACTTTCACCTATCCTATAAACATCAATAAGAGTTCTTTCAATATTCGAGTCAACACCAGCAGAAAAAGGATTATAAGCAGCTGGAGTTGAGTCCATAAGTGCCTCTTTCAAAAGACTATTAGAGATTCTATCTTTAGTTATATCATCGGTAGTCGCTTTTGAGGTAAGGAAGGCTCCTTCCCAATCCCATTCATCAAAACTACCTCTAAAACCTTGCAATAATCGATAAGTCTTTTTCTCAACTTCAACCCTTCTCATTTTTTCTGCGAATCGATAGTTATCAACATAAAGTTGTTTACCAGCAAATAGTGCTGTTCCATCTGCTAATTTCATTTGGTTAAGCCAATAATTGTCTGGTCCTACTCTGTGTTTGACTGAAGAGAATGGAGCGGAGGGATGCCTAGTAATTTTATAATCGGATGTATAAAAACTTGCTTCTGTAAAGGATTCTATTCCATTGCCTAAATCATGGTTGATATAGACAAAGACATTACTTCTTTGCAAATCAGATCTTGCATCAGTCAATCCCCAAAGATTGTATCGTTCTGTTCCATTACCATCTTGAGCTATACATGTACCATATCCTGTATCAAATACTTCACCACCTTGGCTGGATCTATTACTACAACGAGAATCCCCTAAAGGAAATACTTCAAACTCACCATTAGAATCTGTAAAGACATGATTATAAGCATTACTACTTCCATGTTCACTGGACGAAACCATATCAAATTGTCCATAAAAATTATTCGCACTAGTGTTTCTAAACGAACTTGAATTTGCCCAAGGTGAGCCCTTTGGAAGACATCTTCCTTCTGGATCTGTACCATCAGCTAAGTCACAAGTTGTCCATTGTCTGTGATCAGAATTACCCCATCTTGGATCTTCTTGTGCATTGATTGGCTCTCGATCGTAGTGATCAAAGAAAACGCTAACATTGGTTGCACCATCGTTAAAGTTTTTACCAAATTTACCAGTAAAAGTTTTGTCTTCAGCATCAAAATTATCAAACCAGCCGAACTTAGTTCTAAACTGAAATCCCTCATAATCTTTTTGCAATACATTATTAACAACACCAGCAACAGCATCAGCACCATAAATAGCAGAAGCACCATCACGAAGAATCTCCATTCTATCAATGCCCCAAACAGGCACTAAGTTTGAATTGACAGTCATAGCAGGAACATAATCACCACCAATTAATTCAGTCTGATAACCAGGAGAATTAACCAATCTTCTTCCATTGAGGAGAGTCAAGGTATTTCCTGTGCCCATATTTCTTAAGTTATAAGCACCCATATCACCTCGAGCTGAATTAACACCGCCCGATGCATTCTCAGACTCATTAAAAAGATTCATGCCATTCTCAGCAATATTCTCTAGCAACTCCTCGCCAGAGTCCACGCCCAAACCTTCAATGTCTTCTATCCTGATAACAGAGACTGGAAGAGCTCCAGAAATCTTTGCACCTTTGATTTGTGAGCCTGTGACAGTTATTTCTTCAACTTGCTGAGAAGCGTCTTCTTGAGCCAATATCCCTTGAGCTGAAAATAAAATTAAAGCCATTAAAGCTACAAATTTCTTATTTACTCGATTCATTATATTCCCCGATATAAGTTATTAGACTTTAAATATAGCATATAACCTCTAAAACTGACTTAACTAGACTATTCTTCTTTTATCATAAGTTATAACTTAATGTTATAGTATGTTATAAACACTATCTATGGAGTAAATCATGAGAACAAGGCATATTGAGGTTTTTAATAACGTTTATAAGACAGGATCAGTAACATCTGCAGCAAAACTTTTAAATGTATCTCAACCTTCTGTGAGTAAAGTTCTCGCTCATGCGGAACAACAACTTGGATTCCGTCTTTTTGAGAGAATTCGTATGAAGCTAGTTCCCACTCCTGAAGCGAATATTCTTTTCAAACACACCGCTATTATGGAAGAAGTATTAACAGATATCAATCAGATATCAGAAAGTCTAACTGAATTTCCCATGGATAAATTAAGGGTGTCATGCACCCCTTCTCTTGGCATTGATTTTTTACCTAAAGCTATTGCTGGTTTTAAAAAAAATAATCCCAATGTAAGTTTTGAAATTTCGTCACTTCATTATTTAGACTTAAAAAATAAAATCAAAGACACCTCATTAGATATAGCGATAGCCCAAGATCATCAAGAGGATGAAGAAATAGGTTTGATGGGTTTAACCAGTGGTAAATTTGTAATACTTGAACCAAATAATAAGACAAAGAATGATGCACCCCTTCCATTTATCAAACTCAGCTCCAGAAGTCCATTGGGTAAAAAGATTGAAAAATATATTGAGAAAAATAATATTAACTTACAATCAACCATTACTTCGGATAACTACCAGATGGCTGCAGCGATTGTAAATAATGGTTCTGGCTATACCATATTGGATGAGTTTACTGCTAAAGTAAGTCAATTTAGAGGATCCAGTATTAAGCCTCTCATACCCAAATTAGAATTTACGATAGGCTTGATGTATTTAAAAGAAAGACCTTTTGCAATAGCCACAAAAAAATTCATGGAATTCTTATCAGATTTCAATTATGAGGTGTAGTATCCTAAAATTCATTTTTTTATAGCATAAGGTTCAATGTCAGATAAAAAGAAATCAAAAGTTGGCTTTATACTTGGGTTAATAGCTGCAATTATTATTCTCCTCCTCCCTGGCAGTGAATCACTACCAATCGAGGCAAAAAGAGCAGCAGCTGTCTTTGTTTGGATGGGGATCTGGTGGGCAACAGAAGCAGTCCCCATTGCTATAACGGCTTTAATTCCACTTGTGTTTTTTCCATTGCTAGGAGTCTCTAGTATTGAGGCAACGGCAGCACCTTACGCCAATAAAAATATTTTTCTCTTCCTCGGTGGATTTTTCTTATCCATAGCCATACAGAAATGCAACTTACACAAAAGAATGGCATTAACGGTTTTAAAATATACAGGCACCAGAGGTAAATCGATTATTGGTGGATTTATGTTAAGTTCCTGCATTCTTAGCATGTGGATCATGAATACTTCAACGACAATCATGCTTCTACCTATTGGTCTAGCAATTATTGCTGTTATCAATGAATCGATGGCAGAACTGAGCAATGATGATAAAGCTAATTTTCAGGTGGCTCTTCTTTTAGGAATAGCTTATGCAGCTAATATAGGAGGTATTGCTACCCTAATAGGAACTGCTCCCAATATGGCATTGAATGGTTTTATGGAAGAGCAATACAACGTCTCCATCTCATTCGTAGATTGGATGAAAGTGGGTCTACCTGTGAGTATGATTCTCTTGCCGCTGACTTGGCTAAGCCTGACTCGATTTAGTTTTCCAGTTAATTTTGAAACTTCGCATCAAACTCAAGAAACAATTCTTTCTATGAGAAACAATCTTGGAAAGATTTCAACTTCAGAAAAAAGAGTATTTTTCATTTTCATTTGCACAGCCCTACTATGGATCTTTAGAGGATCAATCAATGGGATATCTGGACTGGAAGGTCTTACTGATCCAGGTATAGCAATGCTCTGTGGTTTGATTTTATTCTTAACACCCAACGGTGGCGGTAATCAAAATAATCTACTCGAATGGAAGGATGCTGAAGCTGGAGTGCCTTGGGGAGTTTTATTATTATTTGGTGGAGGACTGTCTTTAGCTGCCGCTGCACAAAGTTCTGGATTGGCAGCATGGATTGGGAGTTCGATGCCTACTGGTTTGAGTATTTTCCTACTTGTACTTCTGTTTACAACTTTAATCATTTTCTTAACTGAACTAACTTCAAACCTTGCAACAACAGCTACTTTTTTACCCATCGTTGCAATTATTGCAACTCAATTTGGATTTAATCCATTGTTACTCACTGCATCAATTGCCATTGCAGCAAGTTGTGCCTTCATGTTACCGGTTGCCACACCTCCCAATGCCATTGTATTTGGCTCTGAATTAATCAAAGTACCTCAAATGATGCGAGCAGGCATAGTCATCAACCTAATAGCAATTGTCATTGTTTCACTGGCAGGTATTTATTTAGTGCCTTATTTCTTAATATAAAATATAAAATCAATAATAAAGACATAGTTATGATAGAAACAATTTGTATATTTGCAGGATCGAGTTTTGGTGAGCGAGCAATATATCGTCAAACAGCCCATCAACTCTCCATTTCAATTGTTGAGAAAGGATATCGTATTGTCTATGGAGGAGGCAGTGTTGGATTAATGGGTGTATTGGGTGATGCTGCTGTTGAACATGGTGGACATATAACTGGAGTGATAACAGAGCAGCTCAATGCTGTTGAAGTTGGCCATAAGAGTTTAACTGAACTTGTGGTTGTAGAATCAATGCACCAACGAAAACTAGAAATGGCAAAAAGATCGGAAGCAGTGATTTGCCTACCAGGAGGAATTGGCACTTGGGAAGAATTTTTTGAATCATTGACCTGGAATCAACTTGGCATTCAATCCAAACCAATTATTTTGCTCAATATTGAAAATTATTACGCCCCACTACAAACTTTTGTCAAACACGCTGTTCAAGAAGGTTTTCTTCCCCAATCCACATCTGATGAACTCATTTTTGCTGACTCGATTGATGAGGCAATGGATGTAATTGATAATTTTACTCCCCAAGACAAATCAAAATGGTTTGAGCGACTTAAGACGTAAAAAAAGGAATTTAATATGACAGAATCAAAAAGTCTAATAGGTATTATAATCTCACTAATCATTGCTGCATTCATTCTTTTTTCTGGCAGCCAAGGAAGTTTGAGTTTTGAGGGTCTACCATTATTTGCTGTATGTGGGGTCATAGGGTTTGTTCTACACTGGACTATCTTCATACCCTCTTATGCATTTCAAACCGAGCATTACTTTGATTTAATAGGTTCTCTTTCCTATATTGCTACAGTCATTACAGCGATTCTATTGAATCCTTCTTTAGACATCAGAGATTGGATTATTTGCTCCATGATAATGTTGTGGGCGATTCGACTGGGCTCATTTTTATTTTGGCGAGTTAAAACTGTTGGGCAAGACAAACGTTTTACCGTGATGAAAACCAAGTTTACATGGTTTCTTTTAACGTGGACGCTTGGCGGACTTTGGGTATTGGTAACAATGGCAGCTGGTCTTGCTGCACTAACCTCTAACACAACCATAGAATTAAATATTCTGGGTTATATTGGGATCGCTTTATGGCTATTTGGCTTTGCAGTAGAAGTGATTGCTGACACTCAGAAGTCACAATTTAAAAAAGATCCAAACAATCAAGGTCGTTTTATTACATCAGGTCTTTGGTCATGGTCACAGCATCCAAATTATTTTGGTGAAATTATCCTTTGGTTTGGTTTAGCTCTTCTCGCATTTCCAGTATTGTCTGGATGGCAATTAGTAACCTTAATATCACCTATTTTTGTCTATTTTCTGCTTACCAAAGTCAGTGGGATACCTATACTAGATCGCATGGCCAAAGAGAAATGGGGCTTAGATTCAGAGTATATAAATTACATAAAAATAACATCTAAATTAATCTTAGTCCCTCCAAAGAAGTGATATTGAAGCTAAAGGATAGCTTTTACAGAAACGCTTTTAATTGATACTATTTTAAGGCTGTCTAATCTCATCAATCATTTCAATAATGTCATTGGGTGGTGGTGCAGTTGAGAATGAAATCAAGAAACTTATAAAGAGATTTAATAGCATTCCAATAAAGCCAATTCCCTCTGGTGATATGCCTAAAAACCAATACTCACTAGAATTCATCTCAGGGAATAAAAATTTGAAATAAATAATATAACTAAGGGTAAAAATAAGACCTACCAACATTCCAGTAATCGCACCTTGTTTATTGATTCTCTTTGAGAATATACCCATGCAAATAGCAGGAAATAGAGTTGCTGCTGCCAGTCCAAAAGCAAAGGCAACCACTTGTGCCACAAATGCTGGAGGGTAAATACCAAAAAGACCCGCAATAATAATCGCTACAAAAATTGAAAGTCTTGCGAATAAAAGCTCTTTTTTCTCAGTGATGTTTTTTGCAAATGTTTTCTTCAACAAGTCATGTGAAACAGCTGTGGATATAACCAATAAAAGCCCTGCCGCAGTTGATAATGCTGCTGCTAATGCTCCAGCAGCCACTAAAGCAATGACCCATGGGGGTAACTGAGCAATTTCAGGGTTCGCTAAAACAATAATATCTCGGTCTATATACACTTCATTATTATTGGTTGTATTTGCTTCATTGATGATCAATCGCTGTCCGTAAACTCCTTTCTTTTCATTAAATTTTGGTTTGGCAGGTTCAAAGGCATTGCCATTGGCATGCTGGATTTTTCCATCATTATTTTTATCTTTCCAAGCAATCAAACCTATATCTTCCCAATTCTTAAACCACTCAGGTGCTTTTTCATACGAGACATTATGTGTTGATTCAAATAAATTCAATCGGGCGAAAGAGGCAACTGCTGGAGCTGTTGTGTAAAGTATGGCAATAAAAATTAAAGCGTATCCTGCAGACTGTCTTGCAGCGGCAACATCGGGCACTGTAAAAAATCTTACTATAACGTGAGGCAAGCCAGCTGTTCCCAACATCAGTGCGGCAGTTATACAAAAAACATCAATGGTGCTTTTGATACCTGATGTGTAGGGTTCGAATCCAAGCTGAGTCATAACGCCATCTAATTTACTTAATAAATATTGAGGGTCGTCTATGACCTGATCTCCAAAACCCAATTGTGGTATTGGATTGCCAGTAATTAGAATTGAGATAAAGACAGCGGGTACTAGGTAAGCAAAAATTAGAACGCAATATTGAGCAACTTGGGTATAAGTAATCCCTTTCATACCACCCAAAACAGCATAAAAAAATACTATTCCCATGCCAATCATAACTCCGGTATTAATATCAACTTCCAAAAATCGAGAAAAAACTATACCTACTCCTCTCATTTGACCTGCAACATAAGTAAAGGAAACGACTATCAAGCAAACCACAGCTACGATTCTTGCAAAGGATGAATAATATCTGGTGCCAATAAAATCAGGCACTGTAAATTGTCCAAATTTTCTTAGATACGGTGCCAATAGAAGAGCCAGTAAAACATAACCGCCTGTCCAGCCCATTAAATAAACGGATCCATCTCTACCCATAAAAGAAATAATGCCTGCCATCGAAATAAATGAGGCCGCAGACATCCAATCAGCAGCGGTTGCCATTCCATTAGCAATAGGATGAACACCCTTTCCAGCAATATAGAATTCACTGGTAGAATTGGCCCTCGAACGAATAGCTATAAATAAATATATTCCGAAAGAAATACCCACAAAAATATAAGTTAATAACTGAACCGACACTTTAGTCTTTTTCTCGATTCTTGTGTTTGTATAGAAGGTCTAATTTTTTCATTTGTTGAATGTAAATAAAAATTAAAATAACAAAGACAAAAATACTGCCTTGCTGAGCAAACCAAAAGCCTAGTTTGAAACCGAAAAAGGTGTATTGATCTAAAAAATCAACAAAGAGAATACCGCAACCATAGGACACCAAAAACCATATGGAAAGAAGTCCCAATACTAAGCGAATATTTGCTCTCCAATATTGATACAAGTTTGTGTTTTTTTCTTTAATTATGATCAAAGATACTTCATCATCATTTCACTTACAACGGTGAGCCCCTTAAACGGTCTTATGAATACCCTCAATTCAGTGAGCTTTTGGTCCTGATTCCAAGTCAAAAAATCAATGCCATTAACATACAGATCACTCACTTTTGTTTCAAATGATAAAAAGGCAGTGTCATCACCAACCAACTCTTCAGTGTATTTAAAATCATCATTAGCTATTACAGAGTTAGCAGCATTGAGATACTGAGTCACCTTCTCTATTCCTTCTATAGGTTTGAAAACAAATGGAGAGTAAAATTTAATGCTTTCATCTAGAGCATCAGAGTCAACTATTTTTTCGTTGATACAAAGATGCCATTTCTCAATTGCACTCAATTTCATAAACTGTCTTTTTTGAAAAATCTCACATAGATATAAGTAAGAATCGTCACATACATGCAACCTGCAAACACACCTAATGCAAGATCACTGGTTGAAGGATCTATGAGAGCTGCGACAAAATCACTGATAGCATTACCAATTAAAGCTCCAAATAATGCTCCATAAACTCCTTTCCCCCCTAGCCTTTTTTCAATATCTATACCGAATACTGAAATCAACGCTAAAATACCATTATCGATTATTCCAAAGATATCGCCATTGAAGAAAATATTTTCAGGCACTTCATTCCTCCTATTAATTAGTGATTATTATTATCTGATCATTATTGGAACAGTACAAGACTATTTATTCTGCTTTAAATAAATTATCCATATTACGAAACGATTTAAATTCAATCGCATTTCCTGAAGGGTCTCTTAGAAATACTATAGCTTGCTCTCCCACCTCTCCTTTGAAACGAATGGTTGGTTTAATAATGAAATTAATCTTTTTTTCTTCAAGTTGTTTAATGATTGCCTCAAACTCATTCCAATCTAAAACTACACCATAATGAGGAATAGGAACATCCTCTTGATCAACTGGATTTGATGTCTCAGAAATACTAGCAGGAGATAAATGACACACGAGCTGGTGACCAAAGAAATCAAAATCAATCCATGTATCACTAAACCTTCCTATCTTGGCTCCGAGAAGATTATGATAAAATCTTTTGGATTCCTCTATATCTGTGACAGGAATAGCTAAATGAAATGGGTTTAGTTTCTCCATTTAAATAACTCCTTATAGCAAAGAAACACTATCCAAAAAAAATATTCTAAACTTATATGGCATTTTTGCCTCTCTCACCAGTTCTTATTCGGATGACTTCCTCAAGGCTGGTGACAAAAATTTTACCGTCTCCAATACTCCCATTAGAAGCAGAATCAATTATGGCATCTATTGCTTGTTCTGATAATTCCTCTGTTACAGCAACTTCTATTTTAATTTTTGGAAGTAAATCTACCTGATATTCGGCACCCCTATATAATTCCGTATGTCCTTTTTGCCTTCCATAACCCTTAACATCACTAACAGTGACTCCTTGAATACCTATATTGATTAGACTTTCTTTGACTCTCTCTAAAGCAAAGGGTTTTATTATTGCGGTAATAAGTTTAATAGACTTTCCTTAAATTATTTAATATCTGAAATGTCTGATTGTTTCACCAGTCATCCCTATTTCTGTCATGGCATTTATACCAATATCCAAGTGCTTTTGTAGCCAATTATCAGTAACCACTTGATCAGACTTTCCTGTCTTTATTCCATCTGGTGTAACCGGTGTATCGGACACTAAAAGCAAAGCTCCCCTTGCAATTTGATTGTAATGTCCAACAATAAATATTGTTGCTGTCTCCATATCTATGGCTATAGCAGTGGTATCTCTCAGACGATTTTTAAAAACTTCGTCATGCTCCCATACCCTTCTATTGGTTGTATATATGACACCCGTTCTATACTCAAGATTTTGTTCAATAACTTTCTCAGAAACAAATTTATGCAATATAAAAGATGGCAAGGCAGGAATTTAAGGAGGATAATAGTAATCACTTGTTCCTTCTCCACGAATAGCGGCAATGGGTAAGATTAGGTTACCAATTTCTGAAGACTCCTTTAAACCACCACATTTACCAAGAAAAAGAACTCCTTTTGGATCTCTCGCAGTCAATAAGTCCATAATAATCGCAGCATTAGGAGAGCCTATGCCAAAATTGACAATGCTCAATCCCTCTGAATTTGTAGCGGCCTGCATAGGTCTTCCAATACCTTTAATTTCACAATCAAACATTTCAGAAAAACGAATCACATAATCACTGAAATTGGTTAATAAAACATAATCACCAAATTCATCAATCTCCATCCCAGTGTAGCGAGGGAGCCAATCTTTAGTGATGGAGAGCCGTACTTTTGAAGAAACCATAAATTTAGCTTGTCAGGTTCAAAGGAAGATATCAAGAAGCATTATTTGGTTTTTTGAAAAAATTCGATAATTGCTCCATCTATAGACTTCAAAGAAATCATTTTTATATTTCTTAGATTTGATTTGCATTTCTTAATAATTATCCTTAAGTTATGGTCCATCTTGATATTAATATTACTGAGAATTAAATGCTATGAAAAAGATAATGATTGTATGTTTATTTAGTCTTATGGCTAACTTAAATGCTCATCCTGTAGATCAAAGTAAAGGTATCTTTGAAGATAAATTTAGGCAGCTTGATGAAATATTTCCAGATCCAAATCAATACAGAGCTGCTACAGGAGAGCCAACTAACAAGTATTGGCAACAACAAGCTGACTATAAAATAGATATTGAACTGTTTGAGGATGAAAGGAGTTTAAAAGGATCAGAAACTATAAAATACACCAATAATTCTCCTTTAGACTTAAAATATATTTGGATCCAACTTGATCAAAACATATTTAAACAAGACTCTATTGATTTCCAAACAAGAACTATATCAAGTAACGATAAAATTAACTTTTCCACTTTGAGAAATACCAATTTTATGGATGATTTTATAGGTGGAATTCAAAACCTAAGCATCAAAGTCAATGGCTCAGAAGTAAATACAAAAATTGTTGGCACAATGGTCAGAGTTGATTTAAACCAAAAACTGAAGATGGATGAAAGCATTCTAATCAAAATAGATTGGGATTTTAATATTGGAGAGACCAATGCTCTAGATTCCAGAAACGGTTATGAAACATTTGAAGATGGAAACGATATATTCCTGATTGCACAATGGTATCCAAGATTGGTTGCATTCAGTGACTATGAAGGCTGGCATAATAAAGAGTTCATTGGAAATGGTGAATTCACATTGGAATTTGGTAACTATGATGTTTCCATCAAAGTGCCTGCTGATCATATTGTATCGTCAACTGGAGTCCTTATAAATTCAGAAAGAATTTTAAGTAAAGAGCATAGAAAAAGACTAAAGAAAGCTGAAAAATCTGAAACACCTATTTTTATTGTTAGTCCAGAAGAGGCTTTAGAGATAGAAAAAGAAAGATCCAAAGATAAAAAGACTTGGCAATTTAAGGCTGAAAATGTGAGAGATTTTGCCTGGGCTTCTTCGAGAAAATTTATATGGGATGCTGCAGGTTATAAACAAGATTCAGAAGAGAATCCTTTGGTTATGGCAATGTCTTTCTATCCCAATGAAGGCGAACCACTCTGGTCAAAATACTCTACAGAAGTGGTCATGCATACTTTAAAGATCTACTCAAAATATACTTTCGATTATCCCTATCCAACGGCACAAAGTGTCAATGGACCTGTGGGCGGTATGGAATACCCCATGATCACATTCAATGGGCCTAGAACGGTTGCTGATGAAAATGGAACAAGGACGTACTCTAGGAGTGAAAAGGAATTTCTTATCGGAGTAATCATTCATGAGATTGGTCATATCTACTTTCCTATGATTGTTAATTCAGATGAAAGGCAGTGGACTTGGATGGATGAAGGATTGAACACTTT
>JAQWQE010000049.1 GCA_029244925.1 Gammaproteobacteria bacterium | reverse complement strand
ATCAGGAAATAATAGATTTAAAAGTTTATCGTTATCCTTATCTTATGTAGCTGGGATGGCTATCACATATTCTATTGCTGGTATTGCTGCTGCAATTGCAGGAAAACAACTTCAAGCTCTCTTTACGTTGCCCACATTCATCATAGCTATCTCTATTTTATTTGGAATCTTGGGCTTTAGTATGCTGGGTAATGTAAAGAGAGCTTGAAGTTGTTTTCCTGCAATTGCAGCAGCAATACCAGCAATAGAATATGTGATAGCCATCCCAGCAACATAAGATAAGGATAACGATAAACTTTTAAATCTATTACTGCCTGATTGACCAATAATGATCGACGAGAGTATAGGGATTGTAGGAAGGTGACAGGGAGTAAAAGCCAATCCAAAACCAAGACCTAGAAAAATGAAGAAAACTAAAAGAATATTGCCATCAGTAATGATATTTCCCAATCGTGCTTGTTCTGAAATTTGTACTTCTTTATTTGAGATTACAGCTTCTTGATTTTTTAATGTAATTGAAAAGGTTTTAATCCATTTTTGAGGTGGATAACACAAACCAATATCAGCACATCCTTGTGAATTTACTTCTATATTAAATGTGTCAATAGATTCATTTTTTATATTAATTGGAAGGTAGTGAGTAAACCCTGAGCGATAAATTTCTGTTGCGCCAAAAAATTCATCAGTGTATTCAATGCCATTGGGTAATTTTATTTTCCCTAATTCAAAATCATCATTTAATGCGGAATAGGAGATTTTATCTTTGTATAAGTAGTAACCTTTTTGTATCTCATGCGTGATTTGCAATACATTATTTTGGTAAGAAATCGATACTGGGAAAGCCTCTTGAGGTTTCAGTACCTGTTGTGCCAATAGCGTTACTGGCAGTATTAATATAATCAGAATTGTGATCTTTATTGTTCTTGTTAGCATTTACTCAGTTTTTCTCTTTAATCAAAATTTAAAAAAATACTAAAAAATCCATCATTGGCACTTGAATTTTTCTAAACCATCCCTATCATTAGCACTCCCCTATGGAGACTGCTAAAATTGCAATCTTTTAAATAAGGGATTGATTTAAAAAGATGATAACAAATTGAGGAGATTATAGATGAATATTCGTCCGCTTCAAGACAGAGTAATTGTAAGACGCATGGAAGAAGAAAAAACTTCACCAGGCGGAATCGTTTTACCTGATAGTGCAACTGAGAAACCAATAAAAGGTGAAGTTGTTGCAGTAGGCAAGGGTTTGGTTCAAGACAATGGTGATTTAAGACCATTGGACTTAAAAGTAGGGGATCAAGTTCTCTTTGGTAAATACAGTGGAACAGAAATCAAACTGGATGGTGAAGAACTACTTGTAATGAAAGAAGATGATGTGATGGCAGTATTTGAAGGCTAATGCATCAAAATAATTTAAATATATATTAATTAAAAGAGGAAAAATCAAATGGCTGCTAAAGAAGTAAAGTTTGGTGATAGCGCTCGTCAAAGAATGCTAGCTGGTGTAAACGTTCTTGCTGATGCTGTAAAAGTTACGCTTGGACCAAAAGGAAGAAATGTTGTTTTAGATAAGAGTTTCGGAGCACCTACTGTCACTAAAGATGGCGTGTCGGTTGCAAAAGAAATTGAATTGGAAGACAACTTTGAGAACATGGGTGCACAAATGGTTAAAGAAGTGGCATCCCAAACATCAGATATTGCTGGAGATGGAACAACAACTGCAACAGTTCTAGCCCAATCTATCTATAGAGAAGGATTAAAATCAGTATCAGCTGGGTTCAATCCAATGGATCTTAAGCGAGGTATTGATAAAGCAACGGCTGCTGTTATTGAGAATCTTCAATCAATTTCTTCTCCTTGTACCGAAAATGATTCAATTTCACAGGTCGGCACTATATCTGCGAATTCTGATTCTGCAATTGGCAAAATAATAGCTGAATCCATGGAAAAAGTGGGTAAAGAGGGAGTCATAACTGTTGAAGAAGCGTCTGGTCTTGAAAATGAACTTGATGTTGTAGAAGGTATGCAGTTTGATCGAGGCTACCTTTCTCCTTACTTTATCAATCAACCTGACAGTCAAAGTGTTGAACTGGAAGATCCATTCATACTTTTATTTGATAAGAAAATTTCAAATATTAGAGATCTTTTGCCATTGCTTGAAGGCGTTGCAAAATCTGGCAGACCACTGCTTATTATTGCAGAAGATATAGAAGGTGAAGCTCTAGCTACATTGGTTGTTAATAACATCAGAGGTATTGTTAAAGTTGCGGGTGTAAAAGCACCTGGTTTTGGCGACAGACGAAAAGCGATGTTACAAGATATCGCTATTCTTACTGGTAGCCAGGTTATTTCTGAAGAGGTTGGATTGAGTTTAGAAAAAACAACCATTGAAGACCTAGGAACAGCTAAAAAAGTTCAAATCACTAAAGAAAATACTACTGTGATTGATGGCGCTGGAACGGCTGCTGATATCAAGTCAAGAATCAGTCAAATCAATGCTGAAATTGAAGAATCATCTTCAGACTATGACAGTGAAAAGTTACAAGAACGTTTAGCAAAACTTTCTGGCGGTGTGGCAGTGATTAAAGTGGGTGCTGCAACTGAGATTGAGATGAAAGAAAAGAAAGCCAGAGTGGAAGATGCATTAAATGCAACCAAAGCTGCTGTTGAAGAAGGTATTGTTCCTGGTGGTGGCGTTGCTTTAGTAAGAGCTAAAACTGCATTGGATGAGATTGAAGGCGATAATGATGACCAAAATGTGGGTATCAGTATTCTTAGAAGAGCATTAGAAGAGCCACTTCGTCAAATCGTTAGCAATGCTGGTAATGATGCTTCAGTTATTCTAAATGAAGTCGCAAAAGGAACTGGTAACTATGGATACAATGCTGCGACAGATGAATATGGAGATATGATTGAAATGGGCATTGTTGATCCAACAAAAGTTACTCGATACGCATTGCAAAATGCAGCATCTGTGACGGGTCTTCTTCTAACCACAGAAGCAATGGTTAGTGAAGCTCCTCAAAGTGATGCTCCAGTTACACCAATGCCTGATATGGGCGGAATGGGCGGAATGGGCGGAATGGGCGGAATGATGTAAAGAAACCATCCTAGTCTACAAAAATTAAAGCCCTGCCTAGCGGGGCTTTTTTTATAGATTAGATTTATAGTTTGCCGTTGTCTATCATGAACTAAAATAAGGATTAAAAAATGAGTGCCAATCAGGAAAAAATAATTCAAATAAAAAAAGAAGATCTGCCCTTATGCTGTCCCATACTTGGCAATGACAATTGGGATGGACATCCTAAGGTTTTTCTCGAAGTTGAATCCAAAGAAACTAGATGTCCTTATTGCAGTACAGTTTATGAAATAATTGATTTTGATGGATAAAAGTCTTTCAAGATTGACTCACATCAATTTAGCATCTGGCTTCAGAGGGGGAGAGAGGCAAACCTTACTTCTGATGGATGCATTATCTAAAAGAGGTTTTAATCAATCACTGGTTTGTAGAAAGAATTCAGATTTACAAAAAAAAGCTGAAAGAATTAAAAATCTTGAGATCAATGTAACTGGGTTAAACACGATTGCATGCATTAGGTATTTTTTTAATGAAGGCACTCTTCATTTCCATGAATCAAGAGCTTTCTTTGCTTTTTGGTTGTCTACTTTATTTTTGAGAAAAAATTATTTGATCACAAGGAGAGTGCAAAGACCTCCTAAAAATAATGTATTGAATGCATCTATTTATCAAGGAGCATCTAATATTGTTGCTTTGACTCACAATATTGCTGAGAGCATAGAAAAGAGCCTAATTCATTCTTTGGATAGCAAAATCATCAACAGTGCTCATTCGTCACTTAGTTATAATCCATTTAATGTTGAAAAAATAAAATCTGAGTTCGGAGGTAGATTCGTGGTTGGCCATATTGGTGCTCTCGATGATAGTCATAAGGGACAGCATCAAATATTTTCTCTTGCAGAAAAAATGGAAAAAAGTCATCCCAATATTATTTTTTTATTGGTGGGTGGGGGCAGAGATGAAAATGAATTCTCAAAGAAGGCTAAAAAGTTAAGCAATCTTAAAGTCATTGGATACGTTGAAAATGTTGGTGATTATATGAAGGTATTTGATGTATTTTTATTTCCTTCTCGGCATGAAGGTTTAGGGTCTATATTGCTCGATGCACTTGCTTTTGGTTTGCCTATCATTGCTTCTAATGTGGGCGGGATACCTGAAATTATTCAACATGATAATAATGGTTACTTAGTGGAAGTGGATGCAATCGGTGATTATATGTCTTGGTTATTGATCTTGTTTAGCAATAAAGAAATTTATGAGAAAATGAAGTTTAATAATATTGAGAAGTCAAAACATTATACGGTGGATAAAATGACGGATTCCTATGTAGAGATATATAAGAAAATGGGAGTGCAAACAAATGCAAGATAATTTTTATAAGGACGTTGAGATTGCTCTTGAGAGAATACAGAAAATTATTCGAAGAACACCATTGCAATTTTCACCTTCCTTGAGTGAAGAATCTGAAGCAGAAGTTTTTTTAAAATTAGAGAATTATCAGGTCACTGGCTCATTCAAAGCAAGAGGAGCGAGTAATAAATTGATGCTGCTCTCCGAAGAAAATCCTAAAAAAATCATAACAGCTTCATCTGGTAATCATGGTTCTGCTGTTGCCTATGCTGCAGGAATTTTGAATTTAGACACATTGATATTTCTTCCTGAGAGTGTTTCTCCAGCAAAGTTGAATAAAATAAAATATTTGGGGGCTGACTTTAAGATTGAGGGAGAAACATCTGGAGATGCAGAAACTGCCGGCCGGCTATATGCAGAAAAGCATAATTTACCATTCCTTTCTCCTTACAATGATTATGATGTAATTGTTGGGCAAGGAACCACCGCTGCTGAAGCTTATGAACAGATGCAGTCGATAGATGTTGTATTAGTTTGTGTTGGTGGAGGCGGCTTAATTTCGGGCATTGGAGGCTATTTAAAGCAAAAAAATTCCAATACAAAGGTGATAGCTTGCTCCCCAGCACACTCAGCCGCTATGCATTATGCCTTGCAGGCTGGGTACATTATAGATATTAACCATTTGGATACTTTGAGTGATGGATCTGCAGGAGCGTTAGAACGTGGATCCATTACTTTTGATTATTGTCAATCCATAGTGGATCAGTCTATTTTGGTGAGTGAAAATGAAATTGCCAGCGCCATGAAGTCTTTTATGGATTCACATCAAATGATGATAGAAGGTGCTGCTGGCACGGCTGTTGCTGGGTTTATAAAACTTAAACAACACTTAAAAGGCAAACGAGTATTAATCATTATTTGTGGTGCCAATATAAGCATGGATAAAATAAAGGAGATTATTGCATGACTCAACCCATTGTTCTTGATTGGGAGAAAATATCATCTTTGCTTGATCAAATTGAGATACATGAGCCAATGAAACAGGCATTTATTGAATACTCCAATGGCAATGCAGAGATACCTCCAGTGGGCGAACTACTGTTTGAGGAACCACCTGGCGAAGTACATATTAAATATGGGTATATCAAAGGCGGGTCTTTCTACGTGATTAAGATTGCTTCAGGCTTCTCTGGCAATAATCAATTAGGAGTAAAGCCCGGGCAAGGGATGATGCTCCTGTTTGACATAGTCACAGGTATTCCAAAAGCAATATTGATTGATCAAGCTAACTTAACTGATTTAAGAACTGGTATTGCAGGGGCTATGGCTTCAGTCCTCTTGGCTAATGAAGGCACTGAAAGTGTAGCTATTATAGGGAATGGCGTTCAAGCCAGATACCAAGCAAGATGCTTGATGGAACTTATGCCAATTAAAATCATAAATGTTTGGGGACGAGACAAAGAAAAGAGTAAGAAATTGCAACAGGATCTTTCTGATCTTGACGCTGAATTGTTAATACATGAAGATTTGGCTGATGTGATAAAACAAAATAAACTGATTATTACCACGACTTCTTCAAAGAAGGCAATCATTCAATCCAATTGGGTGCAACCAGGAACTCACATCACAGCTGTAGGTTCAGACACGCCGGAAAAATGTGAATTGGATTCTGATATCTTATCCAGAGCAGACATAGTGGTTGCTGATAGTATTCCGCAGAATCAATTAAGGGGTGAAATACATCAAGCCTTAAAAAAAGGAACGATACAACCCAATGAATTGGTTGAAATAGGACAAATATTTGAAGGATCAGCCCAAGGTCGAAATCATTTTGACCAGATAACAGTTGCAGATTTGACTGGAGTGGCCGTTCAAGATTTAGTGATAGCAGAAGCGGTTTATAAGGTCGCTATTAGTTGATCAATACAATGCGTTACTGTCTTGGGTAGAATAAGACTCATGGCCTCGGGATGTTTTATTTTCTGTTCCCATTTTACATTTTCAGAATTGGTGTTCATAAAGGTGTTCAGTGATTCTTCATAGGCAGAAATAACCCATTCTTGAGAATTATAAGGACCACTTCTTAAGGGGTTAGTCATAGCATAAAGGCCAATAACTGGGGTGTTTGTCACTGTGGCTATATGGGCAGGTCCCGAATCAGGTGAAATAATAAAATCCGACAAGCTGATAATGGCAGCCAATTCTTTGATAGAACTCTTACCAACTAAATTAGTAATTTGGTTTGGGAAAGTTTTAGAGATTTCTTCTGAATATTTTTTTTCTATTTCTGTGTTGCCACCCGTGATAATAACTTGCGTATCTATTTTAATCAGGTGATGGATGACCTCAATGTAGTTTTCAATTGGCCAACTTCTATTGTATTGATCACCATAACGTTGACTGCTGCAGGGACTGATCACGCAGGTGATTTGATCTAGTTTGATGTGAGACCTCATAGTGTCTTCAGCTTTTTTGCAAATAGGTAAGTTCCATTTTGGTTTATTGCAATCGATCCCAATGAATTTTGGGAACTCAAGCATGCCATCCAAAACATGTTGATTGCTTTCTGTAGGTATTGATTCATGGCAGAATAAATTCTGTAAATCTCTGGCCCTGGTCTTGTCATAACCAATTTTTCTTTTTGATTTCACCATTAGACTTACTAAATTTGCACTCATGGAAGCATGCATATTTAAGACCACATCAAAGGTTGTATGCCTTAATGCTAAAAAGACTTGTTTTAAAGATTTAAACAGCTTTGATTTATCAACCACGATGAATTGAATGTCTGTTATTTGATCAACAAGTTGGTACTCAGTCTTGCCAATAATCCATGTGATATTAGCTTGAGGTAATTGATTTCGTAAATGTTGGGTTATCGCTAAAGCATGACAACAATCGCCAAGTGCTGATAATCTGATTACACAAATATTTTTTAGAGCTAAACTACCATTAAGAGAATTCATTGTATGAGTAAAAAAATTTTAAAAGTTAATCAAAGTATCATTTTATACGATGATACTTTAATTCACGATGTGAACGATGATATTTTCAATTCAGCCAATTGGCAAAATAACCAAACCTTAGATGAAAATAAAAAAGGAAGAGGTTCTGTTTTCTTTATTGATTTAGAAGGAAAGTCGTGTGCTTTAAAACACTATTGCCGTGGCGGATTACTCTCTAAATTGATTTACGACCAATACCTTTATTTGGGTCTAGAAGAAACACGTTCTTTTATGGAGTGGAATTTGTTGAGTCAGATGCATGCTTTGAGTTTACCTGTGCCTGTGCCGATAGCTGCTAGGGTAAGGCAGTCGGGTTTAATCTATCAAGCGGATCTTTTGACGCAAGTGATTCCAAATGTGCAGTCCATGGGAGATAAATTAAGACAAGAATTGATGACTAAAGAACTGTGGCAATCAATTGGGCAGTGTCTTTCTAAGTTCCATCAACAAGGAATAGCTCATAAAGATCTTAATATTGAAAACATACAAATTGATGACAATGATAAGGTATTTTTCTTAGATTTTGATAAAACAAGATTCTCAAAATCATCACCGGAAATTCTTGGTGCTAATCTGAGAAGGCTCAGAAAATCAATATTAAAATTGACCTTATTGAGAAATCAAGATTTTCCAGAGAAAGGTTGGATTGATTTAGTTTCCGCGACTTCTTATTAATCCATTCAATGGGTATTCAGCACATGTCACTATTAAATATAGGTTAAATATCGTATTATTTTTTCAATGCATCTGATAATCAAAAAACTCATGCTGCTCTCTGGAGTGTTCTTTATATTCATAATCAATATAGGGGCACAAGAGCTTCCCCCAGACGGTCCATTTATTGCTTACCATGAAAATAGTGAAATTTATGTTTCTGGCGAAGTAAAAAATAGAAAAAAACATGGTGTGTGGGAATTTTTTTATGAGAGTGGAGAGCTTCAAGCAAGAGAGCAATACAATGAGGGTGTAGCAACGGGGGTGTGGAAAACTTTTTCTCCTAATGGAAGGCTGATGGAGAAAAAAGATTTCAGGCATATTGGTAGTCTTCCGCCAACCAGCAGGGGAAACCCTTATTCAGGAAAACCAAGAATCAGATAAGGCAATCCATAAGTCTTTTTTATAGGTATGGATTCTTATTTTCAAAGTTAGACTTGAATCTTCGGTGTATCCAATAATATTGTTCGGGATTTTTCTTAATATGCTCTTCTAGGACACGATAAAATTTTATAAGGTATTCTCTCGGATCTTGATGGTCCGTGTACTCAATTTCTGGATATATATTAAGACTATAGCCTTGATGATTGGGCAATCTTGCAGGAAAAAAAGGAAGTACACTACAACCTGTTATTTCATTGAATCGAGTAATCGCACTGTTTGTCATAGCTTTTTGATTGAAAAAATCCAATTCGATTGCATTTTTACCACTGAAGTTTTGATCCGAAGCATACCAGATAATTTTCTTTTCTTTTAAAGCCTGGATTAAGCTTTTTACTTCAAACTTAGTTACTAAGCTTTCAACGGATCTAAGTCTAGCTTCACGAAAGAATTGATTGATCACTGGATTGTTGCCTAAGCGATACATACCCACCATGGGAGGAAGATCGGATGCTATCTCTTCTCTTCCAATTAAGGCACTGACTTCCAATGAAGTAAAATGAGCGCTCATAAGAATTACACCTTTATCTTTTTTAATGGCATTCCTCAGATGATCTAAGCCATTAATTGTTATGAGTTTTTTTAAAACTTTATTGGGTTTCCAACGAACCATAGCCACTTCAAGAAAGCCAATACCAAGAGAACTAAAATGTTTTTTCAATAATTTCTTTTGTTCAAATGCAGATAATTCTGGAAAACAAAGCTCAATATTCTTCATAGCAACCATGGATCGTTTGGATGGGATGCAATAAAGCAACATGCCCAGTATATGCCCTAACTTTAAAATCCAATTAAATGGGAGGAGTGAGATTAACCTGGCTTTTAATAACACAATACTGATGATCCAGTTCTTCGGAAGTAAGTAATTATAAAAACTTATTTTTTTATGTTCCATTCACTTAGTTTAATCGCAATATGGATTATATAAACATGTCTCTTAAAAAATAATCGCTCATCACATTCTAAATGTTTTAAAATGAGTTTATGAATGCTGACAAAAAGAATGAAATAAACTTGGATCATCTAACCGAGGATCAAGCGTTTGTAACACAACAAAAAGGCACTGAGGCACCTTTTACAGGAGAGCTTCTTGCTAATAAAGATTCAGGTTTATACATATGTGTCTGCTGTGGCAATAGACTGTTTGATTCTGAAACTAAATTTGACTCAGGCACTGGTTGGCCAAGTTTTTATGATATTGAGAATACTGATGCAGTGAGTGTAGAGTCAGATCGAAGTCATGGCATGGCGAGAGATGAAGTTTTATGTGCTAATTGCGAAGCCCATCTTGGCCATGTCTTCAACGATGGTCCTCAGCCAACTGGTCTTAGATATTGCATCAACTCACTTGCATTAAGTTTTGAATCAAATGGAGAAGCAGAATGAGTGGATGGATGATTTATGGTGCTAATGGCTATACCGGAGAATTAACAGCTCGAAGAGCTAAATTGCAAGGCATGAAACCGATTTTGGCTGGTCGAAATGAAGAGAGTATTAAAGCATTGGCTGATGAATTAGATTTACCTTTTCGATGCTTTTCTCTTGAGGACAATGATTTAGTTGAATGCATTAAAGATGTTTCAGTGATCGTGCATTCTGCTGGACCTTTTTCTAACACGGCTAAACCCATGATGGAGGCTTGCATTAAAGCCAAGACGCACTATTTGGATATCACAGGAGAGATTTCTGTTTTCGAAGCTTCTCAAGGATTATCCCATCAAGCTAAAGAGGCAGAAATAGTTATTTGTCCTGGAGTCGGTTTTGATGTGATTCCTACCGATTGTGTGGCCGCACAGTTAAAATTAAAAATGCCAGATGCCATTTATTTAAGAATGGGATTTGACTCCAATGGAAGTTTCAGTAGAGGCACCGCTAAAACAAGCATTGAAGGAATGCCGCAAGGTTGCAAGATTAGAAAAAATGGAAAACTAACCACCATTGCTCTTGGCGCTTTAGATAGAAAAATTGATTTTGGCAATGGTGAAAAACTGGCAGTTGCCATTCCATGGGGGGACATTTCCACTGCGTTTTATAGCACTTTGATTCCAAACATAGAAGTCTATATGCCAACTTCAGCAACGGCTCTAAAGTTTATGAAATTGGCCAATTATGTGCGTTGGTTGATGGGACTCAATGTTGTTCAAAAAATACTAAAAAATAAGATAGATCAAGGCCCTAAAGGACCTGATGAGAACCAACGTCAGAAATCACCCATGCATGTTTGGGGTGAGGTGGAGAATGCTGCAGGCAAAAAAGTAATATGTCGCATAAAAACAAACAATGGTTACGAGGTTACCGTTAATGGGTCTATAACTTGTGCTAATCACCTACTGGAAAATTACCAGGGCGATTTTGGAACGCTGACTCCCAGTCAATTGGTTGGTCCAAATTTAGTTGAACGTCTTCCTGATTGTGGCTCATTCATTTTCGAAACGTCAACCTAAAACTGGGTTTAAGCTATACAACCCGGTAAGTTCTACCTCATCGATAATATGTCCTTCTAACGCTGTTTTCACATCTTCTTCTGTGAATGCACCTTCAACTGGGCATTGATCAAAATCACAAGCAAAAAGTTTGAATCGATAATGGTGAATTAATTCATCGTTCCAAGGAGGGCATGGCCCTTCATAACCAAAGTAATTGCCTTCCATTTCAGGATCAGCAGACATAAATTGTGTGTAATCATTAATGCCTTGGCGGCTTCCTTCCGGTCCAGATGGATTTTGTTTGCCGCCTGGCGTAATGCCATCCGAGCACTCACCTTCTTCAATACTGTCATTCATTGGCTTGATGTCGACCATCACCCAGTGAACAAAGTTAACTCGAGCTAAATCTTTTGAGATCGTCCGGCCCTCTTTATTGAAATCATCCAAAGAGGATGGAACGTCTGTATCGATGCATAGTAGAACCAAGGAGAGGGTATTTTTTGGTATTTTGGACCAAGATAATTGAGGGTTTTTGTTAGATCCAAGTGCCATATGCTTTTCTTCATCTTTGATTCCAAAAGCACAGCGATCCGGGATTAATGTATTGTTCAAGAATGTAGTGGATTGCAGTTTCATGATTGTATTTTTTTAGTGGTAAACAAATGTTTAATAAAATCGGATTGAAAAAATAATATCAAAGCTGAGAGTAGCATTGCGCATCCCCACTCTGTTGAAGTAATGAAAATAATTTCATAAAAATTTTCCCATTCTTGAAAATTATAGACCAGAAAATAAAAAGCAAGAAATAAACCCCAGAGGAACATTCTCATTTTTTGGCTGATGGGCAACCCATATAATTGAGTGACCATAAAAATACCTAAGAATCCAAATACAAACATGGGCCAATTGTGCCCAATCATAAGAGCTACCATCAGAGCATGAATAACAACCATTACTTCCACGAAGGTTGTCCATTTAGAATTTAAGTGCGCCTTGGTAAAAAATAAACTGCCTTGAAGTAGCAATAAAAACATGTAAAAGAAACCAAAGGCATGGCCTTGAGTCATAATCATTGGGTGATACCAAAAAGTATAAATTGTAGCCCAAGCAAAATAGTAGCCATGGTATTTTCTCAATCCATGAGCTGCTGCTGTAACAAAATTTAAAGGCTTGCCAAAAAACATTCCTCGTCTTTGATTCTCCATAATCAATACCACAAATAATAGGACAATCACGGACCACTGAGCTGAGACTTCAGCCACATCTTGAGCCAAACCATCATACCAGATGGAAGTTTGTATAAGATGAAGCAAAATAAATATAGCATTAACCATGAGCGCTGCAATATTAAACCAATGCAAGCCAGAGGTATATTTTGGTTGGCTTTGCTGTGCTTTATAAATCAGCCACCAAATACTGCATTGATGAAAAAGAAAAAGAATCCAAGCAGTCAATCGTGACATAAAACTGGGTTCAAGCAATTGCCACTTATACCAAAAAGCAATCCCTTCTGGTTTGGGCAACAATATAGGTTCTTGAAGCCAGAGTTGATCAGTCACCCAAATAAGAATGGTAAAAAATACACTGGCAAGAATGCCAATTTTTAAAGCTTGTGAAGAATTTATTTCAGTATTCATATCGTAATTATTTATGATTGAACCATTCTATGTTAATTGGAAACTATATAAAACTTCTTACAGATCGATTATCATCAATTCTTATAATTATTTGGAAGAAAATAGATGGCATCATTTTTCAATTTATTTAAATCAAAAAAAGAAGAGCTCAGTACTGAAGCTGAATTCAACTCCCATCAAATAGCTGTGGGCGTTCTTTTGATTGAAATGGCTAGAGCTGATTTTCATCAAGATGAATCTGAGAATCAATCCATTGTTGATTTATTGAAAAAACATTTTGACTTAACCCCTGAGGATTCAAAACTATTATTCAGTCTGGCTGAAGACAAATTAGATGAAAGTGTATCATTGCATGAATTTACAAAAGATCTCCATGACATTCTTGATCACAAGCAAAAAGAAGACGTGATTGCTCTGCTCTGGACATTAGCAGTTTCGGATAATACTCTTGATAAGCATGAAGATTATTTAGTTCGTAAGATTGCAGATTTACTCTATGTATCCAACTCAATAGTATTGAAGATTAAACACCAAGTATTCACAAAATAGTATTTTTTATCTTCTCAATAATCGGTGAAAGTTTTTGATGAATTGGATTGATGGCAGGAATCCCAGTTTCTTGAACTATTGTCTCAGAGTTGAAGTCTTTATCATTGCAATTGATGCAAATGCCTAGAGTTTCTTTTCCATAACTTTTTATTAATTCTATTTCT
The DNA here is from genome assembly GCA_029244925.1 of Gammaproteobacteria bacterium. GTDB lineage: Bacteria > Pseudomonadota > Gammaproteobacteria > Steroidobacterales > UBA11654 > CACPJA01. The sequence goes on along the minus strand of JAQWQE010000049.1, from coordinate 23,820 downwards.
TCTATTAGAGTGGGCAGTTCACATTTAAACTCTTCAAAGTTATCAAAATATTTCCTATCAAATGGATGCACCAGAATAACGCCCTGGACATCAGCAGATAAGAGCAATTCCGAGCCACAAGGTCCAGATGGATTTCTGAGAGAGGATTGGCCTTCAATCAGCATCAAGTCGGGTTGACTCTCTTTTTCACACTCCAAGATTGCTTTCTCTAACTCACCTGAAACAAAGTCATTCATTGTTGAATCAAGAATAAAACCATGTTTGAAGCCTTGCAGAAAGCCTGTTTGCCCGGTGTAAATAACCTCTGTTTTAATGGATTGTTGATTCAATGCTTTGGTTAGAAATTGACACGTTGTTCTTTTCCCTACTGCGCAGTCGCTTCCTAATACAGCAATTCTGGGTGTTTCTAAACTGAGTATTTTTCCACTCCAAAAAGAGAGTTGATCGATATTTTTTGGTTTTCTAATATCAAAAATCTCTGCACCATTTTGTTCAGCAATAATTTTAAAATCTGGATCGTCTCCTAGAACTTCATGCAATCCACAGACCACATTAACACCCTTATTTAAAGCATCTACAACCACCTGACGATGTTCATTGGGAAGTTTTCCTCCTCCAAATGCAACTCCGATTACGAGAAAATCAGGCTTTTGATTTAACGACTGACACGCAGTCTCAAAATCTTTATAGATTGGGATGTTTAGTTTGCAATTTGAGATTATCTCATCTGAACAGCGACCTTCAAACTTTTGATCAAGCATTCCTAGAATACTGAATCGTTCAGAATATCTGAGCAAACCATGGGCTGTTTTAGCATGTATCTCATCTAATAAACCGCCACTGTAGACAAAGGCAGTGCCTCTGGGATCATTCATTGCAAAAGACTCCTAATCCTAGTTTTCCATTGGTTTCCATCATCCCATTATTGCAAATGTAACCTCCACTGACTAAATCCCAACCCAAATCAAAAAAACCATCTAAATCAATATACTTGGTTGCAGAAGATGAGAATGCTGCATGCAGTGCGGCAGCAATACTAATTTTACTTTCATCCATGCAACCCCACATCAAAGCAATACCCTCATTTTCAGCTATTTTAGCAATTTTCAAGGCTTCATGTATGCCTCCGCATTTCATTAGTTTGATATTAAAAACTCCAAAAGGTTTTGGATTTGAAACCAAAGCAACGGCATCAGCGGGTGAGTGAAGACTTTCATCAGCAACACAGATTGCCCTGATGTCATCGGAAAAATTTAACATTTCTTTATTTTTATCTACTTCCAATGGCTGTTCAATTAATTCCAAACCTAAATGGTGAGTGCGATCGTAAAACTTTTCTAAATCTTTCAATGAGTAGCCTCGATTTGCATCCACACGAATTGATACAGATTCAGGGCTTATGTCAAAAAGAGCGGATACTTTCTCAATGTCTTCATCGACATTTTCACCAATTTTAATTTTTAGATGAGAGAATCCATTATCAATATGTGCTTTAGCATCAGCTACAGTTTTTTCAAAAGAAGATACACCTATTGTAATCGAAGTGGGAAGAGTCCTTATTGATCTCCCCAGTAGATCAATAAGTGATTTGTCTTCTGATTTAGACAATAAGTCATAGATTGCCATATCGATAGCAGATCTTGCAGCAGGGAAATTTTTTAAATTATTCTCTAGTAAGTCAAATACATGGTTTGCATCATCCAGATGAACCCCTATCAAATTCTTAGAGAAATGCTTAATTTTTACATGAGAATCTTCAACTGATTCTCCTGCAACATCGGGCGAGGGAGCGCCAGATCCTAGACCAATAAGTCCCTCTTCGGTTGTCAGTTCAATAAAAATATTTTCAACTGATTCCATAACTCTTCCAGCAATGGCCCACGGTGCTTTGAGCTGCATATCGTGTTTATAAATATTGACTTTTACTACTTTCATACCCTACTCATATTATAGTATTTGATACAAATTGGTGCAGACCACTTGGGTCAATACACTATTAATTGGAACTATCATTATAAGAGCCTGGATGATCACTATGGCAATAAAAGGTGAAAAATCTAAACCAGCTGGGTAAGGCAATCTCTTTTGTATTGGTCCGAGAATCGGGACGATCAATTGTCTGATAAAATCCGATGCAGGGCTATAATTATTTGGAGCCAACCAACTTAAAATTGCATGGGCTAAAATACCAAAGAAAAAGAGTTTTAAAACAAAGGTTATCAAGGTCATTAGACTCAAAGCCAATAATTGAAGTAGGTTCAGTCCTACCAAACAATAAAGGGAGAATGCAAACCAGAGGGAGAAAAATTTAATCATTAATGACAAACCAACTAGGAGAAGTATCAATTGTTTCTTGTTTCTGATGTATGGTGACAATGGACTAATCAATGGATTAGTCATCAAGACAATGGCCTGATGAATTGGATTGGTGTTATTGATCCAGAGTGAGCAGAATATCCTGAGCATTAAACCAATTATCAGTAAATCAACCAGTGTTTTAAATAAGAATAAAAAAAGGTGCATCTTGCTTTATATCTCTCCCAAGAGTTGTAATTAATCTTCCTGATCGCCTAATTCAATTGATCTTTGCTTCGCAGAAGCAATCGCTTCTTCCCATATCTTATCAAGCTTATTCTCCATTAAAGAATCAAATGCTGCTTCAGTGGTTCCTCCAGGTGACATGACTTTCTTTTTTAAGGTTTCAAGATCGTCCGAACTATTCAACGCTAAATGACTCGCACCTAAGGCGGTTTGTATGGCAAGAGCTTTTGATATTTCTTCTGGAATACCAGCTTTGTTTCCAGCCAGCTTGAGGACATTCATCATATGAAAAAAGTAAGCTGGTCCACTCCCAGAAACGGCGGTTATGGTGTGCATCCATTCTTCATCTTGGATCCATATTGTTTTTCCTACAGAATTAAAAATATAAGTAGCCAGAACAATTTCTGACTCACTTAAATTGGATTGTATTAGGGCCGATATTCCTTGGCCAACCAAACAAGGTGTATTAGGCATTACTCTGCATATTTTTGTTTTATCTCCAAAAATATTTTGCATTTGTTTCATTTCAATTCCAGCTGCAACCGACATAATCATTGTATTCTGTTGAGCCTGTCTGATTTTTATGTCCTCTGCAACACCTATAAAAACTTGTGGTTTAACAGCCATGATGACAATTTCAGATTGTTCAACAGTGGTATTATTACTCACATCAATGTTCAATTTTTTATTGAGTATCGATAGTAATTCTCTTCTTTTCTCAGAGGGGTCTGATACATAAATATTGGCTGCATTGTGTCCATGCAGAATCAATCCTCGAATGATTGCTTCTGCAACCATTCCTCCACCTATGAAACCTATTTTTTTATTCTCATACATAACAAAAAATCTAAATTTATTTTCTCATACCAAATAATGCTGTGCCTATTCTAATCATATTTGAATGATTTTGAATGGCTAATTCATAATCATCAGACATTCCAAGAGAGATTGTATCCATACTATAGCCACTTTGATTGATGGCATCAAAAGCTTCTTTTAATCTTTTAAAGCATTGAACACGATGTTGCATTGAAGCATCAGGGTGAGTTATTCCCATTAATCCTCTAACTTTTAAGTTGGAGCAGACGTCTAATTCTTTCATTAATTGTGGAATCTGATCAATAGATAGACTGTCTCTTACATCACTCTGATCGAGTTTCACTTGTATGCAAATGTTTAACAATGGCATTTTTGAAGTTCTGTATTCATTGAGTTTTTGTGCCACTTTAATTCGAGTAATCGTGTGAACCCAATCAAAATTCTTCGCAATTAATTTTGTTTTATTTGATTGAATTGAGCCAATAAAGTGCCAAGTTGCTTGTTCTTTAAATAAATTAATTTTTTCAATAGCTTCTTGAAGATAGTTTTCACCAAAGTGATTAATACCTAATTGATAGGCCGTATTTATTTCTGCAATAGACCTTTTTTTTGTTACTGCAATAAGAGTAGGAGATTGAATCACAAGATTGTTATTTTCAATCAATTTTGCAATGTTAGCCTGTATTAAAAGGTGGTTCTTCTCAATCTGATTCATTGGGATAAATGCTTATCGCATCAAATACTGGACCATCCACACATACTCTTTTCATGGCTTCACCTTCAGGTAAATAAACTTTAACAGTGCAGCCAGCACAACCCCCGATAGCGCATGCCATAAATTCTTCCAGAGATAGCTTGCAGTCCACTCCATGAGAATAAGCTAATTTACTGGTGGCTGCCAACATTGGCTCAGGACCACATGCATAAATAATTACTTCACCTTTCTCTTCTTTAGTTAAACCACGCAACCATTGATCAGCCAATTCTGTAACATAGCCTGGGTAGCATCCTTCAAAATTAGAAAAGCTGGATAATCGACAAGCGATATCAAGTTTTTCCATGGATTGAATCGTGGTATTGTTTTCTTTTTTTACACCAGCGATGTTTATGTTTGACTGAGTTAAAGCAAAAGGAAAAGGTAGTTCAGAGCCAAAAAAAGCGATGGGCTGGCAAGCTTCATTGCACTGTTTTAGATATTCTGCTAGAAATAGCACTGGTGGTATGCCGACACCACCACCAATCATAACTGGTTGTTTAACAGGGTCTTCAAGGCTAAAGCCATTTCCAATAGGACCCATAAGATTCACATGATCGCCTTGCTTTAATTTGCTTAAGGCTTCGAGCCCAGGTCCTAAGATTTTATACATAAATTCGACAGTGTTGTTGCTGGCATTATTTCTCAAGTAGGAAAGCGGTCTTCTCAGTAGATGGTTTTCTCCACAATCGATAAATGCAAATTCTCCTGGTTTTGCTTTTGATGCTGACTTTGGTGCCTTAAGAGTTAGAACAAATTGTTGATCGGCGTATTCTTTGTGTGAAATAACCTTTGCTTTTTCTTCAAAAACAGTTGAAGTCTTTTGATTCATGATGATGAATACCTACGCTGGATTAAGGATAATAGAGCCATTCTCATTGCTATACCATTTGTGACTTGTTCATTGATTACTGAATGAGGGCCATCGGCAACTTCATTGGAAATTTCTATGCCTCGATTCATTGGTCCTGGGTGCATGACAATAACTCTGTCATTGCAATTTGCTATCTTCTCATCAGTTAATCCATAAGCTTCAAAGTAATGACCAGAATCTATATCATTATTTAATTCTTGAATTCTTTCTTTCTGCACTCTTAGTGCTACAACTGCATCTGCTTGTTTCAGTCCAATTGCTAGGTCATCGGTATGATCCGCATTCTGATAATGGCTCATATCTGGCTTAAATTCATTCGGGGAGACCAAGGATATTTGACCGGTCCCCATAATCGATAAACCCTCTGCCAGTGATCTAGCGACTCTTGAATGTTTGATATCACCCACTATGGTTACTTTAATGTCCTGAAAATTACTCTTATGTCTTTTAATGGTTAGAAGATCAAGCAAGCCTTGTGTTGGATGAGACACTGATGACTCACCTGCATTGATTAAGTGCGAATCTTCTCCAATTTTCTCTAAGACAGTTTCTAAGAATCCCTGCTCCTTATGACGAATTATAAAATAAGTAACACCCATTGCCTCAAGTGTTTTGATTGTATCAATGATTGTTTCACCTTTGGTTCTTGAGGAGTGCTCTTCATCAATATTCAGAACATTGCTTCCTAGTTTTCTCGCAGCTATTTGAAAGGAGCTGCGAGTTCTTGTACTGGGTTCGAAAAAGATATTAGCAAGATCAATGCCTTGTAATATTTGTTCTGTCATCGAAACATTATTCTTCTTCGATAAGAAATATTCTGCTGACTCAAGGAGTTCATCGATTAAGTCTTTATTCAGATCTCTTAAATAAAGCAGATGTTTCAAAAGTTCTGATCCTTATATGTTTCAATAGCCATATTAATTTGATTGGAGCCATTGCTCCAAAATAATTTTTGCAGCGGTGCTATCCGCTTGTCCTTTCTTAATTCTATTTTTTAAGATTCCAGAGTTTCTCTTTTCTTTCAATTCTTGTTTTGCCATTTGAGTGCTAAAACCCTCATTGATCAATATTGTTGGAATTGTATATTTTTTTTCTAAAGCAGATGAGAATATTTTAATTTTTTCGATGAGCTTTATAGTTTGTTGATTCTTTGAATCCGGAAGACCAATGATGGCTTTATTGGGTTTATAATCTGAAATGATTGCATCCAGTTCATTCCATTTTGGCTGACCATTAACCATTTTTATTGCTGGCATAGGGGTAGCAGTATTTGTAATGGTTTGTGCAATGGCTACGCCCATTTTTTTCGTACCAAAATCAAAACCTATTATAATACTTGCACTCATTTCACTCAATACTGTTTAAGCTTAAGCATGGCCAATTTCATCTGACATATTGTTGCTATTTATACCAAGCCTATGAATGGCATGCTCCCATCTATTTTGATAGGGCGTTTTGAATAAGATATTTTCATCTGAGGGCGCACATAGCCAAGAATTAGTTTTTAGCTCTTCCTCCAGTTGACCGGCCCCCCAGCCTGCATAACCTAGGATTAGCAGAGAATCTGTAGGTCCATTTCCAGTTGATATGTCCTCTAAGATATCTTTTGAAGTAGTGATATTGAATTGTTTATTGATGATTGATGTGTGCTTGTATTCACCATCATTATGGATAACAAAGCCTCTTTCCATTCCCATAGGACCTCCTTGCATTATGGGTATGCTATTGAATTCATCCAAGGTTTGAATATCGAGTTCGTTAAAAATGTCTTCTATAGTGCTTTGTGCAGGTTTATTAATAATGAGTCCAAGTGATCCCTTCGCATTATTTTCACAGATCAGAGTGACAGTTTTAATAAAATTTGGATCATTCAAATTCGGCGAAGCAATCAGTAATTGACCGGTTAAATTATCAATGATCGATTGATTACTTTTCATTCAATATCTTTTCTAATTGATTAAAGAGAATCGCTGAAACACTATACTGATGGTATTTCTCAATTTCTCTCATGCCAGTAGGACTTGTGATATTGATTTCTGTTAAAAAATCTCCAATGACATCAATTCCAGCAAATAGAATTCCATTTTCCACTAATGTAGGCGCAATGGTATTGCATATTTCCTTATCCCTATCACTTAAGGGCTGTACTTCAGGCTTAGCACCCATAACTAGGTTTCCACGGTGATCCGTTTCAGAGGGTATTCTTGCAAGAAGAACCTCACAATGTTTTCCATTAACGATGTGTATCCTTTTATCACCAGCTGTGATTTCTGGTACATAGGTTTGCGCCATAATAGTTTTTGTAAAGTCAGAAGTAACCGCTTCAAGAATAGATCTAGTGTTGAGATCATTTTTATCAATGATGAAGATTGATTTACCTCCCATACCATCGAGGGGTTTAACCACTGTTTTATCTTGTTTTGCAATGAAGCCTCTCAGTTCTTTTTCTGCACAACTGATTAAAGTTTTAGGAGTTACATGAGGAAAGAGACTGATACTTACTTTTTCATTAAAATTTCTTAAAGCATCAGGGCGATTGACCACCAATGATCCCTCTGCAGCTGCCAAGTCAAGTATATAGGTGGCATAGATGTATTCAGTATTAAATGGTGGGTCTTTTCTCATTAGGATAATGTCAAAATAAGACAATTCCGTTTCATGATCTTCTTTGAATGAAAACCATTTATCCGAGTTGTCTTCAACCTGTAATTTTTTGCCTGAACCGATAGCTTTTCCATCCATTATTTTGAGGTCTTTTTGTTCAAAATAAGTTATTTCATAAGATCTGGATTGTGCCTCTAATAGTAGATCCAAAGTGCCATCTTTTTGAGGAATGATCTCATCGATCGGGTCCATGATTACTGCTAATTTCATACTGATTATTTTTTTCTTATATTAATACTCATCATCTTAAACTAATTGGCTAGATCCCCATATAGATATTGTAAAATACTGATAGCCATAATTGGTGCAGTTTCAGTTCTTAAGAGTCTGGGACCAGTTTTTACAATGTGATAGCCAGCTTGATCTGCCATATTTTTTTCAACCTCAGTAAAGCCACCTTCAGGACCAATGGCTATAGTTATACTGTCTGCTTTTTTTGATCCTAAGTTTGTTGTTCCAGTTGTATCCAGAAAGAAGGCGTGTTCATTTTTATACAAATGTAGCAATGTTTCATTCAGTTGAGTTGGCTCTTCTATTAATGGTAAAGTCACTCTGCCTGATTGTTCAGCAGCATTGATAATAATATTTTTCCAATGATCCATTTTTTTCTTGGCATTTTTACTGTCCAATTGAACCACTGAGTTATTGGTTAGCATGGGCACGATTCGATGAACTCCTAATTCGGTTGCTTTTTGAACCACTAAATCCATTCTTTGACTTCTTGATACCGATTGCATCAAAGTAATTTTTAATGGCGATTCCACAATGGGTTTGTTTTTTGCGAGTAACTTAACCACAACCGACTTTCTTTTTTTATCCAGTATTTTTGAATCCCATTCAAAACCACTTCCATCAAAAATTGTCAATATGTCTCCTGGCTTAAATCGTAAAACTTTAGTTAAGTGATGAGCTGTATCTCCGGACAGAATGATTTCTTCTGCACCTTCTTGGATAGTCTGACAATAAAATCTTTGTTTTCTTTTGCTTCTCATAGCACTCTAATATTAATATTGGAGATATAATATTGATTAATTTATCTTTAGTTTCTATTCTAAACTATGCAACCTCAGGAGTGATAGTAAAATGGCTTTTAGCAAAAATATCGTATTTATAGAAGGTGCCAGAATCCCTTTTTTAAGATCAGGAACCGGATACGATGATCTGTCTACATATGAATTAGGCCACCTTGCTATTAAAGGTCTTTTAACTCGATCGGGTATTAGCCCATTTGATATTGATGAAGTCATTATGGGAAATGTAGTCTCCAATGTTAAAACACACAATGTAGCAAGAGAATCCGCATTGCTTGCTGGTATTCCAGATTCAGTGCCATGTTATACCGTTAGTCAAGCCTGTATTTCTTCCAATCGAGCCATAGCTGATGCTATTGGAAATATATTATCAGGGCAATCTGAAGTCATAATAGCAGGAGGCGTTGAGAGTGCTTCGGATGCTCCTATTGGTTATAAGAGAAGTATGAGAAAAAAACTCATTAAGGCACAAAAAATAAAATCACCACTTCAAGGCCTACAGTTTTTATTGTCATTAAGACCAACTGATTTTTTGCCTGATCCACCTAGTATTTCTGAGTTTTTCACAAAAAGAAGCATGGGAGATGATGGAGAAATTATTGCTTCAAAATACGGCGTAACCCGAGAAGAAACAGATGCTTTTGCTGCTCGCTCTCATCAACTGGCATCAAAAGCAAATGAAGAGGGCATTTTTGAAGATATTATTGAGGTTTCATTGCCACCTGGATTTATACCTATTAAAGAAGATAATGGCATTAGAGGGGATACCACAGCTGAAGCAATTGCAAAGTTAAAACCAGTTTTTGATAAAAAACATGGCACTTTTACTGCGGCCAATTCTTCTTTTTTAACCGATGGAGCAGCTGCGACATTGATTATGACGGAAGAAAAAGCAGTCGAACTCAATTTAAAGCCTAAATCAAGAATTGTTGATTTCGTATTCACAGGCCAAAGCCTAGACGATGAATTGCTGCTAGGGCCTGCCTATGCAATTCCCAAGGTATTACAAAAAACTGGGCTCAGTTTGGATGAAATTGATTTCTTTGAGTTGCATGAAGCTTTTTCTGGCCAGGTGCTTGCGGTATTAAAAGCCTTAGAGTCGGATGAGTTTTCAAGAGATAAGCTTGGCTTAAAGAGAAGCATAGGGAAGATTCCAATGGAAAAAATTAATACCGAAGGCGGCTCACTTTCTATTGGTCATCCATTTGGAGCAACTGGCTCACGCCTACTTACAATGGCCTCTAATAAATTAATCAGAGAGAATGGAAGGTATGCTTTAATTGCCGCTTGTGCTGCGGGTGCTCATGGCCATGCGATGATTATTGAAAAGTATCAGTGATAAAAAATATGAACTCAGATCAAAGTAAAAATGTAACGATAGAAATTAGGGACAATATAGCTGTTATTTGGCTTGATAAATCGGGTTCAGAGCAAAATGTTATGTCCTTTGATTTACTCAGTGATTTTGAAGATACCTTTCTCTCTTTGGCTAATGATGATTCTATTGAGGGCATGGTATTGATCAGTAAGAAAAAAGATTTTATTGCTGGTTTTGACATTCATTCGTTCAAAGCGGAAAAGAAAGGAGATTTCATTCCCATCTTTGAGGAAGGACATCGATTTCTTCAATACTTAGAAGATTTTCCAAAACCAATTGTCTCTGCAGTTCATGGTGTTTGTTATGGACTTGGCCTAGAAATTACTTTGGCTTGTCAGGGTAGAATAGCTTCAGACGATAGTCGGACAAAATTTGGCTTACCTGAAGTAAAATTAGGTATTTTACCAGCAGGAGGAGGGACTCAAAGACTTCCTCGATTAATTGGTGCAAGTGCGTCGTTGGATATGATGCTCACGGGTAAGAATATCTTTGCAAAGAAAGCCTTAAGAATGGGCCTGGTTGATGAAGTAGTTAACCAAAGCAAACTCTTAATTGCAGCTTGCTCCATGGTTAAAAAGCTAAAAGACAATGCATTCCAAAGGAAGCGTAAGAAAACCTTAATGAACCGATTTTTGGATCATACATTTTTTGGCAATCGTTTGGTTTTTAGTCAAGCAAGAAAGACCATTCAAAAGATGACCAAAGGACATTATCCAGCACCGTTAGCCATTATTGATTGTGTTGAGACAGGATTAAAGAAAGGCATCAAGGCAGGGTATCAGAGAGAGTCTGAATTGTGCGAAGAACTGATTATTGGTGACGTGAGTAAAGAATTGATGAACATCTTTTTTACATCCACAGAGAAAAAGAAAAATCCTATTACTTCATCTTTTTCAAGGATTGAGTCCATGGGAATTATGGGCGCTGGATTCATGGGTGCTGGCATTGCAGAGGTCTCTATAAAAAATGGATTGGATGTATTAATAACAGATGTAGCAGATAAAAGTATCTCACATGCAAAAACAGAAATATGGAAGCGACTTTCGAAGAAAGTAAAAAGAAAAGCCATGACATCCTTAGAAGCTAAAAAGATCATTCATCGCATGAGAGGCAATGTTACTCTCAGCGAGTTTTCAAAAGTTGATTTAGTCATAGAAGCTGTTTTTGAAAACATGAATTTAAAAAAAGAGATTATTGCAGACCTTGAAGCCCAAACAAACAGCAATACAATTATTGCATCGAATACATCATCTTTGTCTATTTCAGAAATGGCTGAGTCTGCTAAGAGACCTGAGAATATTATTGGAATGCACTATTTTTCTCCTGTGCCACTTATGCCTTTATTAGAAATAATAAGAACCCCATTCACTTCTGAACATGTAGTGGCCGCGAGCTATGATCTTGGTGTTAGACAAGGTAAGACTTGCATCATAGTTAAAGACAGTCCTGGCTTTTATGTGAATAGGATTTTAGGGCCTTATATGAATGAAGCACTAAAAATGTTTGATGAAGGTGTGGACGCAAAGTCAATAGATAGTGCCATAATGAAAATTGGGTTCCCTATGGGACCACTAACACTTATGGATCATGTAGGCTTGGATGTTTGTGCTGATGTCATTAGTGAAGATCGACTTTTAGCAATGGATGAAAAAACAAGGAAGGAAGTCTCTTTTACTGCTAAGAAGATGCATGATGAAGCAGGCTTGCTTGGCAAAAAAGGCGGTAAAGGTTTCTATCTCTATGATCCTAAAACCGGTAAAAAATCGAGTGTTAATTCCTCTGTTGATTCTTTGATTGAAAGAGGGAATCAAAATAAAATTCCATTGAAAATTATTCAGAATCGATTACTTTTCTCCTTATTAAATGAAGCAGCATTAACTCTTTCTGAAGGCATTATAAGCAATCCAAAAGATGGGGATATAGGAGCTATATTTGGTATGGGTTTCCCTCCTTTTGAAGGTGGCCCATTTAGAATGCTTGATAAAAATCTTGAACTCATTTTAACTCAGATGGAAGAATTAGTTGACCAGTATGGAGAGAGATTTAAACCGGTTGATTTTTTGAAAGAGCATCAAAAAACAACTAAATATTTTTATAAAAGCTAAAGAATCTTATTTATGGAACATCAAAATATTTTCGGACGGATTGCTTATACATCAAAAAAAGAAGAATTGATGAATCAGCCCAGAGGGCATGAAACATTTCATATAACCAAGCATAACGATGGTAAAGTCACATTGAGAGCTCATTGTGAAATTGAAGAGCCACAGCCATCAGTCATGCGAGATGTAATTCTAGCTCAAGACAAGAATAATAAACCAACGGATTGTTTCATTCGATTGACAGTTGGGGATGAATTCATGGGTTCGGGTTGGTTTCGTTTTGATTTAGATGAAACGGGTGATGGGATTATAGAGTGTGAGTCTTTTGGGCCATCGATAGATCGCGTCTCCCAAAAAGAAAAAACAAACGGATCTTTTCATGCATTTGGAACACACCCAATAGTGGGAGACGGCTTTAACTGTAAATCAATAGATATCAGTAAAGGACCAGTGATTGAAACCATGAGATGCTTTATGCCATCTCTCGATCATAGAGGTGCCACACCACCGTTAATATCAGAGTTAACCATAGATTGTCAGTATCATGGTATGGAGGAGGTAACAGTTCAAGCAGGGGTATTCAATTGCCATCACTTTAGTTATATTGATGATGTGGGATTTAATGAAGGTGTTAAGCATCCACCTTATGATATTTGGCTTACTGAAGATGACTTTATTATTGTACAGGCTTCAGTTACTGGCTATATGCAGACTTGGTATGAATTGGTTGAATTAAGGTATGACTAAAAAATTTATAGTTGGATATTAATCAATTCTTTTTCAATTAATTCAATATCATCTTTATTGGCTTGATAGCGTATACCAAAACCCCCAGCTTCTTTCCATTGAATAATATTGTCTGGACGGTCATCGATTAAAATATTTTTTGTTCCTTGGTATTGAGCAAAAGGAAATTTCTCTCTAACAATAAAAATTTCTTCTGGTAAGGGAGATAAATTTTTTTGAATCCATATTTTTTTTTGAATGATTGTATTTTCTTCATCATTTCTTAATGGGGATGAAAGTATTGAATAGGATCCAGAAAAACCAAGAGCTAATTGAATAATCTGATCACAGGAAGGAGTCTTAGGTATATTTGCAAAAAAATCACTTCCTATTATTCGATCCAATTCTTCTGCCAACTCCTCTTCAGTAAGTTCTTTCCAGTGATTAACGCCTGCCCAATCAGCAAAGGCTCTGAAAAAATCTGCTAGGACACCATCCATGTCCAAAAAAACAATGGCTCGGTTGTGCATAGAATTTTATATTCTTGATAAAAGGCGTTTGCCTAGCAAATTAGAGATAAAAATAACTGGTCTCCATTGCCAGGGTAAAATATAGGTTTTCTTACCATTATCAATTGCTCTGACCATCTTAGTTGCAGCCACATCAGTGTCCATTAAAAAAGGCATATTAAATTCATTGATGTCTGTCATTTCACTTCTAATATAGCCGGGGCATATCGTTGTTACCTGAATATTATATTTTTTAAGATAACCCCTCCAGCTATCCGCCAGTCTTCTAACCGCTACTTTTGATGCAGCATAGCCTCCAAAGAATGCTGGCAAAGTAAAGCTTGCGATTGAAGAAATGATAACAATCTTGCCATTTTTTGTATCTTTCATACTAGGAATGAACGGCAATATTGTATTGGTTACACCAAGTATATTGGTAATTAATGTTTGATTTATTTGTGTGGCATCCCCTGATGATAAATGGTCTGAATAAGCTACACCTGCATTGGCTATAATTATATCAATTCCTTTTTCTGAGTAGTTCATGAATTCCAGACAGATACCACTAGATTTTTCTTGATCAGCAACATCAAGTGAGTAGGTAATCACTTCTTTAGCCCCTTCATCCAAGCATTGTTGTTTTATTTTGATGAGTTTTTCTTCTCGTCTAGCAGCTAAACCTAGTATAGCTCCTCGTCTTGCATACTCTATTGCGATCTGAGCACCAATTCCACTGCTTGCTCCAGTTATAAATACTTTTTCATTTTCTTTCATGATTAGGGTTTTAATAAGTTAAAAATTGTTTACTAATTTATATTATTTATCTTTATCTTTCATTAAATACATCATTTCTTCAATCAACCATAATCTATCCTGCCCCCAAAGATTTATAAGAACTTCATTGTTTTGGTTTTTTACTGCAAAGCTAGGCGGTCCCCATTTACCAATTTTATACATCGCTTTTCTATTGTTTTCTATTTCTTCTCTCCAGTAATCTGTATCTAACTCTTTTTTTGCATCATCCCAGGGTAAGTCGAGTTTCCGAATTATATTTTTTAAAGTGCTATCTAAATAACCATGTTTTCCATTTGCCCAAACAGCGGTAAGAAATAGATCAAAAAACTCTTCTTCTTTATTGAGTTCTTTGACATATGGAAATAAAGAATAAAAACGCTCGACAGCCCTTCCTAGAGGGTCAGTAATATTTCCAAAAGAGATTTCTTTTTGATTTGCTATTCTTTTGCAATCACTCAATATATACATACCTTTTTCAAGATCAATTTTCATACCTCGCATTACCATAGGTAGAATTGGACGATAATTAATCTTCAGTGGCAATTGTTTTTTGAGTTCTATCAGTTGTTTTAGGGCCAGATAACTATAGGGGCTTCTAGCTGAAATGAAAAAATCAATTGTCATTTTTTGGGAAGAGATCAAGGGTGTATTTGTTTTCAAAGAATTTCGTTTTATCACTAATTCTTTATTGTGTTTTCTCACATTTAGATCTTTCAACCTTTCTTCTAAAAATGGTAAACGGTCAATGCTCCAGTAACACTCACCTTCATAAGCAAATACAGCACCAAGGTAGTGACCAAGTTGTTTTCGTTTTATGTTATTGACCTCAATCCTTTCTTTTACATCTTGATGAGTAATTGGTTTAGTTTTTTTCAGCATCTCATCAAGAGCTATCCTATTATTCTGCCAAAGAGCTTCACCAACTCTTTTAGCTTTAGAGGCAAATCGAGTAGAATTTGTTGATAGCAGAATAGATTGTGCTTTTTCTATCATCTCTATAGGTATTTCATTTCTCTTAGTAGAAAAATTCAAACCGTAGTATGGAGCAATAATAGTGGCATCATCAATACTATGTTGTTTTAAAAGCTCTACCTCAGGTGTAGTTGATTGAGGAGGCATGCCTACAACCAAAGGTATTATTTTTATTTCATAGCTAGCGGTCAATTGATCGAGAACTTGGCAACAAAGATGACTGTAAGGGTCATCAACCTGATGGAGATAAAATACCTCATGAGGTCTATTATTCTTTATTCTTAAAGATTCTTTTTTATTTCTCTTCTTATGTTGTGTTGATTGAGATAAGAATTTTTTTAGATATCGTCGTCTAACTTCAAGTATTAACCAATCGATAATTATCATTACTTTTCTGGCTCTAGAATTATTTCTATATCCATGTATTAAAAAAGCTTTTCATTATTTTCTTTCATGATTCCAGATTTCTTCTTCACCTTCTTCTCGTGCTAAAGTCCTAGCAATGACAAAGAATGCATCCGATAATCGATTAATATATTTCAGTGATTGTTGATTCACCTCTTTTTCTTCAGCCAATTTGAATAATTCTCTCTCAGCTCTTCTACATATTGCCCTGGATTGATGAGTAAATGTGGAGCTTTTGTTTACTCCTGGGACAACAAAATCTTTCAGTGGCGGTAATCTCTCATTCAATTCATCGATGAACGTTTCAATAGCGATTACTTTTTTTTCATCAATGCTTTTGAATTGAGGGGCTGATATTTCACCAGAGAGATTGAATAAGTTTTGCTGCACTCCATTAAGGAATTCCAGGATATGTTTGGGTATATTTTCTTCAGTTGTTATCAATCCGATAGCAGCACTTAGCTCATCAATTGATCCATAGACTTGTATCGTTTGATCGTATTTAGGCACTCGTTGATTGCCACCAATATCAGTGGAGCCATCATCACCCTTTTTTGTGAAAATCTTTGTTAATCTATTGGCCATATTTTATCCTCTTTCTTATAGATATCTTATCGTTTATGAAGCTATAGAAGCAAAAAATTTTTACAGCGAAGGCCTGTAGTTGAATCCTACGAATATTTTTCTTGTCTCTGTTTTATAGCCATTGGCTAATGTGTATTCTTCATCAGCAAAATTATTTAATGCTGCTTTAAAAGATAAGCGATCATTCATTCGATATCGCATGACTATATTTCCAATCAAATAAGGATGTAACTTCACATTTCCAAAATCAATACGGGATGAGTTTTTTGCCATATTCAGATTAAGGTCTAGTTTCCCAAAGTTTCTTCTTAAGCCAATTCCAATGGAACTTTTAGGCCTTCTCAATAAACGACTCTGATTGGTCAAGTTATCCGCTTCTTGGAGTGTCGCATTAACATTAAATTCCCATTTCATGATTAAGGTGGAGAACTGAAGATCAAAGCCTTGGATCAATGCTTCTTCAATATTGTAGAGTTTGAAATCAGAATAGTTAAAAGCTATTAACTCATTGATCTTATTTTCATAAAACCTCAGTTCAATACGGCTCAATCCTTCTGGTGAATATTGAATGCCAATACTTTTATTATTTGATACTTCAGGAATTAATGTTTGATTTCCACCAAAACCATAAAGATCAAAATTAGAAGGATCACGAATTGCTTTGCCTAGATTGGCAATAAACTTGATACTGGTATTTACTTTATAGCCATACTCCAAATTCCAAGTGGTTTGATCTTGGATCTTTTCTTTATTATTTAACCTTACAGCCATTAATAATTGATGTTTATCAAGCAATGTAAGATTTTCTAAATAAACTGCATCACTCGATACCTCAGTATCTACAACCAGTTCATAATTGCTGGCATTAAAGTCTTCTTTTTCATGAATGTAACCAATAATTAACTCATTGGAAGGATTCCATTGAACAGTATTTTGCCATTCCAATGATAGTTTTTTGCTGTGATTAAAGTCGGCGGAATAATTTTGATCAATTTTATCTTTACTTGAATTAAGATTAAGACTGGATGACCATAAATTATTGATTGGATTTATTACATTAATTGCAGAGACAAGGTTATCAAAGTCCTGACTGATTGGACTGAGAAAAAAATCCATATATTCAGTCGTACCTGATGAACTCCAGATACTAGTTTTGATTATCTTATGTGTATCTTTGATTTGGAAGTAGCCATGCAGTGAATTATTATCATAGCCATTATCAATAGTACTATTAACCTTAGTAGGAAAACCATCGGTTTGATAATGACTCCATTGCAAACCACTTGTCATATTCTCTTTATTTCTAGAGGCCATGAGATTTATATTTTTCATATTATCCGAGCCAGTTGTGAGAGTGGTTTCTAAATTATTTCCATTATTTTTCTTAGTGAAAATATTGATGACACCACCAATTGCATGAGAGCCATAGAGGCTGGTTCTAGGCGCTTTAACTATTTCAATTTTATCAATAAAGTCAGGATTAATATTCTGAATAGCAGCAACACCAGTGGCTGAATCATTGATAGCAACACCATCAAGTAAAACAAGGACATGATTGCTATTTGAACCTTGAAGAAACAAAGACGTCAGCTGACCAGGTCCACCATTCATTGAAATATCAATTCCACCTACAAAACGGAGCAATTCTGCTAAATTATTCGCTCCTGAAAGAGCAATATCTTCAGAAGAGAGGATGGTGATTGGTGCAGTTATATTATCTTTGGCAACACTTGTTTTTGTAGCAGTAACAACAAGATTCTCAAGATCATCAATGTTTTCTGAGAATGAAGGAGCAGTATGTATTGAAATAAAAAGAGCTGAAAGAATCGTTCTTTTTATAAGCTTGATCATAATTATTCCTCATAATGAAGTAAATATGTAGGAAAACGTCAAACTTAATGAACGTACCCACCCGTACTATAATTTATGTTAAGTCGGTCTCCGGGCTAACAAGCAGTTACCTAAGCAATAAACCTTCCCATCTTTTGATAGTGGCTTGAATAGATGACTATTCAGTTATTGCCTTTAACTTGATTACCGTTGCGGGGGCAGCGTTGGAATATTTTATTTCACCAACTTCCCAATCAGCTTTCACTGAAACTTAATAAATTTATTAAACCCTAAAAGTGCTCACTTGTAAACTTAGGGCTGAAGCCTTTTTTTTGTCCAACCTTGGGTTGAAATGTATGCATTACCTTTTAATGATAAGTCTCTTTGAAAAAGTAAACGATCATGAAATCGATTATTCTGATTTAACCAAATTTCTATTTGATGAATCCAGATTCTATAACCACCCCAAAATGGCGGTCTGGGTAATTTTTTGTCATTGATAGCAAGTTGTTTGCGTTCAATATTAAATTTTTTTAATGCTTTATCAAATTGACTTTCAAGATCCTTTCTACTGCCAATACTATTGCTTTGCTCACTTGCCCAAGCCGCAACTTGACTGCCCAGAGAACGTGATAAGAAGTAATCGTCGCTTTCATCATGTGGCGATTTTAAGGCGTATCCTTTAATTCGTATTTGATACCCATAATTATCCCAATGAAACACACCACTGCATTTAGGTTGGTAAGCCAGCTCAATTGCTTTGGTGGAATTATAATTGCTATAAAACACAACATAGCCATCCACAATATTAATCTCTCTACAAAGAACCATGCGGACGTTCGAAGACCCTTCTTGATTTGTTGTAGCAATAGAAAAACAATTGGGATTGGGTTGTTTTTCAGCCTCACTGACTTCCTTCATCCAATCGTTTAAGACCTCCATAGGATTTAGAATATCTGATTGATTTAATTCCATGCTCATATAATACAATTTAAGATTTGTTATAATTTAATTTCTGATTCAATGATAACAATCAGAGTAAGAAGAAGAAAAATAATCTTTCAAATAAATAGAGATTCAATGAGGTAATCATGAGTGATTTAAAGAAACTAAGGTCAAAGCTTTCAGAGATTGATTTAAAAATCATAGATCTGATTCATCAAAGACAATCCTTATCGCAAGACATTGGAATCCTTAAGAGAACAAAAGGAAAGCCAACAAGAGACTACAAGAGAGAAAAAGAAGTTATTGAATTGGCAAAAGAACATGCAAGTAAGCTTAATATAGAATCAGAGATGATCGTTGATTTGATGCAATTACTGATAAAGAGTTCTCTCAAGACACAAGAAAAAGCTAGAGTGAAGGAAGAGGGATTAGGATCAGGGCAAAAAGTTTTGGTTATTGGAGGCTGCGGGAGAATGGGTAACTGGTTTGTTGAATTTCTAACTTCTCAAGGATATACAGTAGAGATAGCGGATCCGAGTCAAGAAAGATCTAGTGATAATTCTTTTCAAAACTGGAAAGATGCTGATGATAACTATGATATGACTGTTATTGCAGCTCCTTTAAGAGAGTCGGTTACAATACTCAGTGACATGTTGGAAACCGGAAGAAAAGGCATTGTCTTTGACATTGGTTCTTTGAAGTCACCTGTTAAAGACCTATTAAAAAGAATGGCTCAAAAAGGAATTCAAGTCGCATCCATTCATCCTATGTTTGGACCTGATGCTGATTTACTAACAGGCAAGCATATTATATTTATGAATATAGACTCGAATAAAACCTTGTCAAAAGTCAGACAACTGTTTGAATCAACCACTGCTCAATTAATAGAAATGTCCATTGATAGCCATGATTTTGCTATTTCCTATGTACTTGGATTGTCACACACTCTTAATATTGCTTTTGCAAAGGTATTGGCTAGCAGTGGAGAGAATAAAGATCTACTTTCTGAACTATCAAGCACGACCTTTAAAGATCAATTGAGTGTTGCTAAAAGAGTGACAGATGAAAATCCACATCTATATTATGAAATTCAATATATGAATAAGCACAGCTCAAAGATGATTAACGAGTTAAGCGCTGTGATAGAAAATATTTCACAATACATAGAACAGGGAGATGAAGATGCATTTGTGGCAATGATGGAAGATGGCAAATCTTATTTCTCTGTAAAATAAATAATCAATTTGAAGGTAAAGAGCAATGGCTGATTTAATCTATGATGATGGCTATAGAGCTAATGTTGGTATCATTATTTCAAATCAAAATAATAATTTATTTTTTGCAAAAAGGCGTTATCAGTCGGGTTGGCAATTTCCTCAAGGGGGGATACATCTTGGAGAAAAGCCTATCCAGGCAATGTATAGAGAACTGAGTGAAGAAACGGGATTGAATAAGAAAAATACCAAGTTTATTAAGGAATCTGAGCATTGGTATCAGTATCAAATACCAAAAAAAAATATTAGAAGAATTAAAAATGGGATCAAAGTTATAGGGCAAAGACAGAAATGGTATCTTTTAAAGTTTACAGACGATGAGGAAGCAATTGATTTGGAACATCATAGTGAACAGGAATTTGATTCTTGGAAATGGGCAACACCTGAAATTGTTATCAAGCAAGTCATTGGATTTAAAAAAGATGTCTACAGAAAAGTATTAGAAGAATTTAAACCTTTCATTGAAAAATAGAACTGGTCTATAATGGCGGTACAAATTATTAATATTAAATTATGGAACAAGAAGCTTTAATTTTTACAGATGCAGCCGCTATGAAAGTTGGCTCACTTTTAGCCGACGAAGACAATTCAAAAATGAACTTAAGAGTCTATGTGACTGGAGGCGGTTGTTCAGGCTTTCAGTATGGCTTCTCTTTTGATGAAAATAAAGATGATGGCGATACTGAGGTAACTAAGAGAGGCGTCAATTTAATTGTGGACCCAATGAGTATTCAATATCTAATGGGAGCTGAAATTGATTTTCAAGAAGATCTACAAGGAGCTCGATTTGTAATCAAGAACCCAAATGCAACCACAACTTGCAGCTGTGGCTCTTCATTTTCTTGATTCAACGACCTCTTAGTTTATTAATTTTTTCTGGTGGTAGAAATACTCCTCCGAGCATAGTTGGAACATTAGAACCAGTAACAAGCCTCAAGTCAGAATAAATTTTATCGATCCTTTTTTTTGATAAGTAGGAAAAGCCAGCAGCTTCAACCCATTTAGATTCAATACCCCAATCGGAAGTAAGATTTATTTTCTTATTTAGTTTGTGTTTTATCCTACTCATTAAGAAGTTATTTTTAATACCTCCTCCACAAAAAGCAATTTCACTTTCTTTTGGATATTCTTTTATAGCATCAAGAATTATATCTACTGTAAGTTCAGTAAGGGTTGCTTGCACATCAGCAGTCGCTAAAGATTTATTATTAATCGATATTTTCTCTTTTATCCATTTGAGATTAAAGTAATCTGTGCCCGTACTTTTTGGAGGCTTTCTTTTAAAGAAAGCATCTTTTTTGAATTCACTTAATAGTCGATGATTAATATTACCAGTGATAGCCCATTGACCTTTCAGATCAAAGTCTCCTTTCTTATTTGCTATTGACCAGGAGTCCATCAATATATTTCCAGGACCAATATCATATCCTTTATAGTTACCATTCTTAAGAAGAAGTGAAATATTCGATACCCCTCCAATGTTAATTAATATCCTATTTACTTTCTTATTTGAAAATAACCACGAATGAAATAATGGTGCAAAAGGAGCGCCTTCTCCGCCTGAGGCAATATCATTATTCCTGAAATTAGAAACAACTGTAATACCTGTTTCTTTTGCAACCAATGCTGCATCTCCTATTTGAAGAGAACCAGGAAAATTTGTTGCCGTATGATGCATGATAGTTTGCCCATGAAGGCCTATAGCTTTTACACTGGATGGATCGATACTTTCCTTAAATAATAATTTATTCACACACTTAGCAAATAAATGCCCTGTTTTATAATTCAGTTCAATTAAGGTTTTCAGGTCTACTTTATATTGTGATCTGGATAATTCTCTGAGTTTAGATTTTAATACTTTTGGAAACTTAATCGTGTGTCCCCCAATAAAACTCCAAGATTTTGGATTGATTTTCATCAGAGCAGCATCTACAGAATCAATGCTGGTACCCGACATAACTCCAATGAATAGATTAGGTTTCATATTAAAATTATATTTTTTATTAATTTGATTATATATCCGATCTATAATGAGATATATAATTAAACAATCCAATATGGTTTCTAAAAATAAACAGCTTGATGAAATAAGAAGGGGAACTGAAGAAGTTCTTATAGAGAAAGATTTTGTTCGTCGATATAAACAAAATAAGCCAC
This sequence comes from Gammaproteobacteria bacterium, assembly GCA_029244925.1. Lineage (GTDB taxonomy): Bacteria > Pseudomonadota > Gammaproteobacteria > Steroidobacterales > UBA11654 > CACPJA01. Next base: position 1,459 of record JAQWQE010000049.1, on the reverse strand, counting down.
TTAAAATAAAAGTGGGTTTTGATCCAACTGCTCCAGATCTGCATATTGGCCATACGGTTATTATAAATAAAATGAGACAGTTTCAAGAATATGGCCATGAGGTAATATTCTTAATTGGTGATTTTACAGCAATGATTGGGGATCCTTCGGGAGTGAATGCAACCAGACCCGTGCTTAGTGAAGAGCAGATAAAAGAAAATGCAAAAACCTATACAAAACAAATTTATAAAATATTAGACAAGGAAAAAACCAGAGTAGAGTTCAATTCTAAATGGATGAATGAGGTTAATACTTCAAAGCTTATTGAGATAGCATCAAACTACACTGTTGCAAGAATGCTGGAAAGAGATGACTTTAAGCAAAGATTTAAGTCTGAGAACCCTATCTCTATCCATGAGTTTCTCTATCCATTAATACAAGGCTATGATTCGGTTGCACTCGAAGCCGATGTGGAAATGGGAGGTACAGATCAGAAGTTTAATTTATTAATGGGTCGGCACCTGCAGCAGATCTATGGTCAAAAACCACAGACTGTTATTACACTGCCTTTGTTAGAAGGGCTTGATGGAATTAAGAAAATGTCTAAGTCTGCAAATAATTATATTGCATTGACAGATTCAGCAGATGAGATGTTTGGAAAGGTTATGTCATTGTCAGATAAAATAATGTGGCGTTATTTTGAATTATTAAGCGCTAAGACTATTGATGAAATCAATTCTATGAAACAACAAGTTAAAGATGGCGATAACCCAAGAGATATAAAGTTTATTTTAGCAATTGAGATAGTTGAGAGATTTCATAGTTCAAAGCAAGCTTCATCTGCAAAAGATTCTTTTCTTAATAGGTTTCAAAAAGGAAAGCTACCAGACAATATTGAGCTCGTATCAATTCCATTAAAAGACATACAAAATAATGATGGAGAAACCAACCTTGCTAAATTACTTTCATTGTCCGAATTGGTTAACAGTATCAGTGAAGGACATAGAGCTATTAAAGCAGGTTCTATAAGGCTTGAAGGTGAAAAAATAGACAACAAAAATTTAGTATTTGAGAACAATAAAACCTACATTCTTTCTTTTGGTAAAAGAAGATTTAAAAAAGTTAAAATTATTTAAACATAACTGTTGCTAATCCTTTAAATAAGTCTACAATCCTCCATTCGTCTTTGTTAAAGATTTTTTAACAAGACAATGTGATCTTTAAAAATTGAACTTAGGTAATTTGTGTGGGTGCTCGGATCAAGTAACGTAGTTACAGGTGCGAGCAAAACTATACAATTTTTTTGTAATTTTGTGAGCACGAATCAAATAAAAATATATATAATATGAAGAGTTTGATCCTGGCTCAGATTGAACGCTGGCGGTATGCCTAATACATGCAAGTCGAACGGAAACGATGGAAGCTTGCTTCCAGGCGTCGAGTGGCGGACGGGTGAGTAATACTTGGGAATCTGCCCATT
>JAQWQE010000002.1 GCA_029244925.1 Gammaproteobacteria bacterium | reverse complement strand
GCAAAGGATTAGCTTCAAAGCTTTTAGCTGTTCTTTATTCCAAGTCCTATTGTCTTTACCTAAATCAAGTGTTGGAGTCAGTTCTCTTGGCAATCCATCACTAATCATCTCTTTGGTTAGTTCAATTTCTGAGGCAATCATATAGTCCAACATAGGCATTTAACCACTATAAACTATCTACTTGCTATATGATTAAGAATTTTTTTATTAAATCATAGGTAAAACATCATCTATTATCCTTCTCTTCTCTCTCTTCTTTATAGAGTAATACATGTAAGAACTTGTAAAACTTGTAAAGTATTAAGAGTTAATGCTGCCGAAATAGTGATAGTAGTTATTATCCTCCTTCTCTTCTCTCTCTTCTTATAGAGCTTGTGAAGTTTTTAAAGTGTTTAATGCCCGCCGTTAGTGATCCTTTATGTGTAGCTATAAAGCCTTGTAAAGTTTTTAAAGTTAAAGACAGCTGGCTTTAGTGTTTTCTCAAAACCATTCAAAGTATTTATTAGTTTCTTCTTCAGCATCATCTGCAATCTTCTGATCAAGAATTTCTTGTAATAAAGCCTTCCCCTTTAGTCGACCTGCTATGCTTTCATCCATTGCATAGTTAATTGCTAACCTCAAGTAAACTGAGAGATCTACTGAATAGTTTTCATAATCCAATCTCTTGGTTCTTTCTTTATTAACTTTCTCGACTAGTTCTTCAATATATTCAGTCCTGTATTTTTCTGCATTCTCATAAAGCGTGTTCAATTCATCTTCATTAAATAACTGACTAAACTCCTTATATAAGATATCCACCTCAGAATCATCCACCTTAAGCTTAATAGCTGCCATTTTAGGGTTGTTCTTTGAATACAGGATATAAGTGAGGTAAGAATGACTTTCTAAATCCACAAAGCCCAAGTAATTTTTTAAAGTATCAAATTCGTTGTGAGTTGTTACACAAAGTTTATGGATTCCGCCTTTTAAAATCTCAAAATGCTCTTCATTCAATTCTGATTCCATCTGACCATTAGATATATAATCATTAACTACATCTTTCTTAGTTTGTCTATTTACTCCTTTTACTCCTTTTACTCTATCTGTTGGTGAAATAATTTTTTTCTGTTCTTTGGGTATCTCTTCCTCCGCTATGCTTTGTTGAACTTCATATTCAAAAGTTAAGCCTTCTAAAAAGTTTCCAGATTCCAATTCATCGCTAATTGGTGTTCTTTTTAGAGTGAAGAACTTAAAAAGATTAAAAAGAGCATTGCAATAAACTTTATACCAATCTACATCGTCTTGATTCTCTATTGTCAGATTAAGGAAATAAGTTACAGCACTTCCATCTTTTTTATTAATTAGGGATATCAGGTCCTCATTTCCATCGGAAACTTTTTCCTCGGAACTTTTTTCCCTCAGTCCTCCTGCTTCAAGGGCTTCTAGAAATTCATCAATATATCTAAGTTGATCTTTTATTTCCTCGACTTTTGCTTTCTGTTCCTCAAAGTTCTCATTATGCATAGAACTCGGCCAATCCCTCACAATTTCTTCATTTAACTTTAGCGAAGATTTAGTGTGATAAATACTGCCGCCTATTTCTTTCTCTTTAAACTTTATTAACTCTTTTTCAGATAAATTATCTAAATCCGACTTCGTTGGTAAATATTCTTTAGAGCCAATATTTGATTTGTCATATGAATTTGTATAATTGTATAATTTTGACGAAAGACTAGTGTATTCCTTGCTGTCAAAAAAAATCCCCATTATCAGTTTACCTCCTCTAATTTAACCATGGCTTGAAAGTATGTCATTTGTCCCAATGCTACTCCTCCCATGCCAGCTCTATCTATGCCAATACCGCCGTATGGTATCCATCCAGCTGACATGCTTCTTTTAACCTCGGTCTCTAAAACTCCAGTTACAGCCGCCTTAACTATCTTGTAATCTATTATTCTTCCTTCAAGAAGTCTTTTTTGAGTATTTTGCTTATCTTTCACTATTTTTTCTGGAACTATTTTAGTATCTTTTTTCTCTACTTTTGTTTCAGTTAATAGCTCTGGATCAATAAAAGTTTTAATTTCTACAAAATAGTTTACCTCATTAAGTGTGTCTATTGTTTTGTTGACGTTGAACTCAAGAGCAATCAATATTTCGCCAATATATCTAATTTGTGCATTGGGTAAGGACCAGTTCTTAAATTCTTTAGATTTTTTTACAATCTTAGATAGATTTAATAAAGTTTTTCCATCATCTAAATTGGTTTCTTCCAAATCTAATTTCTTAAGTTCTTTAGAAAGAAAGGTAATTTGTGGCTTAACATTAATATTTGTCATACCTAAAGCCTACAACACCAATCCCATATAAACAAACTAGCAGTCTCAGTCAACTGCTTTTGCTAACAAGACCTCAGTCAAGCAATCACAAAGGTTGGTTTTTCGCAAAATCTTATCTGCATAGATTAAATAAGATCGATCTTAAAATTTTATAAAGCTTACGCTTTATCGATTACTCCAAAAAATAATCCATTGACACTATAAAAAAACATGTGGTATCACAAATACAAAAATATGGAGTATCTGACTTATGAAAAATAAATGTAGAGTATGCAAAGGAGAAACCTCTCAGAAGGGATTTCTATTCAAATGTGTTAATAAAGAATGTGGTGCTGTCTTTTGGCATAGGAAGATCCTATCTGAGAATTTAGAAGATGATAGTGTCTTTAAGAAACAGTTATCACTAGCAGAGATTCCTCCCACTAAGAATAAGGATCATTTTGTGTATGTTATTCAATTATCAAGAAAAGAAAATGAAGTTGAGGACTCAGTATATGTCGGTAGAACTTGGAGACACCCTTATGAAAGATATCTTTGGCATCTTTTCAATAAAGACAGTCAAGGCAGCTCTCATGTCATCAAAAGGGGAAAGGTGATGATTGACTATGAAGGTCCCATGAGTAAGCAAAAGGCAATTGCTAGAGAGAAATCACTAGCCTATGCACTAGAAGATAAATATTTAGTTAAGGGAGGACACTAAAATGGCTGCAGATTTATACTTACCCTCATTGATAGAAGAATTGCAAACAAAACTGAACCCACTCTTTGAGAATGCTTTAAAAGAGAGAGGAATAATTGAAAATAAGAACTCCAATGAATACATAGAAGCAAATGAAAAGGTAAAAAGAATTTATAAAGAAATGTGGCCTAAGTCTTGTCATTTTCATGATGCATATAATTCAAACTGTGTGATGTGGTCAATGGGTTTGTCATGGTGGTCTCTAGTTATTCCCATGTTAGATAAAAATAGTCAGCTACCTTTATCAAAATGTAAGGAGTTATTAAGTATTATTGAAAAAACAGAAATAGATCTGGAATCTCATTACACAAAAAGAGAAAGGATAGAAGTTAAAAGTCTTGAAGATACTAGTGAAGAATTTTTAGAAAATAAGAGATCAGAGCTTATTGAATTCTTAAACAGATCTATTGATTATAAAATAATGATTGAATGTACCTTGTAAAACTATTTCAATCCTCATAAATGCTTTTAGCTTGCTGCTGAAATAGTGATAGTAATTATATCCTCCTTCTGTCTTTCTTTTATAAGAATTACAAGGCTTACAGAACCTTGAGCAGTAGTTGAAAGACTTACAGCTCTATTTTAGTTATGATTATTATTATGAAAAAACTATTCACAATTCTAATCGTAGTGTTATCCACTCAGTTCTCTTTCAATCTATCTGCCGAATGTATTGAAGGCAATTGTATCGATGGACAAGGCACTTACAACTATCCCAATGGAGATCAATACAGTGGCGAGCACAAGGATAACAAGATGCATGGACAAGGCACTTATACCTCTGCCAATGGAAGCCAATATATCGGTGAGTCAAAAGATAACAAGTTTCATGGACAAGGCACTTTTACCACTGCCAAAGGAGACCAATACATCGGTGAGTTCAAGGATGACAAGATGCATGGACAAGGCACTTACAACTATGCCAATGGAAATCAATACAGTGGTGAGATAAAAGATAACAAGTTTCATGGACAAGGCACTTACACTTTTGCCAATGGAAGCCAATACATCGGTAATTGGAAGGATAATAATAGGCATGGACAAGGCACTTTTACATATTCCGATGGCACTTCTGATAAAGGCATATGGGAAGATGGTGAATTAATTAATGATCTCTGTAAAGACATGGGATTGAGTCCTAATACTGAAGCCTATGGCAAATGTATTTTAAAGATGATGGATTAACAAACTAGCAGTCTCAGTAAACTGCTTGTACTAACAAGACCTCAGTCAGGGATTCACATAGGTTGGCTGTGTTAAGATAATACTTATGACAGCAATTCCAATTCCCAAAGACCCAAAAAAACGTCCGGGTGTTCTCTCATCGTTTCAAAAACATCTTCTGGTATCCATTTTTCACCCTCTAAAAAAACCATTTGAGAAAAGATCTCTCCATCTTCAGTAAACCATTCCTGAAGACCATGATACAAACCATTTTTAAATGTTAATCTACTCTCTACTTCACCATTTTCATAAAACGATTCATAAAGACCTTCTCTTGTCCCACCTTCGTTTACATGGTTTTTTTCCTTTAAATCTTCTAGAAACTTTTTGTCCATATCACACTTCAAATCTACTCAACAGTACTTGTTACGAACTGACTCGTGAATTAACTGAAACTCTTGTTCTGTATCTGTTTTTAACCATAATTTTCTAAAAAATATTTTTCTCTATCATCTTTTTTCATATCATGTCCTCACTATCCAATGTTTTTTTGTTTTGAAAAAAAGTGTTGCATCAACTCGGTCGCAATAGAGTCTCTTCCATTTAGAACGATAGGCTTCACCTTTATAAAAAAAGCTCTCTATGTCAGCGTGGTGTTGAAATTTATGAGAAAATATATCCCAATAATAAAAATTGCCAGTAAACCGCCATTTTACATCACTATTATTTACCGTAGTTGTACCCGAGGTATCATTCTTTAATCCGTCTATATCACCATCGGAGCTAAGAACAAGTTCGTATTCGAGAAAACGGTCTGTGTTTGCAGAAGCTTTGTTGTAGCAAGCAAAGGCCTTGTGCTCAATAGCATGGGACACATTGGCGATCCCAAGGCAGAATGCAGTGAAGACAATCGTTTTGCTAATTCCATTCATTGTGCTTATATTAATAGATTAAAGAGATAAATAGAAATTTAAATTGTGTATAAGAATGGGTTGAAACAATACTGTTTAGTCGCATTGTTTATTGCAATGGGCTCTTTAGCAATGATGCATTCAGCCCCAGTTCTGGCACAAAGCTCGAAGTGCACTGTACCTAGTCTGTATTTTCCCATAACCCCTAGTGGGCTGACAGCATCCACTAGTGAATTGAGAAAATCATTAGCTGCTTTTGAGCGTTATCAAGAGAGAATTGATGCCTACAATCACTGCTTAGTGAAGCAGAATAAGAAGAGAAAATACGAAGATTATAAAAAGCGGTCGGCTGCGATAATCAATCAAGAAATTCGTTTATACAATCTACGGAATGGACAAGCCTGCAAAATTACCTTTGATTCAAAAACAGGGAGTCTCATATCCAACAATAAAAAGTTTTCAGATCGACTGATTAAAGCTTTATGGGAGCTGGAATACCCTGCGAGAATCCAAGAAAATCAAACTTTAAATCTGGGCTTGAGAAACATTGGTATTGATATTACTAAGAGCGGGCGTACTGCGTGCAATAACCGCTATATTTATTTGCGAAAAAGCGCACAATTTTACTCTCTTTCAAAACAGTGCCCCCTTGCTAATCAGTACGCAAGCGCTGCAAAGAAAATCTTAAATGCATCCAAATCTGATCCAGCTTTGAAAAAAGAGAGCGAGCAACTAGATAAAGTAATTAACAATATTCAAATATGCCTCAAGAAAGAAGAAGAGCAACGAACTAAATCAATTACCAAAAATCAAACTCCAGAGTCAAAAAAACTAGTAACATCGGCATCATCTGAGCCAATGGTAGAGGTTTCCAGTGCTGCAAGAGAATTGCAAAAAATAAACACAAAAAATGAGGCCTTAACGACAACAAATCAGGAATTAACAGGGCAATTATCGAATCTACAAAGTAAATTAAAGTCCACAAAACAAGAACTGGTAAATAGCCAACAGAATGAGCAAAAATTAAAAACAACCATCGAGGGATTGCAGACCAGGACAGACAACTACATAAAAGATTTATCCAGTGCTGATGAATTGGTTATCCAATTGCAACGAGAGCTTAGAGAAAGTTCGCAAAACCTTGCAGACCTTACAGCACAAGTTGACAATCTTGAGCAACAGCTGTTGAGGAGTGAACTGGATTTTAAAAACACTCAAACAGAGCTTCAAGAGACCCAACAAACACTTGAAGCAACACAGAAGGATTTGAGGTGGGCACGAGGACAGCCAACCATTTCTCCCTATTGGGCTTTGTTGCTGATTCCTTTTTTGGTGATTGGTTTAATTCTGTTTAAGAAGCAAAAAGAAGAGGAGCTAGAGGCAGCAAACAGACCAGAGGATTTCTCAGATGTGTCCTTGGCCACTGAGATGGCAGAACTTTGGAAGCAGAAAAACTACAACAAAGCACTTAAATCATCATTAAGAAAAGCGAAATTATTGAACAATCCTGATGCAAGAACGTATCACTTTATCAGGGGTTATTTGAAACACTTGATTAATCACGACAAGGAGGTGATTGTTGATTTTGAGACGTTGATGAAATACGCTCTGATAGAGTTATTAGGTAATAAAGTGGCGGTAGATTTGAATCAATTTAGAATGAAATCGGACAGCGAGACAACAGAATATTTTGTCAAAGGTCTGCACGTAGCCAAAGAAAAAATCGAGTAATTAAGATTATGTCTGACATCACTGAATATTTAGAAAGAGAAAGAGCGACTCTACTGGGGAATAATCTTTCTCGAAGCAGCACTTTAATTAATAAAGACGAAAAAACAGTAAAAATGTTAAAGATTATTGATGAGGACCCTAATTTTGTTTACAAACATTTAATCAATAAAGACAAACCTTTCAATATTGTTCCCATGCCTGAACCGAATCTGAAAAACCTTAATAAATCTGTTACAGAAGAAGAAAAAATTAATCTTAAAGAAGCTGGGTTCATTGAGATTGATGAAGAAACCTCCAAATGCACTTGGATCAGAAGCACAGATACTGATGATGAATCTGACGAACAAGACAACGAAATTAAAATTGCCCGATGGGCAAAAGCACTTGGTATCAATACCGATTATGAGGTACCGAAAACAGAGATGGCTGAACTGGGTGGAGCTCAGACAGACAAAAACTTACAAACTTTTCTCTACGAAAAGGACCTCATCCTTAAACTCAGGAGTCTTAACCAAAAGACCAGAAGTGATGACGCAGAGCTTGGAATTAAAAGTCTCTATTTGGCTTTGGGATTTCTGGAATGGTATGACGATAAAAATCGAAAGTGCCAATCACCACTGGTCTTACTTCCTGTTTCGATTGATATCGATAGGTATAGCAAATGCTCCATTCAATACAATGGAGATGATGTAGAGTCGAATAAAGCTTTGTTACTTAGAATGGAAAGAGAAGGCATTGAGTTGCCTGAATTTGACACATCTGATCCAGATGAAGTGGACATTGAGCAGTACTTTGAAAAAATTAATGAAGCCATTGATGAGAAAGATGATTGGTGCATTAGGCGATACATCAGTATGAGTGATTACAATCTAACCGAGTTGGAATTTTATGAAGACTTGAATCCTGAAAATTGGAATGCAGGCGTATTGGAGGCAAATGAATTTCTCATGCAGGCAACCAGAGAAGGTGATGTGGAACAACCTGATAGGGAACACAGGGGTGAATGCAATATTGAGGAAAGTGATCTTCTAGAAAAGCGATTGGATTTAGTGTTTGAAGCCGATCCTTCTCAATATCTAACAATTAAGGAGGCAGCAAATAAAAAGGATTTAGTTGTCTCTGGCCCTCCGGGAACAGGTAAATCACAAACCATTGCGAACATGATTGGCCAATTTATTAGTCAGGGAAACACGGTACTGTTTGTGTCCCAGAAAAAGGTTGCCTTGGATGTAGTTCGGAGAAATCTCGACTCAAAAAATCTTGGACAGCTTTGTTTTGAACTGCTGAGTGCAAAATCAAACAGGGGTAAGATCATTGGCGATCTCAAGAACAGATATAATTTGTATAATCAACCGACGATTGATCATGAGGAAATAGAACAAGCCATTGATGACAATGTGAATCACCGCTATGCACTCGTTGATTCTCTCAACGCCCACGCAATACTTATGAGTGAGAAGTTTGCTGACTCCAATATAACTACTTTTGACATTTTAACTACAGCAGGCTCTCTAAGAAAACAGCTAGGTGAATTAGGAGCCAATATCACTCTATTGAACCATCTGGGTAGAGGTTTTGAATTTACCAGAAAATTGTACCGTGATCAGAAAGATCAAATGAGCCAGTATCAGCTATTATTAAATAAGGTCAAAGATTTTGGTACGATTCAAGAAAACCCTTGGTATGGTTTTCAGAATTACACAGTGATGCGACATGATTACGATTCTTTATTCCAAGACCTCAAAGACTATCAGGCTTCTATCAGTGATCTCATTGAGAGATGTGAGGAGTTTCAAGCAATAACGGATGCAGATGAGATTGTTGAACTAGATGCTTTAGATAAGCACAAAGAATTCGTAGATCAATTTAAAGCAATCAATATACAGACCCTTGGAGAAAAAATTTCCAAGATTTTTGCAGAAGTAAGTTATGAAGACCTATCCAATGCCTTGAATCAGTATGATCCTTTATACAAAAGCTTGAATTATAAAGTATCTGAAGTTCTTCCGGGTTGGCAAACCATTGATAGTAAAATCTTTGATGAATTATCCAAGAGTTTAGATTCAATTCCTGCTCTTTCTGAGAAGATAAAAAAATATGAACGAGACGAGTTAAAACAACAAATAGAAGAATACCAAGAAGTAATTAACCATTTTTTCCTCAGCTATGAAGAAATAATAAAGATTGCAAGGCGTCTTGAAATTGAAGATATATCAAGCTTTCAATCCTTCCGGTCATTGAACACAATTCAGCAATTTTTAGAAAATCATAAAGAATTCGTCCCCGAAATCAGAGACGAAAAATTTCACAATGAACAGTTGGATGATTACCTTGTAGCTTTGGATGACAAGGTGAAGCTATTTAAGACAGAAGAGAAAATGCTAAGACCGTACCTCAACACCGATATAATCAATTTTACCGAGATGAAGCCACATTTCAGAGCTTTGAATGCTAAAGGTATTTTTCAGAAATTCAGTGAAGAATACATTCAGGCAAGAAAGTATCTTAAAGAAATAACCTCAACAAGCGCTGAGCAGAATAATACTAGCCGTCTCAAGCATTTTATGACTTACTATCATTTACTTGAAGACAGAGAAGAATTTGATCGTGATATAGAGGGGGTAAACTTACTTGGGAAGCACTTTAAGGGCCATGAAACAAATGTCTCAGAGCTCAAGCAAGTGAGGAAATTTTATAAAGAGGTTCGGCAAAATTTTACCGGAACAAACCAAAAATTTGGCACTAAAATAATCAATCTACCTCTAGGTGAATTTTTGGAAATTGCTAACTCTGTGGATGCTGAACTCAGCAACAAATCAATTACTCTGTATGAAAAAACAAAAGACTTCTACATCCTTTCCAAGTTACCAGTCGATCAACAACAGGAATTTTTTTCCAAGAAGTCTTTGACAGAACTCAAAACCGCAATGAATGATGTTGCAAAAGTATTGGATGAGTTTATACCTACAGTGACTCTAAATTCATTGATCGACACAGTGGTAGGACAATTGCCCAAACTAGTGTTGTGCAAAAAAAATATTGAAACAATATTAGACAACAGCCTGCTCGATTTAACATTGGATGATCATAAAGATCAATTGGATAATCTCATTACGGCTATAAAGTTATTTGATACGGCAAAGCAATTAGAATTAGACACAATTGAAGAAGTACTCTCAGAAGGGCGGTCTGATGAGATTCAACGTCTGCTAAATGTTTTGGTTGAATTAGGAGAAAAATTCCAAGACTTTCAATCGAAACAAAGTGCTTTTTATGCTTCCGGTACTATTCAAGCAAGTGAGTGGCAGCAAACAATACCAGCTGGCGTCTCTTTTTCATTAGTTGAAGAAAATAGCAAATGTCTTAGAGCTATTCAGCATTCTGAACATTTATCTGATTGGATTCAATACCAAAAAATTGGTCTGCAACTAAATGAGACTCCTTCTATACAGCTGAAAGATTTGATAGAGGATGGCTCCATTCGATCTGAAGATTTATTAATCATCTATGAATATATTTATTACCAGAATCTATCGATGAGATTACTTGATAATAATGATCAACTCCGTGATTTTAATGGGCCAATACAGGAACAGAAGCGCTCAAGTTTCCAACGATTGGACCGAGAGTATATTGGTTTAATTCCAGAACGAGTCCTTGCAAGGGCGAACAATGCAGAGATACCTTATGGAGCTACTCATAGATATAAAAAACAGTTTACAGAACTGCAGTATTTGAAACATGAATTTGGAAAACAAAGGGGGTTTTTCCCGCCTAGAACGATGATGAGGCAAGCACTGAGATCAATCCAAGCTCTCAAGCCTTGTTTTATGATGAGGCCAACCGAGGTTGCAAGATATTTGCCCAAAGAAGTCTTGTTTGATGTTGTGATTATGGATGAATCATCCCAAATATTGCCAGAACATGCTTATGGTTCATTGCTTAGGGCTAAACAGTATATATTGGTGGGAGATACCAAGCAGTTACCCCCAACAGGGTTTTTCAAAGCACGTTCGACTGGAGATGTAGATGCAGCATTTGGAGATGATTCAGAGTCAATTTTAGAATATGCTGAAAAAATTGTTCCCGCACAAAATCAAGAATATTTACAGTGGCATTATCGTTCTCAACACCACAGCTTAATCAATTTTTCCAACTTTTATTTTTATGACAGCAATCTGAGGATTTTTCGATCTCCCAGAGGGCAGTCAGAGGAGTTTGGTGTCACAAATAAATATATCGAAAATGGAACTTATTCGAGCAGAATAAATGAAAGAGAAGCAGAAGCTATTGTTGAAGAAGTGAGTGAGCACATGCGACATCACCGAGGCGAGACCCTAATGGTTGTTACCATGAATGTAGATCAGAAAGAAGAAATAGACCGTCAATTCCAGATTGCTCGTGAGCAACCTGAGAATGGACATATAAAAATGTATATTGATGATAGAAAACAAGAACCATCCCAAGAGATTTTTGATGTTAAGAACCTTGAGAGTGTTCAAGGTGATGAACGGGATGTGGTTTTTATTTCCTATACTTATGGACCCGACCCAGATTCTACTACACGTAAGGTGAAACAAAGTTTCAGAAACATTTCTAAAGAAAATGGTTGGAGACGATTAAATGTCTTGTTTACAAGGGCAAGAAAGCGCGTCAGGGTATTTCATTCTATTATGACATCGGATATTGTTCCTGAGAATTCGCAAGGTGTTATAAGCAGGGGCAAGGTGGCTTTTAGAGATTATCTAGAATTCGCTGAAACAGGAAATATCCAAGGGATCATGAATGTCCGAGGGGAACCTGACAATGAATTTGAAGAATCAATTGGAAGTGCTCTCATACAACTGGGTTACAAAATAGATTATCAAGTGGGTTTTTCAGGATTTTGGATTGATATGGCTGTCAGAGACCCAAATGATGAAGGTCGCTATATCTTGGGCATTGAAGCTGATGGAGCATCGTATCATTCTCATCCATCTACAAGAGCCAGAGATCGTTTGAGACAAGAAATTCTGGAAGGTAAAGGGTGGGAAATGATTAGGGTTTGGTCAACAGATTGGTTCCAAGACCCAGATAGTGAAATTCAAAAAATTAAAACAAGAATTGAATCCCTTTTGAGTGAGCAGGAGGAAAGTCAGGCAGAAGAACAAATGAGAGTCTCAGTAGATGTGATAGATGGTGTATATGATGAAGCAGAGTCCGAGCACGCCATGCGATCAAGAGTTCAAACTATGGATATGTTAATTGATCTTAGGGAAAATGAAATCAGACCGAGATTTCCTGAGAATTTTAACGAAGAGGGTATTCTCAGAACGGAATTATTATCTGCATTAATAAAGTTCTTACCCACAACTCGCCAAGAATTTGCAAATATGATTCCTTTAGAAATTAGGGATGTCACAAAAACGGAGCAAACTGCTGAATATTTAGATAGAATTCTGGAGATTCTAGCTGATTGTGATCCTAATTAATTTTTAAAATAATCTACCAAAATCAAATCAAGTCATTCATTAAGACCAAGCTCTCCAAATAAGAACCCCATTTTTCCAAGGCTTCCCTTTTCTCATCTTCATAGGTATAACGATCATAAATATCTACCATTGCCCCTCTGCTGTGGTTAATAATCATCTCAGCGATGTCCGATCTAACTTTAAGCTTTGCAAATCCAGTCCTAGCAGTTCGTCTCAGGTCGTGAACGCTGAATGGTTCCAAACCCAAGGATTTATTTCTTCTGATTAGAGCTCTGGTAAAACTATTGGGTTTCATGGGTTTTCTCAGATCATTCTTTGAGGGGAAAGCAAACGGGCTATCCTTTACCAATGTTTTTTGTTGTTCAAGAAGTGAAATCGCTACCGAGGAAAGCGGGACATCATGACTGCGTTTGTTTTTACTGTTTAACTGTGGAATATGCCAGTTCCTTTCTTCAAACGATATGTCCTCCCATGCAGCATTAACAAGTTCCCCTCGTCTTTGTGCGGTCACTAACAACAATTTTAGTCCAATCCATGTGGATGGATTTCTTCCATTAAGACCTTCTTTCCAAAAGATTCTAATTTCATCGTCAGAGAGGATTCGTTCCTTTGGGAGTTCTTGTCCTCCCGGTCTTTTGATCCTCTGGAATGGATTGGTTTCAATCAGTCCTTGTTGAATACCCCACTCAAACATTTGCTTGGTAACAGAACTTAACCTATTTGCTGTGACCGGCGCCCTTGCTGCGACACTTTGAAAAAATTTACCAGCCTCCAATGGGCTAATGTCCTCAACCGATCTATCTGCAAATTCATCAAATAGGTCTTTTTGAATGAGTCTTCGATCTTCATAAGGGTTTCTTCTCCTGGGAGTTAAGAAATGCTGATCAAACTGATCAAACAGTTCCAATACATTAAGAGATTTTTTATGAAGAAATGTGTTTGATGGATCAATATTCTGAAGGATGAGGTTTCTTTGGCTGTGGTATGCACCAAGAGCCTCTTTAAGAGAAAGGGCAGGGTAGGTACCAATAATTTTTAGTTTCCGTTTTCCATTTATCTGATAACGGTGAACAAACTTTTTGCTACCAGTTAAGTGAATACGTATACCAAAGCCTTGATTTTTCTTATCCCAATAAAAGTAACGTTTTTCTTTGGGCTTTAGAGATTTTATTTTTGAATCGTTAAGCATATAGTTATTAATTTGGTCACCACTTTGGTCACCATATTATACAACATACTATGAAACGATAAAAGACAATAAGAAATGTATTTATATATAATAAACATATAAAACAATAAGATATGATACAGTATAAGAAACTATGAAACGTTATGAAAACATATGACATCCTGATTCGTAATCAGTAGGTCGCAGGTTCGACTCCTGCTTCCGGCACCAAATATCTCAATATATATCAATTGCTTAGAAATCTCAGTCAACTGCTTTTGCTTACAAGACCTCAGTGAAGCAATCACAAATTGTTAATACTGGTGGATGGTTGGTTTTAATGCCCGCCTTTGAGTGTTAATATTTATTCTTCTAGAATTTTCTTTTCTTTAAAGTATCTTTTTTGTTTTGTTCAGATTTCTCTTTAAGTTCTTTATCATGTACATCCATATATGCTGCTAATTCTTCTCCATCTTTCTGCACACATGAACTTGAAAGATCTTTTAGACTGATTCCTCCCCAAAAATAATCCTCTGGTTTTTTATATCTCATTTCAACTCTGCCTGCATCCAGCTGAAACGTTGGATGTGAATGAATTATGCTGAAATCAACTCGGCTGACTATATATCGATAGAGTCCTTTTCTATCTTTTAACCGCTGTGATTTAGCAAAATCAGATTTGTACATGGCATCGTATTCGTATTTTTTTAAAATTTCATAATTAGCATGAGCATCATCAAAAACTAATGCTGTATCCAATACTTCTCTGATCGGATTATAGACAGAGGAATCTTGGAACCCATCAAAGTTTCTGTAGGTGAATATCTTCTTGCTAAAAGTATTGTCCAAGTTCCATACATTTATTGATTCTGGAATTTTCTGTAGGGTTCTCAAGTTTTTAAAGATCAACTGATCTTCAGATTCAAAACCGTAAATAACTGCCCTATGATCTTCATCACATTGGATTCCGACTAGAGGCTTTTCTTTTTCACGTTCTAGCTGGAGATAGTGAGCAAGATCATTAATGGGATTGAATTCAAGATTATCGACTTCTTCTTTTGAAAGTGTCCTTGCTTTGTTATTTTTATGTACTTCAAAAACTGACTGATCTTTAAAATGCGCAATACCACAAAAATTATCCCAATGATTTCCTTCAGCAAAAGCATTAAAAGTACCTAAACTTTCTTGTTTTTTATCTGATCTTACATTTATTCCGTGAATTTTTTCCTCATCAGTCCATCTGGCTAATTCTTCATACGCTCCATTATCGTATTTACATACTTTAAAATCAGAGCCGATAGGCGAAAGTTCGCAGTTACTATAATTCCTTCTATGCAATTCAATTGCATCAAGGTTATAGTAGGGGCAATTGTCCATGATCCAATCGGCAGCAGACATACCTTCCTTAATTTCAGGAAATTCGTTCACATCTGTCCAACTATTTGAAGAAATAAGCAACAGTCCAGCAATTAAGATAATTCTCTTCATACCTATAAAGCCTACAATAAATCTCCCTGCATATACAATCTAGAAATCTGTCAACTGTTTCGTAATCAGACTATATTTAAGGATTTTTTTAATTAGTTTCATAGTGTTTTAGTCTTCCAAAAAATGGAATGTAAACCTGATTAGTGTAAAAGCTTAGGTATCTTTTCTAGCTTTACTAAAGTATCTATAACTTCATACTCAGCATCTAAAATATCATTAAAAGCTCTTTCAGCATCTTTTAAATTTTGCATCAAGTCCTCATCACTATCTTTTGGCATCTTACTAAGAAGGTTCATTTGAAAATTGATGTTTAGTATCATAAATATTACTACTATTACTATACTGTCTGTATATGGGAGTGGAGACAAAAGTAGATTAAAAACTAAAAGCAGTTGAATTAATATAAGAATGTGGTTGAAGTATTTAAAAATAAGTTTCTTCATAACAAATAGTATAACACCCTTGACAAACCATCATGCATCTTCACTTGATACCTAGAAGACCAAATGATGTAGAAGATGATAAGAAGCAGTATTAGCCTTTAAAGATTAAGACAAACTTCATTAATGTAATATTTTTTGATAGTGTTACAAAGGTGATTGTTCATATAAAAAAGTTTAGTTTGCTATCTGTATTCCTTATATGTAATTTTAATTCATTTGCAGAAGAAGCTTTAAACTTAGCTGATGAGCAGAATCATACTCATAAACAAAACATAAAATTAGATACAAGTGATCAGATAAAAGAATTAAAAACTGAACTTAGTGATAAAAATAAATCACTTAAAACTCTTGAGACAGAACTTAGTGATAAAAATAAATCACTTGAAAAACTAACAATAGAGATCAAAAAAGAAAGACTGGTTTTCTTCAATGAGAATAAAGAAGAAAACATTATCTATCTAATCTCTGGTTTATTAGCTTTAACTTTACTTATTTCGTTAACCTTAATTATCACACTATATAAATGGAGAGTTAGCATTAGAGATAAAGATAACCAAGTATCCATCGTTCCAGTTGAGTTATTGAAAGTACTAACCAAACAAGAAGAAGAAATAAAAAATTCTTTAAAAAAGACTGACAGTTTCCAAAAAGAAAATCAATCATCTAATCGAGAAATTATAGAAATAATTTCAACATTTAGATCTTCAATTGAAGATAAAGAGAATGAGCTTAAAAGATTGAAAAAAGGATATGATCTGGAGATATATAGAAAATTCCTGGTTAAATTCATTGAAGCGAATGAAGCACTTGATGATGCAATAAAAAGCTTTAATTCCACTGAAGATAATGAATTCCTTATAGAGACAAAAGATGCTAAAGAGTTATTAGAATTTGCTTTAGAACAAACTGGGATTGAAATATTTATACCTAAAGTTGGAGATGATATAAGAGATGCATTTGGTATAGATGAACAATATAGGACAGAATTCACGAATGATTCAAATAAATTTATGAAAATTGCCGAGGTTAGAAAATCAGGATACTTTGTCAGAAGCCAAGAGAAAAATATATGCATAATTCCAGCTAAGGTTGTTGTTTATATAGAAAACCTGAATCAAGATGATAATGAATCAAAGGATACTGAAGATATAAATAATTTAGAGAGTAAGGAATAAGTATGACACAAATAATAGGAATAGATCTTGGCTCAACATACTCAGTTGCAGCTATAATTGATGAAATTGGAACCCCAACAATTGTAGAAGATAAAAATAAACAACGAAATGATAATCTTATCCCCTCTGTAATAAGTTTTGCTAGCAATGGTTCTGTAAAAATTGGTGAAGGTCCAAGAAGGTCTCTAGAGTTAGATAAGAATACTGTTTCGAGATGGAAAAGACATATGGGATCTCAAAAGAAATACAAGATTCATGATCAAACCTTAAAACCTGAAGACTTAAGTGCTTTATTACTTAAAGAAATAAAAATGATCATAGAGCAAACAACTGGTGATATTGCTCATGCTGTTGTAACTATCCCTGCTAATTTCAGCAGTAATGCAAGAGAGGCAACACTTAAAGCAGCAAATAAAGCAGGGCTTAATGTTGAAGATATAATTAATGAACCTACTGCAGCTGCCTTATATTTCGCCTATAAAGAAGGCTTTGACTTGAATGGTAAATATGCGGTCTTTGATCTGGGTGGTGGCACTTTTGATATTACAATTCTAAAGACTAAAGGTAAGAAACTAGAAGTTTTAGGAAGCGATGGAGTTCATGAGTTGGGAGGACAAGACTTTGATCATGCCTTACAGAATATTGTTGGAAATAAATATAAAGAAAAAACTGGTGAAGAACTCGAAAAAGAAGACTATACGATCTTCAATGCTGAAGAAGATAAGAAACTTCTTTCTACAAATAACTCTGTCATGATTCGTGTTAATCGGAAAACTTTAAAAATTACAAGAGATGAATTTGAGGAGGCTATTTCTACAAAAATTGATCAAACCTCGATGAAGTGTAACCTTCTCTTAGAAGAATTAAAATTGAAAGCAGGAGATATTGATGGTGTTATTCTCGCAGGTGGAAGTACACGAATGCCATGCGTACAAAAGGTTGCACAGGATATTTTTAGCCAAGAGACAATGCCAGTTGGAAACCCTGATGAAATGATTGCATTGGGGGCAGCAATATATGCTGCTACTACTTCTGATGATTCACTGCTTAATAAAGCACAAAAAGAATCAATTGAAAATGTCAATATTAAAAAGAGAACAGCAGATTATTATGGAACAACTTTTCTTGAAAATACAAATGATGGCTCTTATATTTTAAAAGTTCGGAATCTAATAAAAAGAGGAGAAATATTGCCTGCTAAACATACAGAAAGTTTCAGTGCCACAAATCCAGATCAGTCACTCTTTAGAGTAACTGAATCTAGAACTCTTGAAGATGATCCAGAATGGGTTCATGTTAAACATGAAGGCTATTTAGATCACCCTGGACAAAAGGTGGGTGATGAAATCACAGTTACCTTTGCTTATGATATAAATCAGATTATGGAATGTAGCTTCCTCCATGTGCCCTCAGGTATAAAAAAAGAAGTCTCTATTAGCTTCGATAGTGATATTGATCAAACTGATGATGATATCAATAAGTTTTTAATAGATTAAATTTATAGATATGGGTTTTCTTAGTGATTTATTTTCTTCTGGGGATTCTGATTTAGATAGATTTGATATCAGAACAACCATAGAAAAAGAAGACAATATAGACTGGATAGTTATTAATGGTTTTGGCTGTGTAAACCCATTGAATGATTGTAGAAGCACTATATATACCTCGATAGTTGATGTAACAAATGGAATGAAGTCAGCTCAACCAATTTTTTCTTCATATCAAGATTTAACAGAAGAATATTCGCCTGCCTTTCAATCTAAAAGTACATCACAATATACAAAACATGGAGTTGGTTTCTTTAATGATTATGCATTCATTTCAAGAATACCCTTGAATGTTCTAGTAACACCTTATAGTGGTTTAAGAAACTTATTAGTAATAATAAGAAATATTAAAGAAGGTTCACAATTTCGAATTCAAAACGGATTTGCTCTTGATGTAAATCATGATGGTTTGTTAGTTGAATCCACTTCGAAAATAGATTTCTTTATTAAAAATACAGGTTATGAAGAACGATCGAAAAATCTATATGACACAACTTTAGCTATCCTTGATCTTTCTGTAACGCTAGCAATGGCAGATGGAACTCTTCATGATTTAGAAGGAAGTGTGATTAGCAAATGGATGAAAAATAGACTCTCTTATTTTCCAAAAGATGAAAATGAGAAGATGAAAAAAGTTCTAAATTTACAATTCAAAAATACCTATAAAGATCTTAAAAACAATATAAATCAATATCAAAGTCTTATTTCGATACTCAATTCTAAAGGATCGGAACAAGATAGAATTGAATCTCTGAAACTCTGCTATGATATTTTAATTGCTGATGATGACGCTAATGAAAAAGAATTAGATTTAGTAAAAAAAGTTGCCACTGATCTTAATATAAATAATAAAGAAGTAGACAATATTAAAGATAGGTTATTACTTTTTCTAAAAATCTCCGAACAAGATGAAAAAAATATAGATGCTATTTTAGGAATTAATCCTAAGTGGGATAAACAACGAATAGATGAATATTTAACTACATTATATGGAAAATGGAGCGGTCGCTTGAATGCGCTTAATGACAAACAAAGGACTGAGGCGCAAGAATGGATTAATACCATAGCAAAAGCAAAGAAAAAACATGGCTTATAAAGACCTTATTAAGGCTTTTGAGTTTGCTGAAAAATTTAGGTTTACCTATGATATTGCGTCAGATACTTTTGATCTTGAAAAGGAAGTACTAAAACATCTTGAAACAGATAGGTCTCATTCTTCTCTAATCATAAATGAAAAAGTTACGCCTCAAATCTATTTAGTGCTACATAAGGTATGCAAGAAACTAAGGCTTAACTCTAATAATGTATCAGCATATATTTATTCATCATCAGATAATCAAGCCACTTGCTTTCTTGGAGAAAAAGATAAGTGCACTATCATGATTACTTCAAACTTGATTGAACTAATGGATGAAAATGAATTAGAGTTTATCATTGGTCATGAGATAGGACACTTTCTACTTAAACACGGAACTGTTACGCATAATTCTAAGATGAGTAAAGAAGATTTAATTTATTCTAGATACAAAGAGATATCTGCAGACAGAATTGGATTAATTGCATCAGGAACAATAGAGTCAGCTCTAAGTTCAATTGTAAAAATGCTTTCAGGATTAAGTTCTGCTTATCTTCGTTATGATATCAGTGCTTTAATGCAACAAATAAATAATGTACATAAAGGGACATACCTTTCATCAGAAAGTACACATCCATCATGGCTAATTAGAGTTAGAGCATTACAGTTTTTCTCTATGAGTGAAATGTATAATAAAGAAATTCTAGAAACCAATAATAATCTTGGTGATCCAATAGAGAGAGTTGATGAATTGATATATAATGACTTGGAAAGCTTTATTGATAAGCCTATTAGAAAAGAAATAGAAGATTCAAAAAAAGATTTATCTTTTTGGATTCATATTTTTGCAGTACTAGATGATGATAAATTCGACAAAAAAGAACAAGAAATCATCAAACAAGAATTTGGTGAAAAACAATTAAATAAAATAAAGAAAATCCTTACCTCATCAAATAAAGAACAATCTAGGAATTTCATAAATAGTTTACTAGAAGAAAAAATTTCTGGGTTAGCTCATATAGCTCCAAAAGAATCTCAAATTTTCTATAGAAATGAAATTAATAATGCCGAACGGAAGCTAAATATAGAAAACCTAGAGTCAAAAATAGTATTAAGCATAAAAAAAATAAAATAGATACCTAGATAAAAGCTCTGATGTCCGAAATGAAGAATAAAAAAGAATTAATATTGTCAATGAAACGCCTCTTCCTCATATATATAAAGCCTATAACCTCAGTCAAGCAATCATAAATTGTTGGTGTGTTAAGATAATATTTATGACAGCAATTCCAATTCCCAAAGACCCAAAAAAACGAGACAAGCTTATAAAAGCCCACTTGATTGGTGAGAAACTTAAAGCCCAATATGACGAAGTATGTAATCAAGGATTAAAGATTGCTAAAGAGATGGGTGCATTGATTGGCAAGATTAATGAGGCTAAGTTAAAGATTAAAAAAGCCACTCAGACCAAAGATGGACCCATAGTTATAGATGATTATTTGACTCGAAAGAACTGCCTACTCAACATTAAAATTTGGGCTAATGATTACCTAACTTTAAAAAAAGAGTTAGATATTAATATTAGAAAAAGAGATTATCTGTTTCTGCATATGAAGAATAGAGTCGTCATCGGTCTTAGTAATGTAGCAAATTTGGTTGCTAAGAATAGAGGCAAAGAACCTAAAGCGTTCAAAGGCTTGTCAGTTGTTGATTAAGGTTAGTCCTATTCACCAATTCTCTGATAACTTCCATCTAAATAATCAATCATCCATAGTTCTCTGTTTTCATTGACTCTAAAAAAGGCAATAGAGACATCAGTATTTGGATCACCACCGCATTCATCATTATGTATCTCACGAAGGTTTAGACCTATATAAGAATCGGTTGTACCATCTTCAAAAAGATAAACACATTCTCTTATCAAAGTAGTGATGCCATTATTAGATTGATTGAAGTGTTTCCAGAAAATCTCTTCAGCATCTTGATAAGTTATTGCAAAAGCATTGAATGATAGTAAGAGACTAAGAGTTAAGAGCAAGGATTTGATTGACATGATTTAATGTTATCACGCCTGTCAAGCTTGTCATTTTGTGTTGAGTGGTTGGAGGTGTATTATTGAGTGATGGATGAGCTAATAAATGATTTCTTCAGATGGTGTGTAGAAGTATTGGTTTGGATAGGCAATGTGACTGGTATGGGTTATGAGTTAGCCAACATTGCTATCTTTGTTATCCTGCAGCCACTATTGATCCTCATATTCTTGATATTATGGCTAAAGGAGAGGAAGAAGAATAAAATCAAAGACAACGCCAATCATTCAAGAGGCACATAGATTTAGATGGAAATTTTCATTCCAATTATCTTCGTCATCATCGCTGGTTGGCTTTATGCTATTAATGATGGTGATAAGTTCTTAGATGGTTCAATCAGAGGCGGAATTAAAACATTTAATCACCTAACCAAGAAGCAAGGATCTCATAAGGAAGTAAACAAATACTCCAATGAAATAGCAATTGTAAATTATAAAGATGGGGTTAAAAATGGCGCTACAACTTACCCTCATAATCCAACAAAGTTTGGATACTTTAAGATGGGTGAACTCGATGGGTATAACGCTTATGAAGGATCATCTCAATACAAAGAAGAAGTAGCATTTTACTTTGCTGGTACGACCTTTTGGAAAGCAAGAAAATATCATGAAGATGGTAAAATCTTTAACGTAAATTCATTAAGACTGAATGGCGTACTTGAAAAGGATATAACCTCGTATGGGTATAGAGATGATCCTATGCTTTATGGTATGACCGAATCCTCTTTCAGTATTCATCCTGCAGACTTCGATAAAAAGGTAAACTTATATATCAAAAAAGAGAAAGGAGTAGATAAGATTACTCTCAGTTTTTCAACTGACAACTGTTTATTAGGGGAAGATATATCTATAGATGACCTTGCTGATGCACTTAGGGGTTCTGAATTGGTTAATTCAGGCTTAGAAGGAGAGAAAATTTATTATTGGGATAATGATCACGGAATAAATAAAGAACCTAAGTTGATAATGGCTAGGGAAAACTATAAAAATGGAATGAAAGAGGGTATACAGGAATACTTCTATGAGAGTGGCATACTTGAATATCGTTTGAATTATGAAGCTGGTGTGCCATCTGGTATTTGGAAATGGTATTCTGAAGATGGTCAGCACACTCAGGAAAGAGACTGTTCAGATATGATTATGAGTGGCTTCGAGGAGTTGGAAATATGTTTCTGAAAAACTACAGATGCTTGTGCTAACAAACTCTCCCAAATAAACAAACTGAGCATCCTCAGACGGTCCGCAAGCAGCCAAAACTAAAAGGACAGGCAGAATATATTTCTTCATGTTAAAACCTTTTTTCTTACAGGAAAGATATAAAGGAAGGATGCAATTATATAAAGAAAAGAAAAAATACCAAACGCAAGTGACAATATCAGAGCTTTAGTTTGAAATCTTTCTTCTTGTTGGAGTGCCCTAGATACACAGCATTCATTGTCTCCGTTCTTTCCTATTTCATCTGTTCTGCATATGCCTTTATTCCAATTCTTTACTTCTTTAGAAGTACAAGAAGACATTTCAATTATTTCTTTTTCACTAGGCTTTCCTTCATAAAGAGCCATACTATATATTCCTGTTAGGGTAATTGAGATGAGGGTCATGAGAATAAGTGGGAGTAAAATAACTATATAAATAGTCTTGATTGTTTTATTGCTTAGAGTCTTAGTAAAAGGAAAAATATAAAAAGCTAAAATAGGTAGAAGAAAAAGAAAAATAGATCCAGAGACATATGCTAAAAATGGACTTGAAGGAAAAATAACTTCTTGAAGAGAAAGCACAGCAAACAAAGTGATGGCAATTTGAAATAGTGTATAAAGTATTTTATTCATAACTCAAAGCCTAACAATCTCTCTCTGCATATACAAACTAGCAACTCAGTCAACTGCTTAAGAAACCAAATAGTTTTCTAGGTATTGTTTTATTTTATTTTTTTCCTCTTTATTTAGACGTGCACTCCAGTGTTTTGTAAAAATAAAAGGTATTTCATTGTAAAAGTATAGTTTAATGAGTCTTTGAGTGCTCCCACGATCATCTTGATAAGATACTTCATCTTTGCAACTACCAAAGCCATACCTTTCTGGAATATAATCCGCCAAAGGTATGCCTGGAGCAACAATAATCTCAGGCTTATAATGCTTGATTAAAGATTGGTTCATTTTTATACAGAAATCAAAATGTTTGTTTTGCTTGAATGTATATTCAAATCTATTTTTGAACGCTTGATGAGAATCTTTACTACTCCAAAAGAAAAAATTGGTAAAGACAATATTCCCTAAATCTCCCAAATAGTTTCTAGCAGCTTTATTCCATTTAACCGCAGACCTATTCTTGTTTTCTCCATTTTCTATAAAAAAATCATACTCACTTGTTTCCTCAGTTGGTCCATCGCATATTTTCCAGCTACCACTTTCACCAGGATTCTTACCCATAACCATATAGTTTTGAGTACCATCACCTTCGTCAACTAGATCATAGGTAAAATGATGCGCCTTAAGAAGCTCAGGATATTGATCTCTGTAATCTCTAATCTTCTGAAGATTATCTTTAATATCTGAGTTGATAAAATCTTTCATGCCTAAATCCTAACAAGACCTCCCTGCATAAACAAATCAGCAACCTGTCAACTGCTGCTAACAAGCCCTCAGTCAAGATTCACAAACTGTTAATACTGGTGGATGGTTTTAAGACAGCAGCCATTCTATAAGACCGAATACCATTCCAACAAATAGGAAAAATAAATACGGAACCAAAAAGAACATGACTACTGCTTGAAATGTTTCCGATAGAGAAGACGCAATCGAAGGTATGGGTTCTATAGGTGCTTCAGGTTTGAGTAAATCATTATGTACATCTATGGTTGATGCATTCATAACTTCAGAATCCACTAATGCACAATCATAGTAATTATCAATAGTGTCATTGAGGTCAGAGCTGTCGTATGAGTCTAGGTTATTCACAACTATAAGCCTAACAAATATTTCAACATTGTCATTTTGTATTGGATTCTTTGATGTATATTATTAAGTAATGAGAAAACTATTCACAATCCTAATCGTAGTGTTATCCACTCAGTTCTCTTTCAATCTATCTGCAGAATGTATCGAAGGTAATTGTGTCAATGGACAAGGCACTTACAACTATGCCAGTGGAGATCAATACAGCGGTGAGCACAAGGATGGCAATAGGCATGGACAAGGCACTTACACTTGGGCAAAAGCTTACACTTGGGCAAAAGGAAATAAATACATCGGTGAGTGGAAGGATGGCAATAGGCATGGACAAGGCACTTATATTAGTGCCGATGGAAGTCAATACATCGGTGAGTACAAGGATGACAAATATCATGGACAAGGCACTTACACTTATGGAGCAAATGTAGAATGGGTAGGAGACCAATACAGCGGTGAGTGGAAGGATGGTAAATATCATGGACAAGGCACTGTCAACTATGCCAATGGCACTTCTAAGAAAGGCATATGGGAAAATAATGTATACATAGGAACTGTTGCTGAAATAGAGCGTAAGAGAAAAGAAGAAGCTGAGAAGAAAGAAGCTGCGAGGCAAATACGAGTAGAAGCAAAATATAAAGCACAGAAAATCTTCAACGCTTGTATTCTAGATAAAAGCTCTGATTTAGATATGACAATACCTATTATTAGAAGAGCAGTTGAAGAAACCTGTGATGAAATATCAGGTACTCCATCTTTCTATGAGCGTTGGAAGTACGAATAAAAGACTCCCAAAAATAAACAAACTAGCAGCTGTCAACTGCTTCTGAAAAGGCTCTAAACTACTGATAAATAAGAGATAAGTTATTGATATATATAGGATTAAATATATATTAGTTATATAGAATCGTTGTATACTTCTTTAACCATTCTTAAAGGCTTTACCTTTCTCATCTTTTACAACTCTTACTAAGGTAGATTCTCGAAAGTTCTTACCGATTGTGTTCTTTTCTGTAGTTCTATAACCAAGAGGAGCTTCATCTTCAGGGTTTTCTAGATAGAACCAAGCATCAAATTGATTTCCATATCTCAAGCCATCACCAGAGTTTATACAACTGCTGAAGTGTTTACCTATTGCTTCAAGCTGTTTGATTCTTTGTTGGCTTTCATTTCCTGAATACTCCTGTGTATTACTTTTTTTATGGTTGATTAGGCTCTGTATATCTTGGTAAGGAATACGTTCACTATGAACAACATCGTCTTTTTTTTCGTAAACTTTTGCTTGATACTCTGCACAGTTTATAAAGGCTCTTCTTAATTCATGTGGAGTAATCGTTTCTATTCCTGCATCTTTACAGATTAGTTCTAGAGGTCTCCTGACTTCTTGGATATGTCCTGATTTAGACATCTTGTTTTGGGCTTGAAATACATATGGGTTGTCCTCATCTCGCTTGTTTGCTCGGTTTTCAAGAATGTTAAATAATGTTTTAGTACAGGGTAGAGTTAGTGGAACACCTGTTTTTGTTTCAGTTAAAGTAAAGAACATTGATCCTGCATTGCCTTTAATATTAGTCCATTTGAGCATCTTCAATTCAGCTGATCTACAGCCTATTAGTAGCTTGAAGAGTATATAATCTCTTGCTGTTTCATTGATCGTTTTCTTTTTAGCCTTTTGGAATTGATTCTCAATAACCAAACCATCATCATTTGGTTGCCAACCACCATCTTCTTCACCTTTCCAAGTGTGCGTGCTACCTAATTTTATGAAGCTAGTTAAGAATTTTTCAAGCATTACTCCTTTTAGAACTGCACTCCTTCTTTTAGTTGGGTATGGATCTATTAATGCTCTGAATTTAGGAATAGGATTATCAACTTCTTTGATAATATCTAGAGCAACGGCTCGTTTAAACACCACAGTTAATACAGACATGGCTCTATTTGTTGCTGTTGGTTTGTCAGAACCATTATTGAACCATTGTTCCAATTCAAACTGATTGATTGTGCTGATCCTTTTATCTTTGAAACTCTTCAGTCGAGTAGTCATTAGATTACGATAAGCTCTTGCAGTCGTAGGACTGTATCTAGATTTAGAGTGGAGTAGGCTGTTAAGCAACTCTTCTAGTGTTGCATTTCTATGCTCCATTTCTTTAGCATTTGTCTTAGGATCAATGCCTCTATGGATTAAATTGATGTGTTCTCTGGCAATTTCTCTAGCTTCAGTTGCATTGTATTGTTCTGTAGAACCTATTGTTATGAACTTTCCATGTTTACCTTTGTTTAGTTTTGCTCTGACAACATAAGACTTTGTTCCATTTGGGTTTATGACTATAAAGAATCCTTCAAGCTTAGTATCTCTGCAGTAGTATCTTTTCTTTCT
>JAQWQE010000004.1 GCA_029244925.1 Gammaproteobacteria bacterium | reverse complement strand
GAAAATCCGCGTGTCGGTGGTTCGATTCCACCTCTGGCCACCATTTCACATATATCAATTCAAGCACTTTTTACTTTAGAATCAGTCTAAAAAGCGCAGCAAACTATCTAAATTTGGATATTTTCATTATATTTTAAAAATAAAAAAATAAACATATATATATCATATAGATAGAGTAAAAAATAAAAAAATGGATAAATAATCTATTTTTTGGATATGAATGTTATCCTCGACTCACAAAGCGATGGAGCGTATTTGTAAAGTGTTGTATAAAAACAAATAGCATGCCTCTTTTTGACACGTCTTAGTGCATTTGCTTATATCGAATTTCCTTCTTTTTTTTATTCGTTTAATTTGAAGAAGTGGGAAATAATATTAATCTAATTAGGGGAGGATTTTATCATGGGTAAAATCAAAGGTTGGATAGCAGAACTAACAGAAATAACTGTAGCTTTAGTAGCACTAGGTGTTGCCGCAGGCGTTGTATTTGGAGCTGATGTTCCATTTGTAGGCGCTGTGCTTGGTAACGTAGTTGATTTAATCAATCAACTGGGTGATGCAGGAGTTGTAGGTATCATTGTTCTTGCAATACTCTCAGGTATGTACGGCTCACGCGGTATGTAAATGGGAAAAAAGCTTTTAATGTTTTATACATTTTAAAAGTATTTGAAAGGGCTCTTGCAAAAGGGCCCTTTTTTTTCTAGATTAGATTTAATTAGGTTTACTTCAATAGGGGTCAGACGGTGGTCAAAAATTTTATAACAGGGCTTACTAAAGTTACTGACTTCTTTATTATTATTGCTACAGTTTTTGTCTTCCTTGCTTTTATAACACCTGCAGAAAAATCCATGCAGCCATTAATTGATAAAAATCAGAGCGAATTAAGCTCTATACTTAATGATCGATCTCAATTGATATCAATAATGGAATCTCTCAGACAACAAGAAGCATCTTTAAACAATGAGCTTAATACCATATTAAATGAACCCATAGTGAGCATTGATGTAGATGAACCTATAGTTAGCATTGAAGGAGATGAACCTATCGTTGGTATTGAACTAGAAAATATAGAACAAGTTCCTCCTAAGGACACATCTCTTATAGAGGCAGCTATTAATCAGGCAGAAAGACAAATTAATTCTTCTACAATTGATCTACAACAACTAGAGAATAAAATATCTGCAACAGAACAAACACTTAAAGATCTTATATTAGAATCGAAATCATCGAAGTCAGTTGGTTGGTTACAACCCATTAGAAAGAATACAATGATTCTAATTGATGCTGGCGGTATTGACGGTTTGATTGCTGGGTTTACAGCACTTATTTTCTGTTTGGTTTTTAAAAGAAGAAGAAATTGGTTTAGTAATGTATTTGGTATTCGTCTAAAATAACTCTTAGTTCCTTAAATTCAGTAAAGTAATTTCTATGAAAACTCAGAGGTTTGGAGATATATCCGTTCAAAAAGTCTTGGATGGTGTTGAGAATTTTAAAGCTGTTATAGCATTTCCAGAAATTGACTTAGAGGTTTTCAATCAGCATAAGAATTGGATCGAACCTTTTTATGACTTTGCAAAAAAAACAATTCGAATAAGCATGCATTCTTATGTCATCAGCACACCAGAAATAAATATTATAGTTGATACTTGTATAGGCAATGATAAAAATAGGGTTGGTAATGGTCCTATATATAAGGCTAATGCGGATGTGTTGGCGCATTGGAATTTAAGAGAAAGCGCCTATCTTCAGAACCTAAATAATATTGGGCTCAGAGCAGAAGATATAGATTATGTTATGTGCACCCACCTTCATGCAGATCATGTTGGATGGAATACCAGACTAGAAAATAATAGATGGATACCTACATTTCCCAATGCTAAATATCTTTTTTCTCCTGATGAATTGGCTAGTATTTCGCAAGAATCTAACAACCCGTATGACCAATACACAAAACTCGTTTATGAAGATAGCGTACTGCCAGTAATAGAAGCAGGACAATCCATATTGATTGATAATGGGTTAGATCTTGGTAAAGGAATTCATTTATTGCCCACACCGGGCCATAGTCCAGGCCATTATTGCATAGAGATAGAGTCAGTAAAGCATAAAGGTATCCTTACAGGAGATATCTTACACAATCCGATACAAGTCAATTATCCAGGCCTATCAACTATGTTTTGTGCTGATAAGACTCAGTCTAATGAGCAAAGGATAAAACTGGTTGATCAGTTAACAGACACTGAAACAATTGTTCTTGCAGCACATTTTTGTGGATCAACTGCAGGGAGGATTATCAGCAATAATGATTCGAGAGAGTTTTTACTGATATGAGTGATCCAGATTTTTCAGCTAATAATTGTTTTGTTTGTGGTCCTGATAATCCAATTGGCTTAAAGATTAGTTTCCATATGGATGACAATGTTTGTCGTGGCTCTTTTACTCCATTAGAGAATCATATGGGGTATAAGAATATTACACATGGGGGTATTGTTTTTAGTTTATTGGATGATGTGATGGCCAATTGGCTATTCTTACAAAATAAAGTTGCACAAACTGCACAATGTGATTTGAGGTATAGAAAACCATTACCTATTCGTACTAAAGTCAATTTAGAAGGCAGATGCATTAAGCAAAAAGGAAAAGTTACCTTTATGCATGGAAAGGTAATTTTGGATGCAACTGGAGATTTAATCGCAGAGAGCCATGCTAAATTTATGCTCATCTCGAATCTTTAAACAATGTAACTTTTTGTAACCAATACAGATATCTCATAATCTTTTCTTTAGCATTCATAGACGTTTTTAAGAAATCCAAGTAAACCCTAAGGACGAATGAGATATATGTATGATAAACAGAATAAAAATTCTTTTTCTTGAGCTAAAAAGATCGACCAAGTCAATGCTGATTTTACTTGGAATCACTTCTATGGTGATCTTTTATTTATCTGCTACAAAACCAGAACCAGAGTTGCTTGTCATGGAAGAAAAGGTATGGCCGGTTTCAGCTCAGATTATTAAGTATGCGGATGTGCAACCTCAATTAAAATTATTCGGTGAGATTTTATCATCAAGAAGAAGTGAATTAAGAGCCTTTGTTGGCGGTCAAGTGACTCAAGTCAGTGATAATTTCAAAGAAGGAGCTGTGGTTAAAGAAGGTGAACTACTTCTAACTATTGACGATTTTGAGTATAGAAATGATGTGGTTGAAGAAGAGGCTAAATTTGAGATACTAAAAAGAGACTTCGAGAGAGCGGATGAACTCTTTAATCAAGGTAATATATCTGAACAGTTTAGAGATAATGCTTTATTAGAAAAAATACAACAAGAAATCGTTCTAGCTGAAGCTCAGAAAGATCTCAGAGACACCAGACTATATGCTCCTTATGATGGAGTGATTAATGATGTTTCGGCCAGTCTTGGAAAACAGGTCAGTACTTTTAATGATAAGATTGCTGAAATTATTGATATTAAAAATCTTGAGGTTAGATTCTCATTATCCAAAGCTCAATATGGGAGGTTAGTGGAAGATGATCTTTCTGTTATAGGCAGGCCTGTATCCATTCAATGGACTGCTGGTAAAAAAACCATACCTTTCAAAGCTATGATTAGTCGTATAGGCGCAGAAATTACTTCCAATACTGGTGGAGTGGATGTTTTTGCGAATCTGTTACTAGGTGACAATGAAATATCTCTAATTAGACCTGGAGCATTTGTCAGACTTTCTGTTCCTGATAAAACTTATAAGGCGGTTATAGTTGTTCCTGATACTTCGGTGTATGAGGATTCTTATGTATTTGTAATCAAAGAATCGCGTTTAGAGAAACGATACATTGAAATATTGGGCTACGATGGAAGCAAGGTTTTGATTGTTACTAAAGAATCATCTGAGTTGAAAGATGGAGATCAAGTGATCATTAATCAACTAAGAGAGGCGGGTGAAGGAGTCAAAGTTAACGCTTTATAAAATATGTATAAGAACTATAGTCAGAAAAATAAAGTTTCATCGAATAAAGATAAGCATACACCCAGTATAGGAATGATTGCTTTCTTTAGTCAGCACAAAGTTGCTGGCAATCTTTTAATGATTTTATTGATACTTTTTGGAATATTTGGCCTCTCTCAACTGAATAGACAATTGATGCCAGATTTTGGAATAGAGATTATTAGTATCAATATTCAATGGCCAGGAGCAAGTGCAGAAGATGTTGAAGAAAATATCATCAATGCAATAGAGCCAGAAGTCAGATTTATTAATGGCGTTGATGATGTTGATGCTTTTGCTTATGAAGGCAGAGCAAAAATTAGTATAGGATTTAATGATAATACATCGATGTCTAAAGCTCTCACTGATGTTCAATCAGCTGTTGCAAGGATAGCTACTTTTCCACAAGATATTGAAAAGCCTATTATTTCTCAAGTCCTTCAAAGAGATGAGGTCTGTCGTATTGATATTTCAGGACCTTTTTCAAATAAAACACTTAAATATTTTGCAAGACAAATGCGTGATGATCTCATCAACATGGGGCTTGCCAATGTTGAGTTTGAGGGTGCTAGAGATCAAGAAATCTGGATTGAAGTTCCTTCTGATAATCTCAGAGAACTTGATCTTTCATTGGACGATATTTCAAATAAACTTGCTGCTTCTAGTATAGATTTACCCTCAGGAAGCATCAATTCTGGTGGTACATCTAGACAAATAAGAAGCGAACAACTTGCCAGAAATCCCACTGATCTTAGAAAAATAGAAGTTTTGTCTAAGTCATCGGGTGAAAAACTCTACTTAAAAGATATCGCTAATGTTTACGAAACATTTGAGGAAAACTCTCCTTATCGAATCAATAGTAAAGGGCCTTCTATAGGCTTGGTTGTCTACAGAACACAAGGCTCTGATTCTTTGATCTCTCAACAACTTGTTGAAGAATATATGGACAATATTGCCAGCAAGTACCCACAATCATTAGAGATTATTCTTTATGATATTTTTGCTGATTCAGTTAAGCAAAGAATTAATATGCTCATTGATAATGGGGCTACAGGCTTAATATTAGTTCTCATTGTTTTATTCTTTTTTCTTAATGGAAGAATTGCACTCTGGGTAGCTTTGGGGATACCGGTAGCTTTTTTAGCAGCGCTTGGTGGAATGTATGCCATGGGATTATCACTCGATATGATCAGTATGTTTGCTCTCATTATGGGAATAGGCATTGTTGTGGATGATGTAATCGTTGTCTCAGAGCACACCACAACTCTACATCGAAGAGGAATGAATTATAAAGATGCTTCTAGAATTGGAGCACAAAGAATGTTCCCTCCTGTTTTAGCCGCTTGCCTGACTACAGTGGCAGCTTTTCTTCCTGTTCTGATGATAAGTAGTGATGTTGGCAGTATAATAGCGCCAGTACCTATTACCCTTTCTTTGATTATTATTGCAAGTTTAATTGAATGTTTTTTAATTCTTCCAATGCACCTTCGACATTCCATGAAGAAGATGACGCAAACAGAACAAACAAAAATAAGAACATTTGATCTTTACTTTAATAAGTTCAGAGATGAATATGTTGTCCCCTTGGTTATCAGAACCTATGCATCAAAACGATTTACTGTAATAGCAACAATTTGCTTATTTTTAATGTCATTGAGTTTGTTATTTTCAGGTCGGGTCAACTTTGAATTTTTTGATACACCTGAAAGCGATACCATTCATGCCAATTTTTCATTCTCACCTGGTACTCCTACAATAACTACTGAGTTAATGGTTAAAGAGCTCGGAAGATCGGCCCTTGAGGCTGAAAAAATAACTTCAAATTTTGTTGGAGAGCAAGTAGTTAAGTATGGTGTTGGAAATATTGGCGCTTCAGATTCAGGGAGAGGTAACCTTCTTAGTAATACAACTGGTTCACATATTGGATCTTATACGGTGGAGTTAGTAGCTGGAGATAAAAGAAATGTTAGAAATATGGAATTTATTAATTCTTGGGAAGACGCAACAAAAATGATGCCCGGTATTGAAAGCTTTGTGGTGTTTGAGGGTCAAACAGGAGGACCTCCAGGTAGAGACCTTGATATAAGACTTTCGAGTGATGATTTGCAAACAATGAAGCGGGCCGCATTAGCACTGAGGAATGAATTAAGAGTATTACCTGGCTTGCTTGCTGTGGAAGATGACTTTCCTTATGGCAAGCAAGAAATTCTCTTGGAAATTACACCCGAGGGTGAGGCCATGGGGTTTACAGCAGAAAATGTTGCTCGGCAAGTTCGCAATGCTTTTTCAGGGGCTATTGCCAAACGTTTTTCTCAAAACACAGAAGAAGTATTGGTTCGTGTGAAGCTCCCTACTGAGGAAACAAGAAATCAAACCATTCGAGATATTTATTTACTGACTCCAGATAATTATAATGTATTGCTCTCTGAGGTTGTTTTATTAAAGCAAAGGCTTGGTTTCACAAAAATTAGAAAAGAAGGTGGAATTAGAAAAGCTTCCATAACAGCTGATGTAGATCCTTCCATAACAACGACAAATCAAGTGTTACAGTTGGTTCGAAAAGATATTGCTCCAAAGATAGAAAAAGAGTTCAATGTTAAAGTGGAGTATAAAGGTAAAGCCGAGGAACAATCTAAAGCTTTAGGTGATTTGAGTTTAGCCTTGATTATGACGCTCACCTCTATTTATATTATTCTTGCATGGCTATTTTCAAGTTACACCACACCCTTCTTGATCATGACGGTTGTGCCTTTTGGTTTAATTGGGGCAATACTAGGACATTACATCCTAGGCTTTAATCTCAGTATGTTTAGTTTGATGGCATTTTTTGGGCTTACTGGCGTCTTGGTCAATGATTCCATTATCTTGGTAAAGACCGTCAAAGAATCTATATCCGATGGCTATCCACTTAGTCAATCAGTTGTTGAAGGAGTTAGAGAGCGATTGAGACCAGTAATTCTAACCACCATAACCACCATTGTAGGCTTAATGCCAATCTTGTTTGAAGAAAGCTTGCAAGCTAGATTAGTACAGCCTCTTGCTGTCACCTTTATTTTTGGAATGTTATTTGTTCCTTATCTAGTCCTAATTTTTATTCCTTCTATGATGGGTATTGCTGAGGGATTGAAAGCAAGAATTAAGAATGTAGCTAATTATCTTGGTTTCTATAAAGGTCAATACGAGTAGCCAAAGCAGATACTGATCAGTAAAATAGAACTATATATTATGAGCTCTATTAAGAAACCATTAGTTGGAATTGTTTGTTGTAAACGCAATCAAGACGGCCATTATTTTCATATGGTTGGAGAGAAATACATTAATGCTATTACTAACTATTCAGGTTGCACTGGTGTTTTAGTGCCAATTGACCAAGAACAAGATATTAATCTCTCAGTCATAGAAAATATGGATGGCTTTTTATTAACAGGAAGCTTGTCAAATGTTCATCCCAAGATATATCAAGAGGACCTCATCAATCCAGAAATGATGCTGGATGAACCTAGGGATCAATTTGTTTTTTCAATGATTAAAAAAATTATAGAAAAAGGTATACCGCTCTTAGCAATATGCAGAGGTTTTCAGGAAATGAATGTGGCTTTTGGGGGAAAACTTTACCAGGATCTTGAGCGTGACTCTAACCATAGAGGGCATGACTTTGATCGTGATCAATCTCATAATGTTCAATATGGTCTTAGCCATGAAGTAGAACTGATAAAAAATGGGCTTCTTCATAATTTAACAGGTCTTGAGAAGGTAGAGGTAAACTCACTTCATACACAAGGTGTTAAAGCATTAGGAGAAGGACTCACTATCGAAGCAGTCAGCCACGAAGGGTTGGTAGAAGCTTTTACTATCGATCAAACTGAGAGTTTTAATTTATCTGTTCAATGGCATCCTGAATGGAAGCCTGGTAATAATTTACTCTCTCAAGCAATCTTTGATGCTTTTGGTTTAGCCTGTAAAGATTTTCAGGATCAATCATGAAAGATAAAGAATTGTCCAATTGGTTTAATGAGTATTCTATCCAGGAAGTAGAGGTGATAGTGCCTGATATGGCAGGGATTGCTAGAGGCAAAATGCTGCCTGCTGAAAAATTTATTTCTCAATCTGAAATGCGTCTACCTGAATCTGTTTTTACCCAAACTGTAACGGGTGAGTTTATAGATGAACCAGTCATTAATCCTGCAGACAGAGACATAATTGTTAGACCTGATCTGAATACATTAAGAAGATTGCCATGGGCTGAAGAACCAGCAGCATCTGTGGTCAATGACTGTTTTTATGAAGATGGATCGGCAGTGGATCTTTCACCAAGACAGGTTTTACAAAATGTATTGCAAGCTTATAAAGATTTAAACATGACTCCAGTGGTTGCTCCTGAATTGGAATTTTATCTAGTAAAAAGAAATACTGAACCCAATATGGAGGTTGAACCTCCTATAGGTCGTTCGGGCAGGCAAGAAACAGTTCGTCAGCCTTTTAGCATAGATGCCTTAGATGAATTTGAACCAGTTTTTGATGAGATTCATAGATATTCTGAGGCAATGAATATTAAGATTGACACTTTAGAGCATGAAATGGGTACAGCTCAATTTGAGATTAATTTTGAACATGGGGATCCATTGTATATTTGCGATCAGGTCTTGATGTTTAAAAGAATTGTTAAAGAGGCTGCAATGCGTCACAACATTTATGCCACCTTTATGTCCAAGCCCATGCAGTATGAGCCTGGGAGTGCAATGCATTGGCATATTTCTGTTTTAAATGATGAGAGCGGTAAGAATGTATTTAATGATGAAAAAGATCAGGAAACTGATTTTTTCAAACACTTCATTGGTGGGTTGCAAAAATACATTCCTGAATCCATAGTTTTTAATGCGCCTTATGTAAACTCATACCGTAGATTTACACGGTGGCAAAATGCACCCATTAATCTTTATTGGGGCTATGATAATAGAACCACTGGTCTTAGAGTGCCTTCTTCCAGTCCAGAGAATCGACGCATTGAAAACAGAATCGGTGGAGCAGATGTGAACCCATATTTATCCATTGCAGCTTCTTTGTCTTGTGGTTTTTTAGGAATGAAGGAAAAGATACTGCCAGGCCAGCCTGAGGATTCCAATGCTTACAATTTACCTTTTAAATTGCCTCAGAATTTATCATCAGCTACTGATATGCTAGAACAAAGCGAGGCTATGCAAATGCTTATGGGAGATCGATTTTTGCAAGTCTATATTGCGATAAAAAGATATGAATACAATAAATATTTTGAAGTGATTAGCCCTTGGGAACGTGAATATTTACTATTGAGTGTATAGATATGAAGAAAGAACTGAATAATTGGCAAACAATGGACAGCAATCATTTTTTGCATCCATTTACTGATCATCATGATTTATCTAAAAAAGGCACAAGGGTTATTACAAAAGGAGATGGAATTTATATATGGGATTCAGAAGGCAATAAAATTTTAGATGGTATGTCTGGCCTATGGTGTGTCAGTTTGGGTTATGGTAACGATGAACTCATTCAGGCTGCTTATGATCAAATGAAGGAGCTACCTTATTACAATAGTTTTTTTCAATGCGCTCATCCGCCTGCCATCGAATTAAGTCAGAAAATTAGCGATATTGCTCCAGACTCTTTAAATCATATTTTTTTTACTGGCTCAGGATCAGAAGCCAATGACACGATGGTCAGAATGGCAAGGCGATACTGGCAACTCCAGGGCAAGCCTGATAAACAAATTATTATTTCAAGAAAAAATGCTTATCATGGCAGCACTGTTGCAGCAGCCAGTTTAGGTGGCATGTCTGGTATGCATGAACAGGGCGGATTACCAATACCTAACATCCACCATATAGCTCAGCCTTATTGGTTTGAAGAAGGAGGCGACTTGGATCAAGATTCATTTGGTTTGAATGTAGCACAAGAGTTAGAAAAAGCCATTGAGCATTATGGCATTGAAAATATTGCTGCATTTATTGCTGAACCAATTCAGGGAGCTGGAGGCGTTATAGTACCTCCTGAAACTTACTGGCCAGAAATACAAAGAATTTGCGATCAACACGAAATACTCTTAGTAGCCGATGAAGTGATCACAGGCTTTGGCAGAATGGGCGATTGGTTTGCTTCAGAAACATATAATTTAAAACCCGACTTTATTCCGTTTGCAAAAGGAGTGACGTCTGGTTATTTGCCACTTGGTGGTTTGCTGGTGAGTGACAGAGTAGCTGACGTCATTATTAGTAAAGGAGGGGAGTTTACTCATGGTTTTACTTATTCAGGACACCCTGCAGCTTGTGCAGTCGCTATTGCAACCATTAATTTTATTGAAAGGGAAACAATACTTGCAACGGTCAAGGATCAAACAGCACCTTATCTAAAAAAACAATGGGAATCTCTAATCAATCATGATTTGGTTGGTGAAACGAGAATCAAAGGCATGGTTGCAGCAATTGAATTATCAAAGGAAGGCAGAGAAAGATATGCGGCAACAATAGGAGTGGGTTCAATTTGTAGGGACTTAGCCATGGATCATGGAGTCGTTCTGAGAGCGGTTGGAGACACTATGATTATAGCACCACCATTGATTATCAATGCACAACAAATCGATGAGTTAATGGATAAAATAAAGAACACACTTGATGCAACATTGAAGACTATACAGTCCTTATAACACTACTTTCCCAGACGATGAATGACAAGTCAGAATATCCCGATTCATACTATCTACATTCAGCCAATAACATTGTATCCAGAGATCAATTGACAGAGTCAATTGTGGCAGACGTCTGTGTTATTGGAGGAGGTTATACAGGATTATTAACAGCATTAAGCTTAGCAGAGAAAAACTACAAGGTCGTTTTACTGGAAGCTCATAAAATAGGTTGGGGGGCATCTGGTAGGAATGGAGGCCAAGTTGGAAGTGGACACAATAAGAAAATTGCTGATCTGGAGCATGATTATGGAAAAGCTTTAGCAACAGACTTATGGAATTTGGCAGAAGATGCAAAAGACATTGTTCGAAACAGAATTAAACAACATGAAATTGATTGCGATCTTAGTTATGGGAATATGGCGGTCTCAGACGACATAAGAGATCAAAGGGAGCATCAAGAATATGTCGAGAAACTGAATAACGATTACAACTACAATTCGATCTTCTATCTTGATGAGAAGGAAGTATACGATATGTTTCACAGCCCATTTTTTAAAGGCGGGGGTTCTTTGGATAAAGGGGGAATGCATTTGCATCCTCTCAATTATGCCCTAGGACTCGCAAAAGCAGCAGAACAAGCTGGGGTTATGATTTTTGAAGAATCAAAAGTTATTGATTACCAAGGCAGTGATAAGAAAGTTATCAACACCGATAAAGGTCAAGTCACTGCAAACACTATTGTATTAGCCTGCAATGCGTATCTTGAAAGACTGGAAACAAAGATTGCAGGAAAGATTATGCCCATTAACAATTTTGTATTAGCCACAGAGCCTTTGGATGAGGACGAAGCACGTTATATTAATCGAGACAATGTCTGTGCTCATGATAATAAATTTCATGTGCATTACTTTAGAATGTCTCAAGACAATCGGCTTTTATTTGGCGGTGGCGAAAACTACACAAGGAAATTTCCCAGCAATCTTAAGTCCTATGTCAGAAAAACAATGCTCGATGTTTTTCCAAAACTAGAAAATAAAAGAATTGATTTCGCTTGGGGTGGAAGCATTGCTGTGACTATCAATCGGATGCCTCACATCGGTAAATTGGATTCAGGAGTTTATTTCTCTCATGGTTTTTCTGGACATGGCATTGCACTTGCATCACTGGCAGGAACGATCATGGCCGAAGCAATAGATGGGTTTTCTAAAAGGTTTGATGTTTTTAATGAGGTGAAAATTCATAGTTACCCTGGAGGAACGCTTCTGAGGTGGCCGGGTTTTTATTTAGGTATGCTTTACTATTCTTTAAAGGACAGACTGTGATTTCATTAAAAAAATTATTTGTTGTAACCTTGTTTTTGACAGTGAAATCCTTCGTCATCCTTGCAGAGGAAGTTAGAGTCTATAATTGGTCGGATTATATTGCTGATTCCGTGATTGAAGATTTTGAAGAAGAAACGGGCATTAATGTTATTTATGATGTCTTTGACAGCAATGAAATTTTAGAGGGTAAATTACTGGCAGGCAATACTGGATATGATGTTGTAGGACCCAGTATTGAATATTTAGGACGCCAAATTATAGCTGGAATTTATCAACCATTAGATCTTAATCAACTGAGTAATTATAAGAGTCTTGATCCAGATATGCTTACTAAGTTGTCAAAAATGGATCCAGATAACCAGTATGCTATCCCTTATCTTTGGGGAACCACTGGAATTGGATACAATAAAGATAAAGCCATTGAAATTATGGGTGAAGGGTTTGAAATGGCTACGTTTGATGTCATATTTGATCCAGAAATTATCAGTCAATTTGAAAAATGTGGCGTCGCCTTTTTGGATGCACCCAGTGAAACATTCAAAGCTGCTTTGTTCTATGGCGGTTTAAATCCAAATACAAAAAACCCCAATGACTATAAAGGCAAGGCATTTAATATATTGAAAAGTGTGAGACCCTACATTAAATACTTTCATTCATCAAAATATATTAATGATTTAGCCAATGGAGATATCTGTCTTGTTTTTGGGTGGAATGGAGATATTCTCCAAGCTGGAGACCGAGCATTGGAGTCTGGAAACGGAGTCAATATTTCTTATGCGATACCTATTGAGGGTGCACAATTCTGGTTTGACATGATGGCGATTCCAAC
Source organism: Gammaproteobacteria bacterium (assembly GCA_029244925.1). Taxonomy (GTDB): domain Bacteria; phylum Pseudomonadota; class Gammaproteobacteria; order Steroidobacterales; family UBA11654; genus CACPJA01. The sequence goes on along the minus strand of JAQWQE010000004.1, from coordinate 12,517 downwards.
AGATGCACCTAATTCTGATAATGCACATGCATTTCTCAATTATATTATGAAACCTGAAGTTATGGCTCGGATCAGCAATAAAGTAAAGTTTGCAAATGCAAATAAAGATTCTAAGCCTATGATAAATAAGGAAATAATTAATAATACTGGTATTTACCCACCCGATGATGTTATGAATAAATTATTTCTTGCTGAAATTGCCGGTCCAAAGATAGATCGAATAATGACCAGGCAATGGATTAATATTAAGAACAAGAATTAAAATAACATTTAGGCAGGACAGAATGAAGCGGACTATTTTTTACTTCTCATTAATGCATCTTTTTCTTTTATCGAATGCTTTTAGCAATGATCTTGCTGATGAAGTTTTCTTAGATGGATCTATTCATACTTTCAATCAGTCCCTTAGTATAGAGAATTCTATAGCTATAAAAGATGGAATCATCCTAGCAGTAGGTACTAAATCTTCAATTCAAAAATTAATTGGAGAGAACACTAAAGTTAATAACCTAGAAGGCAAAATGATGCTGCCATCATTTCATGATGCGCATTCTCATCCAATTTGGGATGGTGTAAATCGTCTTAAATGCATACTGACTGATTTGTATGATATTCAAGACATTAAGGACATGCTAAGAGTATGCTTAAATAGTGAGTTAACTCAAACAACTGGCTGGATTGTAGGTTCAGGATTAAACATAGGACTCTTCTCTGCAGGCAATCCGAATAAATCTTTATTGGATGATATCAGTAAAGATATCCCGATTATTCTTTGGGCCAATGATGGACACAGTGCACTTGCTAATAGCAAGGCATTTGAATTAGCGAATATTACAGCTGAGACAATCAATCCTCCATATGGAGTTATAGAAAGAGACCCTCAAACTGGAGAGCCTAGTGGAACATTAAGAGAGTCATCTGCTATTAACTTAGTATTAGTTCTCACTCCAAAAGATACAGACTCTGATTATGATAAAGGGCTGAGTATCTCCCAAGAGATGGCACATAGCTTTGGCATTACTTCAGTACTAGAAGCAGCTGTTGGCGAACGCCATATGGCAACCTACAAGAGAGCAGCTGATCGAGAAGAATTAGATCTGAGGGTTTTTACTTGCCTAGAATATGGAAAAACCAATTTTGTGCATGATGCAAGTACATTTGAAGATGTTTATCTCAAGCTGGATCAATTTAATCATCCTCGTATTAATGTCAATTGTGTAAAAATATTTATTGATGGGGTTCTAGAAGGGCAAACAGGTGCATTACTGGAGCCATACTTAGATTCAGGAGAAATAGGAGAACTTATTTTAGAAAAAGAATCACTCAATAAGGCAATTGCTCGTTTTGATTCTGAAAATCGACAAGTGCATACCCATGCTATTGGTGATCGAGCCGTTCGAGCTGCTTTAGACGCATATGAATATGCTCTTAAAGAAAATGGTTCTCTTGATAATCGTCATCATATTTCTCATTTACAAATGATCAGCAAAGAAGATATCCCAAGATTCTCAGAATTAAATATTGCAGCTACATTCCAAGCAGTCTGGGCTATGCCTGATGAATATATCACAGGAATAAGTATCCCTGAAATAGGCATTGAGAGAGTCAACAAAATGTACCCAATTCAAAGTGTTTTCGAAGCAGGGGGCTTAATTGTTGGTGGAAGTGACTGGGCTGTGACAACAATGAATCCTTTAATAGCCATAGAGACTGCAATTACAAGAAAAGACCCGGAAGATAGGTTGAAGGGAACACTTAATAAAGATGAAAGGATGGGATTAACTGAGATGTTAAAGGCGTATACCATCAATGCAGCTTACATCATGCATCAAGATAATATTACAGGTTCAATAGAGGCAGGTAAGTTTGCTGATTTAATAATTTTAGATAAGAATCTATATAATATTACGCCGAATGAAATCAGTGAAGTTAGAGTTGTGGCAACAATTATAGAAGGCAAAACTGTTTTCAGTATAAAATGATAACGCAATGAAAAAGAAAACAGGAATCACGAGAAGAGATTTTGTTAATGGCATCAGCTTTAGTCTAGCGGCTTCAGTAGCACCAATTGATTATTTGAGGTCCCAAGGCATTGATTCAGGTTATTATCCTCCTTCATTATCAGGCATTAGAGGCAATCATCCAGGCTCTTTTGATCATGCACATAAGCTTGCATTTACAGGCAGTGGTTTTATTAATGAGGTTCAAAATTTAGGCGAGAACTATGATTTAATAATAGTTGGTGGCGGCATCTCAGGATTATCAGCTGCTCATTTCTTTAAAGAACGAACAGGAAAAGCCCCAAAAATGCTTATTCTAGACAACCACGATGATTTTGGAGGCCATGCCAAACGAAATGAATTTGTTGTCAATGGGCGAACCATGCTTGCCTATGGCGGCAGCCAATCGATAGAGTCACCCAGCTATTATGAGGAAGTTTCAAAAAACCTATTGTTAGACCTTGGTGTGGATGTTCAAAAATTTTATAAGGCGTATGATTTTGATTATTTCAAGAACAGAAAACTCGAAGCAGGCATGTATTTTAACGAAGCAACCTATGGAGTCAGTCGAATCGTTAAAAATGTACCTAGTTTTAGATATGATCTTGATTATAAAGAAACGATTAAACCTGAAAATATTGAAAGAGTTGCCTCTCAGATGCCAATTTCAGATCAATCCAAAAAAGAATTTATTAAGCTTTTCCTAGACCAAACTGATTTTTTTCCTGAGTTGAGTCTTGAAGAAAAATATTACTTATTAGACAACATCAGTTATGAAAATTATTTAAGAAAATACCATAAAGCTGGAGAGGAAGTCATTGGTCTTTTTCATAGTCTAGTATGGGGTCTTTGGGGAGTGGGCAATGATTCTATCCCTGCAATTGGTTGCTGGGCAGACGGACTACCAGGTTTTTCAGGACTGGGTTTTACAGACAATGAAGAACTAAACGATGAACTCATTGATCAGGAGAACTCCATGTATGATATTGATGTTGTTGATGAGAGCATTCGTGACTCCATGAGCAAGAATGAGTTATCTGATGAACCCTATATTTTTCACTTTCCTGATGGCAATGCGACGATTGCAAGGTTATTGGTCCGAAGACTTATTCCCAATTCAATCCCTGGACATACCATGGAAGATATTGTCACCGCTAAAACAAACTATTCCATGTTGGATAAACCAGAACAAGATACGAATATCCGTTTAAACAGCACTGTGGTATCTACAACCAATACAAAAGATGGAGTTGAGGTGGTCTATGCAAAAGAAGGAGTGTTCTATAAGATCCATGCCAAGCAATGTATACTTGCTTGCAACAATGGCATTATTCCAGAACTTTGTCCTGAATTACCAAAGAAACAGAAGGAGGCTCTTAAATACAATGTAAAAGTGCCCTTGGTTTGGGTACAGGTAGCAATGAAAAATTGGCACATGCTAGCAAAAAATAAAGTTTATTCGTTGCAATGTCCAAATAATTTTTATAACAGCTTCTATGTTGATTTCCCAGTGAGCCTAGGTGATTATCAGTTTCCACAGACTTTTGAAGACCCAGTAGTATTCATGATGCAACACGTGCCCACTCGACCCAATCAAGGTTATACCAATAGAGAGCAATATCGATTGGGACGCCACGATATACTCAAAATGACTTATCAAGATTATGAAGATAAATTATTCGATCAACTGAGAGGAATGTTTGGTTCAGACTTTAATGAAGAGGATGTTGCGACCATCACCGTCAATCGGTGGGCCCATGGTTATTCCTATGAGTATAATAATTTATTTGATGCTGAGTACTTTGGCGGAGAGATGCCAGAGAGTAGGAACGATGAACGCTATCCACATGTGATTGGGAGAAAACCATTTGGCAATATAGCAATTGCCAACAGCGATGCATTAGGATCTGCTTTTGTCGATGCTGCAATCAGTCAGGCCGATCGAGCCGTCAATGAATTATTGAGTTAGAGCAGTAATTAATTTTTTGCTAGATTCTCATTAAAGAACGTTTTCATTCTGGAATAGAGTTCTATCCTATTTTCTTCTAAAACAAAACCATGGCCTTCTTCCCTTTTGATCAAGACTTCATAAGGAATATCTTTTTTATCCAGAGCATCCATAAGCGTTTCAGCTTGTTCAATTCTAACATTGTAATCCCTTCTACCATGAACAATGAAGAGTGGAGCTTTAATCTTATCAATATGAAACTTAGGCGAAGTTTTCTCTAATTGATCGATATCCTCTTTAGGATCAATGACATGATTTTTAAACCAACGATCCATTCGCTCAACCCATCTACCATTTTGCTCATAGAGCATTTTAAGATCCCAAATACCAACATAATTAACTGCACATCGATAGAGTTCTGGTGTTAGTGTAATGCCAGCCATAGTTGCATAACCACCATAGCTCGCTCCATAGATACAGACGTGTTCAGAATCAGCTATTCCTTGATCAATAGCCCACTGGACTCCATCACTAATATCATCTTGCATCTCAAGACCCCATCTTTTGTAACCGATTTTTTCAAATCTCTTACCATAACCACCCGAGCCTCTGTAATTAATTTGCATTACAGCATAGCCTTGATTGGCAAAAAACTGCGTTTCAGGATTGAATCGCCACTGATCTTGTATTCCAAATGGCCCTCCATGTGGATTGATAATTAGCGGAAGGTCTTTTCCATCACTGTCTATCGGTATGGTCAAGAAGGCGTATATTGTTTCACCATCTCTTGCCTCATAAGTAATCGGCTTCATTTTAGACATGGTTTTTGGGTCAATCCATGGTCTTGTTGATCCTAGGTAAACTATATTATTTTTATTATTATCATAGAGATAATATTCGCCAGGATTGATATCACTATTGATGCTGAGGATCATTTTCTCCCCATACTCACTCATTGAGGATATACCAACATAATCCACTCCAAATGCTTGTTTGAAGCCCTCAATAAGGTTTTTCCATTTGTTATTAATATAATGTCTTTGCGGTTTGGTATCGATGTCATTGTAAATAATCGTGACCGGTTCTCCTGTTGGTGTAAAACCTAGATAATTAACATCAGTCCCTTCATTAGCAAATACATCTTCCATTTCTCCAGTTTGAGGATCAAATAAATTAACAGAATAAGTGTCTTGTCCTAAATTAGAGGTCACATACAGCTTTTCATTATTCTCTGTAAATCCCATCAGACCCCAACCATTCTGCAAGCCTTCAAAACGATCTATTTCAGTCCATTCAGATTTTTCACCCTCTCTATACATAATTTGTGTTTCATAGCTGAGTGAATTCTCATCCTGCATTGCAGCCAATCGAACAACTCCATCATTGTCAACGCCCCATCCCATAACTGGTCCAGGAGGCGTTAACATACGCCTAAATTTTCCTGTATAGACATTCATTTTATAAACGTCCAAATAATATCTTTTACGATCATTACGTGCGACTAGAATATTTTCAGGTTCAAACGGCAATAGGTTTAAAACCTCTGTTCTAATAACTTTTTGATTGGTTAATGCATCTTCTGGTTTAACTAATTGCATTGGTTCTTTACCGTCTTTATTTACAGCATAGATTCCAATTGAATCAATGGCGCCTGTTATGCCATTGAGTTGGTCTCCACCTGTGGTGAATATAATTCTATCATTGTTGGCCCAAAAGAAACTGGCTACATTTTGACCTCGAAGTTGAGTTACTCTGATTCTTGAGCACTTGGCTATTATGCCATTCTGACAATTCATATCTGGATCTGAAAGTTTGAAAACAACGATGTTTCTCCTACTAAGATTGCATATATCAATAACACCTGATTTTTGTTTTCTTCGACTCTTTTTCTTGCAACGAGAAAGGGTTTCTTTATTTATGTTTAATGGTGTTAGCGCTGCTAGGTATTGCCCATCGGGTGACAATTGTGGCCCCAGCATTGCAGGGTCTTTAAAGAAGTGCTCAACAGGAAATTCTTCAACTGCTAGTGAAGACAAACTGAATGATATTGCCAATAGTGTTATTAAATATTTCATATTATTCCCTCGTGGCTATGAACCTTAACCAAAAAGACAACAAAGATCTAGTTGATGAAGGAAAAATTGGTTACTATTTTGATAATGAAATACTCTAAAATTTACACATCAATATTTTTTCTATTTTTAATTGATAATGCATTCGCTCAAAACATCTCATCGGATTGTTTAACCTTGGTAGAAGAAAATCAATGCCAGACAGCGGTTACGGCGTGTTCTTTGTTAGCGGAAGAGGGAGATCCTCAATCACAAACACTCCTAAGTTTACTTCTATCTGGCACCAGCGATGGTGATTTTAGAAGAAATTATAAACAGTCGTTTAGTTGGATTTCTGAAGCGGCTAGTCAAGGCTATACCAAAGCAGAATTGGCATTGGCAGAAATGTATATGAATGGTGAAGTTATTCCGATGAATGCTAAAAAAGCTAAGGTGTGGTATGAGAAAGCTGCGAAGAAAGAAAACATGGATGGAATCAATGGTCTTGCCAGATTGTATCGTTATGGAACGGGTGTGAGAAAAGATTATGAGAAAGCCTTTTCACTTTATGAAAAAGCAGCTTTTGAGAATCATGTCAGATCCCAAGCTGGCTTGGGATTGTCTTACAGGGATGCCAAAGGCGTTAAAAAGAATTTAGTCAAGTCCTATGCTTGGCTATCCATAGCAGCAGACAGCATCTCTGATAAGGAATTAAGACAATTAAGGGATGCGTATGAAGCAGAAAGAGAAGCGAGAGATAGAACCATTCCTCAATGCTCTTATATTTTAGAATATGAAAACTTTCAAGAGATCATGGCTGTCTCTTATTCAAAAAAGATGTTGCTGGATTTGAAGCAGAGGATGAGCAGGAAACAAATCAATAAGGCAAAGAAATTAATTCTTAAATTAAAGCAGCAATTATCTAGCGAATAAAAAAAAGAGCGAGTGAATCACCCGCTCTTAATTATTCTAGATCTTCTCTTATTTAGAGAGATTGATCGTATCGGAAGTAAACCGTTCTTCCTCTTGTGTCATAAAGATAGAAAGAGAATGGCTCCCAACCATACCAATCGCTATTTTGCTCTGGCTCTTCATTGGTAAGATTTGTAGCACCAACAGTCAATGCAGCATTCCATGGAAGTTGATACTTAGCTTGCAAGTTCCATTCCATATGGCTTCCAACACTGTAGGTATCGCCACCGTAGTCTTCTGATTGGCCCGATAGATAGTAACCAGTTAGAGCCATGCTTAAGTCGCCTTTACCCCAGTATAGGTGAGGATTGATTCGTAGATCTGGTAATCCCATTTCACCTTGGTACTCATTTTTTGGACTTTCTGGGTATGTTTGAACTATATATTTTAGATACTTAGCCGCACTTAAACCAACATCAAAACGGCCCATGTTATCAGTGTCTATAATGTATGTAACATCAATATCAAGCCCTTCTGCTTCAACACCAGCAAAGTTATTGTATTGGAGAGAAACATAATTTACCCCTCCTTCAGGGCCTAAATCATTAGCACCGTAACGAACAACATAGTTTGTTAGACCTGCTGCTTCAGCTGAGAACTCACGATTTAAGCTAGAGGTTGTAATTAGGTTCTCATATTCAGTATGCCAAAATCCAAGTTGTACTGTTAACTCTGGAAGAGGGGCAAGAACTACACCGTATGTCCAGCTATCAGACAATTCAGGTTTTAGTTCAGGGTTACCACCGTAAAGTGCTCTGTACTGAGTACTTGTACAAACGGATGCACCACTCGCACAACCTACAATATCAATTCCGGATGGAAAGCTTTCTGATCTATTACCATATAACTCATCCATTGCTGCTGCTCTAAATCCTTCACCTAATGTTGCTCTAACAAGAATCCAGTCATTTGGTCTATAAGATAAATTGATCTGTGGAGAGAAATTACTTCCAATACCATCACTACTGTAACTGTCATATCGACCAGCAATGCTTGTATTCAATTTTTCTGTCCATGGCAATCCCATTTCAAAGAACATAGTTTTTCTTGATCTCTGAGCTCGTATATTATCGCCACCGGCTGTACCAGCAATGATAAATAGATTGGCTTCTGGATCATTCATTTGCTTGAAATAGAGTTGATTATATTCAGCACCAACAACCATTCCAATCGCTCCACCTGCTAACTCACCAACATCAAAATCCATGATGAAGTCCATGGTTTGTGATTTTAAGTCAGCTTGATAAATGGACGTATGATTGAATGCCAACATTTGTGCTGACACTTCATCAAGAGTGCTATTAATACCCCAAGGGTCAACTTCAAAATTATCTAGGCCCGCTTGAAGTAAGCTTTTATTCACTAAGTTTTGAGTAGTGTTATCAGTATCATTGTTCACTACTTGGAGATTTAATTCCCAATTAGCGCCACCCAATATATCAAAGATGCCTTCAAATCCTATTCTAAGATCTTGAATATTTGTTACCACATTGTTATCACGAGTTCCGTTTGGAACGGATCTCATTAACAAAACTGCTGTACCACAATCCACAGTAGCTGCAGCACAATCGATTCCATATGCATATAGTGGATGATTTGGATTGTCTGAGTATATTGTTGGGAATGGCTGTGTAATAGGTGTTCCTGCAAATCTCTGATCGGAATCATTTTGAGAAATCATTAACACTGTATTCATGGTCACATCTGGCGATAGATCAAGAGATGATTTCATTAAGAAAGCATTTCTTTTGGCCCTAGGAATAGAAATGATATCTTGAGCAAAATCATAACCACATCTTCCGTATGCATTTCCACCTTGTGCACCATTCCATCTGTATGAGTTAGGAAAGGTATCACTTGAGTTGCTTCCTGTATCACCAGAGCTGCCTACTGGTACTTCAGGGCATCTTGGATCAACTACGTAACCACCTATACCAAGGTTATTAGTGCTCGAATAGAGATATGCAGTACTTGGATAACCGTATGAACTAAAGTAGTCATATTCCCATGCATGACTCGCGTAATCGATGTCTTTATAGTACTGAGGCCTTCTGTCGTAATGCTGAAGTGTAAAAAAGATATTTCCTTTGGAATTAGATACACCACCAGTAATATTTGCTTGGGTATAATCCGCACCATCTTGAGGTGTACCAGAGGTTACTGAGAAATTTAATCCATCAAAATCTTTTCTAGTAATAATATTGACTACACCAGCAATAGCATCAGAACCATAAATAGCTGAGGCACCATCACGTAGTATTTCAATTCTTTCAACAATCGATGCTGGAATTTGGTTCAAGTTCTGAGCCGCACCACCGGATCCACCGGTTGAAGCAATTCTTCTTCCATCAACTAAAACTAGTGTTCTTGCTGAACCCAAGCCACGTAATGAAACTTCATTCACAGACGCTTGGCCATTTGCATAACCAGAAGTTTCTTTAAATGAACCAAAAGAGTTGTAAGGAGTTGTTTGCAATACTTCCGCTACGGTAGCAAAGCCTGATAACTCAATTTGCTCTCTTGAAATCACAGTGACAGGTTGAGCTGTTTCTACGTCAGTTTGATTCAAACGAGAACCAGTAACCTGGATTTTACCCAGTTCAGCTGCATCTTCATTTTCATCTTGTGACATTACGGGAGTGACAAAGATCACTGCTGTAATACTTAAAGCAACAAATAATCCTGTTACTTTTTCTAATAGGTTAACCTTCATTTGATATATCCTCATACTTTATTAACTTATAACGTAGCAGACAATACTCATCAATTGTATTTGATGAGTAAATATTCTTACTACTCTTACTTATTATTCTCATTGATAACATCATCATAAGCAAGCCTAAAATGATTATTAATCAATGTTTAGTGGTCAATAGGCACTGTAATATGGGGGACAAATGATATTACTGTTGTTAGTTAGCAACATTAATATGCATTAAGAGCCTATAGTTTTAACGCTTTAGTAATTATTTTTTAAGTTATTGATCTCAGTATTACTGAATGTATGATGGACTATAATTAATGGTATTATTTTTATATGAAGTATTTTATTAAAAGTTTGGTTGTTTTATTTTTCACTTTTACATCTTTGATGTCGGGCCATACTCTCTATAGTCAAACATTGAATGAAAAGATTGATGAGTGTAAAAAATTCAAAGTATCACTGATACGCTTGCAATGTTATGACCGTATTTCTGATGAGAAAGGAACTCAGAGTGTCAAGAAATCTAAGAGAAGACTATTTGACCTAGGGGGAGATAAAAATAAGGCAGATAAATCTGATAATGCTAACACGGCTAGAAAAGTTGATGAGACGGTTGAAGAGGAAAAATCAAGTGTTGCTTCGAATCCAGAGAATAGTTTTGGAAAGACTCAGGATCTCTCTGAACCTGAAGAAATTAACTCAAGAATTCTAGGAATCTTTAATGGCTGGTCAGGCGAGACAACATTTGAACTTGAGAATGGACAGGTCTGGAAAAAAACTGGAAATGGTTTTTTATCAGCAAACGTCAACAATCCTAAGATAAATATTAAAAAGGGAGCACTAGGTTCATTTACCTTAAGCGTTGAAGGCTTTAATTCAAGCATTAAAGTGAAGCGTATTAAGTAATTTAGAATCAATGTTCTATCTTTTTCTTATAGTAATTATTTTAATTATCATTGTCGCACCATCACTATGGGTTACTAGGACTATAAAAAAATTTAGTGAACCCAATGATCGCTATGACTTTACTGGCTCTACTTTTGCTAGAAAGCTACTCGATGCTCTTAACCTTCAAGATATAGATGTTGAGTCTACAGAGCTTGGGGATCATTATGATCCTAGATCCAGAACAGTAAGACTGACTGCTGATAAAATGGAATCCAGATCCCTAACTGCGATTACTATTGCGGCTCATGAAGTAGGGCATGCACATCAGCATGCAACTGGCTATGCACCATTTAAACTAAGAACACTTTTGGTTAAAGCCATGGCACCTGCAGAGCGTTTTGGCGCCTTGATACTAATAGCTGCACCAATTGTGACTTTATTGACACGCATACCACAATCGGGTTTGATCATGTTTTTGGGTGGCTTTTTAACCTTGGGTGTCTCTAGCGTGATCCATCTAGTAACTCTGCCTACAGAATGGAATGCTAGCTTTGATCGAGCTCTGCCTATGCTAGAGAAAGGAAATATTTTAAAGGATGGTGATGAGCCACATGCAAGAGAATTATTGACAGCAGCTGCAATGACCTATGTGGCTGCTTCTCTAATGAGCTTAATTAATATTGCTCGTTGGTGGGCCATTCTTAGAAAAGGCCCTTTATAAAAAAAGGGCGCTAATGAATTAGCACCCTTTCTTATTATTTGATTTCGAAAAATCTATATCTTAAAAATCAAATTGCATACCAAGCCTTACTTTTCTCGGAGCTTGGAAATTAATAGGCAATTGATAGTTAGGATTTGTTACACCGCCTGATTCACCGTACTCATTCATGTCGGTTACAGCTTGCGAATCCAAGACATTAAACATATCTAATCTGAGCATTAATCGTTCAGAAACTCGATACGATAACATTGCATCAAGGGTCGTAATTGTGTCACTTTCAAACGAACTCGCTCTTGGTGTAAGTTTTCCTTCACAATACCAAGATGAATCTCCATATGCAGATGCAAAGACATCCGTAGGATGAGTTCCTATACAACCAAATTTTCTTGGTGACTCTGCTCTAAATGCCATACCTAAAGTCAGCTTGTCATTAATTGCTTTTGTACCAAAAACTTTTAACAAGTGCCTTCTGTGATTTGGTAGATAACCGTATGAACCATCCGTAAGACCTGGTTGATCAAAATCTTGAGTAATACCGGCATCGTCTTGTCCATTATCAGACTTTACAGTACCTTCATAGTTACCCTTAGTGCTTGACCAAGTATACGATGCTTTTAAACCCCAATCACCATCAAATGGTCGATCAAGGGCAATTGCAATCGCTTTATATTTCCTACTAACCTCAGGATAGTTAAGGTCTGCTGCTGAAAGGTCAACAGTAGTTTCTAATTCAGGAAGATAGACATTCATGTCAGATCCAGGATTAGTTAACACATATTGATGGAAACCAGTCCAAATATCAGCACAACCGTCTATACCATTCTGAGTACAGTAAGCAAGAACAGCTGCATCAATAGCAACGTCTTCAATGGTTGAAGCGAGATCTCTTGAAGTCCATGTGACACCAAGATCAAATCCTTCTAGTATGCCACTTTCAAGAGTTTGAGCGTACCCAAGGATAATCTCTTCTTGATACATAGGTTCTAGTGAGTTATCTGTGGTTGATCTAGTATCTGGAACTGAACCATCACCATAGACAACACTATCCACTAGAGTACCTTTAGCTGGAGTATCAGAACCATGTTGATCAGCTGTGGTTTCATAGAAATCATGAATATAAGTTTCACCACCGGCCATTCTGATATTGGTGTTGGCAGCAATTGGAAGGTAGTACTCACCGTAGGACGCGAAGATTTTACGATTACCATCACCGTCGATATCATAAGTAACACC
>JAQWQE010000003.1 GCA_029244925.1 Gammaproteobacteria bacterium | reverse complement strand
TGAATTCTTCTACAACACTAGAGAACATCCCTGAATTTGGTTTCCAGACATAGACTTCAACCACTCCTGCGTTATTACATAATTGATCATCAATGAGTGTCATAGTATATGACCTAACTGTTGTCACTGCACCTGATGCATAAAAACGTGTTATGAAGTCAGAATAATCAGCTGAATCATATGCTTTATCTTTAGCTCTTTCTTCTAAAGAGTTATGAAAATCAACCCAATGAAATTTAAATTCACCGCCTTTACCAAAATTCTGTTGCAGTATTGATGTACTCCTTCCAGCTGCTTCAGATAACTTAATGGCTTCTTCAAACAGTTCTACCGCTTCATTCAAGTGTCCTGGTAAAACTTTATATTCCCAAACATCTGCCTCGATGCTGTATGCACTAGAAAATGAAAAAAGTATAAGTGATGTAAAAAATATTTTAAGTTTCATAGTAATTCCTTAATTTATTATTGTTCACTAAATACTATCAGATATTTTATTTCAAAAAATAATAATAACCATAAGTGAACAATCTGGTTAAAATGAAACTATGCAATATTCAAGAAGAAAGTTCATAACTCGGTCTGCATCAGTATTATCAATAGCAGCTGCTAATAATTTAATTATTAAACATACATTGGCAAATGTGGTTTATGGTGCTGCAGATGGGATTGCAAGATTACATTGGAATGAAAACCCATACGGGCCCAGTAAAAAAGCAATTGAGTCAATGATTGAATCTACTTATCAGGGAGCCTACTATCCCGATCATCTTATTGGAATTCTAAAATCAATGATTGCTGAGAAACATGATATTGAAACTAATCAAATTGCAATCAGTTCAGGTTCTACTCAAGTACTGAGTAACTTATCGCAGATTATGACTCGAACAAACCCCATGCTTGGTATGGAGTTAGGTTGGGACACTCATTTACTTTCTGCCGAAGCCTCAGGAGGAAAAGTTATAAGACAACCCAATGGAATTAACTTAGAAATAAATTTAAACGAACTAGAATTGAAAGCTAAAAAAGATGTTTCTGCAGTATCAATTGTTAACCCTAACAACCCAACAGGCACAATCCTAAATTCTAAGCGTTTAACGGAAAGTGTTATAAGAATGTCTAAAAAGGCCTTGGTTATTGTTGATGAAGCTTATAATGAGATCACCAATGATTCAGATAAAAATACAATGATTGGGTTGGTAAAAAGTGGTCATAACGTTGCAGTTTCAAGAACTTTTTCAAAAATATATGGTCTTGCAGGACAGAGAATTGGGTACATTATTTCACAACCTGAGGTGATTCAATCAATTATAAAGAATGGCACCGGTCATTTTTCAGTATCATTGACGGGTTTGGCAGGAGCTATTTCTAGCTACAATGATCAAGCGTTCCTTAATTATTCCAAGTCTAAAATAATTGAAGCAAGAGAAATGATTAATGATGCTGTTGCATCCAATGGACTCAGTGTTCTTCCTTCTCAAACTAACTTTGTTTTTGTAAATATTGGTGATCTGAATGCAAATGAATACCGAGATCAAATGAAGCAACATGGAATTTTAATTCAAGGACAGTATGGGTCTTTTAAAAATTGGTCTAGAGTGAGTATGGGAAAAATTGAAGACATACAACGTTACGTTGATGCCTTACCAAAAGTATTGGACGCTTTAGGAAATTAAATCTTAATCGTCGTCTTGAGTCTCTTTATAGTCTTCTGGAGCGCCAGCACTAATGCCTTTAATGAATTGTTTCTGGAGATTCTGCATTGCAGAAATCCAGATGTCTGGTTGGGTTGATTTCATTTTAATGTAATCCATGACTTGTTTATGAGGTGTTATTAGAAATACATTGTTTTCAATTGCATTAATAACATCTTCAGCGACAACTTCTGGTTCTAATATACCATCTATGCTGACAATGTCTTTTATCACCTGAGGTGCATCATTAACCATGTTCGTGCTAACACCTTGTGGACACAAGCATGAAACACCAATTCCTCTTTCGCCATACGTAATTTTTAACCATTCAGCAAAACTGACAGCGGCTGATTTAGTTACAGAATATCCAGCCGAACCTATTTGAGTTAAAAGACCAGCAGCGGATGCTGTGTTCACAAGATACCCTCCTCCTTGTTTGATCATCATGGGTAGTAGATGCTTTGCTGCGTAAATATGAGACATTACATTGACTTCCCATATTCGTTGCCAATCTTCTTCAGTCGTACTGATTAGTCCAGGTGCACCACCAATTCCAGCATTGGAGCAGAATACATCAATAGTGCCCATGTGTTGATTCGCAGTATCAATGATTCTTAATATTTCATTTTCATTGGATACATCCGCAATAATAGGTAAAGCATCAATGTTATTTGCGGTTTCTCTAAGAGCTGCCTCATCTATGTCGACGACCACAATAGAATTGGCTTTATGTTTTGAAAAAGAATTCGCCATGGCTTTACCAATTCCACTGGCACCGCCTGTTATAACAATATTTTTATCTTGCACTTTCATCTTGATGATAATTCTAATAGAATCTCTTTGAATAAACCAAGAAACATTTTAAAAACTATGAACTATATTACTCAAACCAAACAAATTACTTCCAATGATGGTCATGAATTGGATTGTTATATCATCAGTCTTGATGACGATAAACCCAAGAATAGCATTGTTATAATTCAAGAAATATTTGGTATAACAGATCATATTAAATCCGTTTGTCAACGCTATGCAGATCAAGGTTATTTGGTTATTGCTCCTGCTTTGTATGATCGTTTTGAAAAAAATATTACATTGAATTACACCCAGTTTGATGAAGGCAAAGCTCTAAGGGCTAAACTGGATACAAACCATGCAATTTTAGATATTAATGCTGCCATTGCTGAGTCGACTGGCAAAATCTCAGTGGTTGGTTTTTGCTTTGGCGGGATGTTATCTCACGTGGCTTCAGCTAGGTTAAACATGGACTGTGCTGTGAGTTACTATGGTGGATTCATAGCGGAAGATCATCTGCATGATGCTCCTAGGTGTCCTATTATGTATCATTTTGGAAAACTTGATCATGCCATCCCTATGGAGAGTGTTGAGTTAATAGGTGAAACCTTCCCAGAATCTATTATTCATATTTACGACGAGGCTGGACATGGCTTCAATTGTGAGATGAGAGCTGATTATCATGAACCATCTTCTGATTTAGCTTTTGAAAGATCTCTGACATTCATCAGAGAAAACACCTAATATCAACTCAGATCTTTATAGCGACAAAAGGATAGTATAAAGACAATTAAGTCTACTGCTAGGACCATCCAGAGAGTTCTTGTATCGGGTATGCCATCAAATACTATACTCACCAATCGACCGAATACATAACTGCCGCATAACAACGCAACTATTAGATATGTGATTTTTTGTAATGATTTCTTTTTCAATGAAATCAATGACATGAGACCTAGTAAAACAAAAAAACTATAATTTGCTCGAATTTCACTTAAAGAGATTAATTCATTAAGGCTGAATCCAACCAACGCTGCAGCTGAGTTTGGATTAACTAAACCAATCAAACCAAAACCTAAGTACTCCAGACCTATAAGCGTTAAAAGCACTGTGTCAATCATTGAATTTTTCATTAAAACCTCTGTTTTATTAAAATTAGTGTAATCAATCTGTTCTTAAAGGTCATTAGAATAGTTCTTTACTCATTATTACTCAATAGACAGGGGAATATTGTTTCCACCTGATTGGTCATCAGATACTTAGATTTAGGCATGTAATCGCCCATAGTGATTTCTAGTTCTTTTTGCTTAAAAACACTTTGTATGGATCTTTTAAAATTTGCTGAAGCAAGCATATGTCGAAATTGTACAATCGTCACATCATCATCAAATAAACCATCACCATCAACAGCCATTGGCAACCAACCAAAACCACATTCTTTAATAGCATTTCTCGGCCTATCTTCTTCCCTACTGACAGCAATTGTATATGTTCCATCTGAGGCTAATGGGATTTCCTGGTCATACAGACAATCGTTTACTCGAGTATTAACAAAACTTTGATTGGAGCAGATTGACCAATACCTAAGTTCTCCAGTAGTCATTATCTCTTCACCATTGATTGTATTAGGCACAACGGGTGCCTTGCCTTTAATAATTAAGACTTTGCCATGCTTACGATTAATAATAGTTCTAATGTAATGATTGTCCAAGTTAGGGTAGAAACCTCCTTCGCTTCTGGGTGCATCAGGATTGATTTTTCCTGTATACATACCGATAAGGCTTTGTCTATCCAATTGAATAAACCATTTTGGTGGATTGTGTGCAGGCCAAGTATCAGGTTTACCCTTTTGTGTGATAAGTTTTCTGTATTGCCCTGGTGGAATCCCAAGTGCTCCTAAGGAGACGGCTAATTGTTGTCTAGAGTTTAGTAAATCACATGCTGAATCGTCTTGGTATTTTTCACCATTGGGTAGTGTCAAAACAGGAGTTGGCAGTTGAACACCGCCGTCGGGTTGCTTCTCATTATCAGGCAGATATATCCTATATACTATAGCTTGTTGTCCTTTTCCATAACTGGGTGCATGCAGTTTATTCTCACTGTTTATATTAACTATCTGACCGATTTTTCTTTTACTCTTAGGATGTTCATTGACAACAGTTATTTTATAGTCTCTTTTTTTCTCATTTCTTTTATTTCCAGGGATAAATGGATTGACAGATTTAGAATTGATTAGATAGTCCGCTAGAGATTCAATGGGTTTGCCATTTTCATCGTAACTGGCAAATGACATATATCTTGAATGAGGATAGCTTCCTTCAATAGAAAATTGTGCATCATTAGGAATTGTAAAAACAGCTGCCCAATAGAAAACGTTTGCATCGGGATAAGCTAGGTTAATATATGGATCAGAACTAGCGGGTCCTATTGACCAAAAACAATTACGAGGACCAGGAATCGGGTCTTCTTTTGCTTGAATTAGATCTACTGAAAGAATAAAAAATAAAAAAAATAGAAACTTAGCTTTCATTGTTGTCACCTAGTTTTTTAAAACTATCAGCAAAAGCTTGCTGGCGTTTATCTTTCCACTCAGAATATTCTTCATACATTTGAGACGACTTAACTGCTACCTCTTCTTTGCTTAGACCTTCGTGATACCATTCATGGAATTGTTCACTTAATATTATTTCGTCAAATTTCATAGGATTCCTTCATTAAAAGATCATTTAATCATAGCAAAAGCTTGCGTATTTTTTTCTGAATAGATTATATTGCAATTAATAAGATTTGCACTCTTGTTGTGTTATGCAATGCACCCCGCCGCCGCCAATTGCAATATCACATATTTGAACTTGGACAACTGTCCTATCTGGATAAATTTGTTGATATTTTTCAACAGCTGCATAATCTCTTTCGTGATTGTATCCAGGAACGATTACCGCATCATTGGCTAAATATGAATTAACATAAGATCTACATTCATCAAACTCTGTGCTTAAATAATCCCCTTCATCTATGAAATCAATTTCTAACGTTCTTCCTTTGGCATCCTTAATATTTTTTAATGCTTCTAGATTATTCATTCCAACTTTATAGTGAGGATCATTTTTATTGGGATTGATTTCTAAAAGAATTCTACCAGGTTCAATAAAAGCAGTGATTCCATCTATATGTCCATCAGTTCCTGTTTCATTTGGATCACCTGGAATCCAAATTACTTTTTGAACTCCTAATGTTCTGCATAATTCTTGCTCAACATCTTTTTTAGTCATAGAGGGGTTTCTATTGTTATTCAAAAAACATGATTCTGTAGTAATGACTGTCCCCTCACCATCAACTGTGATGCCACCTCCTTCTGCCCGCATCGTTGACTTAAACTCTTCAACCCCTATAAGATTTAAGATTCTACTTCCCATGAGTGCATCCTGATCATAAGGGATAAATTTTTCTCCCCAAGCATTGAATTCCCAAGTAGAAGCAGCTAAAAGTCCTGAGTCATTAATCAGAAAGTTCGGACCTGAATCTCTTGCCCAAGAATCATCAATAGACATAGGTATAATTTCAATTTTATCGTTTAGGTATTTTTTAGCCTCTTCCATCAAAGATGGCAGCACTAACATTTTTACTGATTCAAATTTTAATATGGTGTTTGCAACTTCTGCATAAGCTTTATTTGCTGCATTAATGTTGGGCCATAGATCAAATCGAGCAGGCCATGCCATCCAGCAGCAACTATGGTTATGCCATTCTCCTGGCATATAGAAACCTTGGTCTCTAGGATCTTTGTGCTGTAGTTGATTCATGTGTTTTTTTTAATTTAATTGAAATTATGAGAAATGATGCAGCAATGATATAAATTAGTATGGATACTTGCAAGAGAGCGTCATAATTACTGTTTTCACCAATAAGTTTTGCCGCTAATAAGGCTCCTAATGCACCTCCAATAGTTGCAAATGAATTGCCAGCTGCTAATGCGCTCCCCTTTTTATCTATATTGGCAAGATGACTTTGAATGTAAGGCAATACTATTGACCAACCAAAACCCATCAAACACATTCTAATTGTATAAGTTAAATAGGTTTTTGAGAAAAGGAAAAGGCTCATTCCGAAGAGACACAATGAAATACCAAACAGTATAGGAATCACTAAGCCATATTTTTTACCTAACGTAATACAAATGATTGCTCCTGGAATTCCTAACAGTGATGATATAAGCATAATATTGCTCAAAGATTGATTATCAATCAGAATAGAAACCCCAATTCTTTCAATGTAAGTGAATTGTGCTACACCAGACATTTCATGAATACCAAAACCAATAATTGCTAATAAAGCTATACCGCTGAACAGGACCTTCGTTTCCGATGTTAAAGCACTTCCTGTATTATTATTAGCTTGTTGATTAGGAAGTGTTCGTATCATGAATAATGCAATAAGATTGAAGAGTCCTAATAACAAAAATAAGCCCTGTGAACCAATATAATCAGAATAGAGGATCATAAAATATAAGCCTAGACCACTTACCAAATATTGCATCAAAACAAACATACCAAATCCTCTCTCATAATTTTTTAACGAAGCGATTGATGTGTATACAGCTATGTTTGCTATGGTGGTAAATGCACCAATAAGCAACCTTATGATTAAAAAAGAAAACACAGGAGTTGAATTAAATGAGCAATAGATTTCTAAGATAAAAGCGAATATAAGGGTGATAAATGCTAGTTTTTTTAAATCTAAACTATGAATAAATGAAGAAATAATAAGCAATGCTGTTGCAGATCCAATTGATTGATATGCCATTGCCCAACCAGCATACTGTTCACTAAAATCAGCATGATCGACTAAAATACCAACAATTGCTGGACCAAATAAAACCCCTGGCATGGTCAAACAGCCGATTATTGAAAATGTAAAAAAGTTATAAAAGTTTTTTAAATTCATAAAAATATTATAAGTTAGAATATATGATTAATATAAATATAAAACACAATTAAATGAGACCTTTTATGAGAAAAGTTAAAGTTGCAGCTACTCAAATGTCATGTACAAAAAATGAAAGAGATAATATTGAAAAAGCAATTAATCTAATTAAGAAATCAGCACAGGAAGGAGCACAAATTATACTCATACAAGAACTATTTGAATCAGTTTATTTTTGTTGTACAAGTGATTCTAAGTATTTTGAACTTGCCAAGCCTTTCAAGAATAATCCACTGTTAGCAGAGATGTCTATGCTTGCTAAAGAACTTTCAGTTGTTTTACCAATTAGTTTTTTTGAACGTGATAATAATACTTATTACAATTCGCTTGCCATGATAGATGCTGATGGAAATATATTAGATTATTATCGTAAATCACATATACCAGAAGGGCCTGGATATGAAGAAAAGTTTTATTTTCACCCAGGTAATACGGGGTTCAAAGTATTTGAAACTGCTTATGCAAAAATTGGTGCTGGTATTTGTTGGGATCAATGGTTTCCTGAGGTTGCTAGAATTTTGACACTAAAAGGTGCAGAACTATTATTTTATCCTACAGCAATAGGAAGTGAGCCTGATTACCCACAAATAGACTCTAGAGATTCTTGGCAGATTGTTATGCAAGGTCATTCTGCTGCTAATTGCATACCAGTTGTTGCCTCGAATAGAATAGGTACAGAAGAAAATACAAAGTTTAGCCAAACATTTTATGGTTCTTCTTTTATAACCGATGAGACTGGTATGAAAGTGTCAGAATGTGGCCGTGAAAATGAAGAGTATATCATTCATGAATTTGATCTAGAAAAGATAAAGGAATATAGAGCTGCATGGGGACTATTCAGAGATAGACGAACTGATTTATATCACGATATTCTAGAAGATTAAATTACAGAATTAGTAACAAAGTGTTTATTAATAATCTAAGAACTATTTAATGAAATAGACCACATCATGATTATCAAATTGTCTTTCACCAATTTGCTCGAAACCCATATGGTTATGAAAATCTAATGAGGTTTGATTCATTGGTTTAGTATTTACCTCTGCAGTGACTCTTAAGTTTTCATGATGAGCATTTGAAAATATATCTTTATACATTGATTTACCAAGGCCTTTTCTTCTGTAGTTTTGATCAATTGCAATTCGATCAATGTATAAAAAACTTTTTAAGCCTTGAGCAAAATATTTATAATTCTCTGACCAATATGAGGTTCCCTCCCTAAAGCAGATGCTAAATCCAATGACATTCTTATCTAGCAATAACACGGAATGATAACTACTGATAGATAAAAGTTCTTTCATCTTTTCAATTGATTCTAATGAGCCAACTGCTGGTACGTTGTCTTGATTGATCAAATAGATGTCTTGTAACCAATTTTTATCGTATGCACCATTAGTGAAAACATATAATTGAGTGTTCATATAAAAGTTATATTAGGGGGTTATTTGAAGATGCTAGAATGCAAAGGATTCAAGGCCCTGGTGTACCAGGATCATTCTCTATTGAATCTTCATGGTCTTCTATGACTTGATACAAAGGAAAATCAACCCATGTATCATTTAAGTAGTTGAGTTCAGGAACTTCCTCTTTTGGATCAACAAGTAAATTATAAACTGTAGGATAAGCCATATTTTTCACGCCATAGCCATCTTCATCCATTTCTTTAAGTAGTAATTTCCAATTTCGCCATTTTGCACCAAATAATTCATTACCAATATAAATTACCATGGATTCTCTTGCGGATTTTTTTGACTTGCCTTTGAGAAAATTAGATTGGTCAACGCCATCAATTATTCTATCTGAAGGTATATCAGCGCCAACAAAACTAGCTATAGTTGGGAATAGATCAATTTGATGGAATATTTGATTGGATACTTGCTGAGTTGGAATATGACCAGGCCAACGAATTAAGAAAGGAACTCTCAAAGAACCTTCATATGGAGAGAACATACTTCCTCTCCAAGGCCCAGTGAAACCGAATGATCTGGGCACTCCTTCGCGACCGTTGTCAGAAGTAAAGATAAATATAGTGTTTTCTTTTAAACCAAGCTCATCTATTGTTGCCAGGAGTTCGCCAATGTAGACATCGGTTTGTGCCAAAACATCAGCAAAACTTCCATTTCCAGTGCTGCCGTAGAAATCAGGATGAGGATCAACAGGTTCATGGGTTTGTGTGTAAGGAAGATAGGCAAAGAATGGTTGTTCTTTTTTAGCTTTACGTTTTATAAAATCAATGGCATGGTCTGTGATATCTCGATCAATCGTTGCTCGTTTAGCACGATCAAAAACCTCCAGTTCTTTTGGTTCTTGTCCTTTAAATGAGGACATAACATGGGTAAATACAGCATCAGGATGACTTCCTGGTGAAAAACTATTGCTGTCTGGCCAAAAGGCTCGATCAGAGGATCTAGGTATACCATTCCATTCATCAAAGCCCTGATCTGTTGGGTATCGTCCCTTGGTATCACCGAGATGCCATTTTCCAAAGATTCCAGTTGTATAGCCTTGATCGGATAACATTTCTGCTAATGTGATCTCCCACTTCGTTATGCCATACCAGACCCCTCTGGGTGGTCCTTCTTGTCTTTGGCGTGTTCGTATACCATAACGCCCTGTCATCAAAGCCGATCGTGATGGTGTGCACTCAGCTTCAACATTATAATTTGTTAGTTGAAAACCTTCAGCAGCAATGCTATCAATATTGGGAGTTGGAGCACCACGAAGTTCACCTCCGCCATAAACTCCAATTTCACCATAACCAAAGTTATCCATTAAGACTAATACTATGTTGGGCTTCTCATTACTCTGAGTTGCTGCATCAATAGGATAGATGCAGACAAATAAAATGGATAAAGAAATCCATATTTTATTAATTTGAATCAATATTTTCATACTAATAGATTACATATTTTATTCTATTTTCTACAGCACTATATTTTCTTAATAAGTTTTTTTGTAGAGCAGATCAATCCCATCTCGATCGTGATTATTTATGAATTGGAAAATACCTTCCTTCAGCAATCGTTCCAATGACTTCAATGTCTTTGATTTTTCCTGGATCTACTTTCATGGGATTTTCAGAAAGTATGGTCAGATTTGCTAACTTTCCCTTAACAATGCTTCCAACTTCATCTTCAAGACCTAAGATATACGCAGCATCTATGGTTACCGCTCGAAGCGCTGACTCTGGTGATATTCTCTGGTTAGGTCCTGCAACCTTATCTGCAAAATTAATTCTATTTACTGCAGAATGCATCAACAATAATGGTGATGCAGGAGCCATGGGCATATCGGAATGAAGTCCTATTGGGATACCAGCACGATTAACGTCTCCGAGTCTAACCATCTCTTGTGAACGTTCAGCACCCACTCCCACTCTACTGTATAAATCAGAAAGTGTTGTCACGTAGTATGGATTAGCACTAACTATAGCTCCAAGTTCTTTAATTCTTTGAACTTGATCAAAGTTTGAATAACCAAAATGAACAATTGTTGTCCGGTGATCTTCTCGTGGGTTACGTTTAATATTTTCTTCCAAAACATCCAAAAGAACTTTCAGACCACCATCTCCATTTTGATGAATGTGTATTTGGTAGTTTTCATCCCAGAATTCTTTAAACACATCACGGAATAAGTTTTCTTGCATCAACCAAGCACCTTGATGTCCATCCAGATAGCCTTCACTCATGATCATGTTTTGTGAAAACATAGCACCATCGGTAAATAATTTAATGTGTTGTGGTAAATACTCTAATTTTCCTTGACCCCAATCGAGAAATTTTCTCGATTGATCAACCAACTCATTAACCGGATATTTTTCAGATAAAGTTAGAGCACTTGGAAAATAAAAAGATCTAAACGGTGTGTCTATATCACCAAATACAAAGTTTTTTGCATCTTGTATGGGTTTCACATTACTGGATCCTGGGTTTGCAATAAGCGTTACTCCATTTTCATGCAAATGTTTTTCCGTTACTTGTAGGCCAGCAATCAATCGTTGTGGAGACGCTAGAAATGGTGTTGTGACAGGAATAACAGAGACCAAACCTTGTTCTGAGAAATGACCATTCTCAAAGTCAGCAAATGCCTTTGCTTCTTCATCTAGGTTATTGATCCACTCTTCAGTGATTCCAAAATATTTTAGAGCAGGAGTGTTCATGATGAATTCATGAAAAGATCTATGAATAACAAGAATTGGTTTCTCATTAGAGATTTTATCCAAATCTTCTCTGGAAAGTTTTCCATGAAAATAATGATGAAAACCCCAAGTTACTAAAGGTTCATTTGCTTCAAATTGTTCTACCGCTTTTGTCAATCTTTTCAAATAGGATTTCCTGTCTGTGACGCCTTTGGATTTTTTGTTGGGCAGAATCCAATCCTCAATAGCTATGATCTCTGATTGCATGGTTATAGCAGCCAAGAATGGGTGAACATGGTGTTCAATAAATCCAGGAACAATGATCTTATCCTTGAATCTTTTATCCAATGTTGATTTGGGGTATCTAATCTGTAATTGTTTGAAAGATCCTGTGTCTTTGATTTGATTGTTTTCAATAACTATTGCATTTTGAAATTGCTCCCCATGTGCTAGTGAAATAATTTCCTTTGCTTGAAGAATTACTAAATTAGATTCATTCCCTTCTACAATATTTAAAGGGAGAAAAAGAAAAACAAAAAAAACAACAAATAAATACAATAAATACTTCTCTTTATTAAAAAGTTTGTGGCGGAGAGTGAGGGATTCGAACCCCCGTATGCGTTTCCACATAACTACCTTTCCAAGGTAGCGCATTCGACCGCTCTGCCAACTCTCCATTATTAGGTATTTATTCTACAATATAAAAACACGTTAAGGATTCATTTTTATTGAACTAGAAATATATCTTGATATTATTTATTGACAATCAATATTTATAATTAAAGAAACTAATCAATGAACCAAATACCAAAAAAAGATACTTTATTGGAACTCTTTAACTGGAGGGTTAAACAATCCTCTGATGACGTTGTTTTTAAATTTAACGATAAGGAAATGACCTATAGAGAATATGATTCTAAAGCCAATAGAGTTGCACAAGGAATTATTCAAGAAGAATGCATGCCAAATGCCCGTATTGCTATTCTTGCGAAAAATTCAGATTACTACGCAGAAATACTCTACGGGACAATTAAAACAAGAACTGCCTTGGTCGGTATCAACTGGAGGTTAGCGGCAC
The DNA here is from genome assembly GCA_029244925.1 of Gammaproteobacteria bacterium. Lineage (GTDB taxonomy): Bacteria > Pseudomonadota > Gammaproteobacteria > Steroidobacterales > UBA11654 > CACPJA01. The sequence continues at coordinate 1,596 of JAQWQE010000003.1, read as the reverse complement.
CCGAGGTTGTCTTTGTAATCAATGATTCTAAAAGTGAGATTCTTTTTGTAGGTCCTGATTTTTATAAATTGATAGAAAATATTGAAGATCAAATACCTTCGATTAAAAAGATTGTGGCAATGGATGAAGACCACCCTATATGGGAAAGCTATACATCATGGCGAGATGGACAAAGCAAAGACAATCCAAACCTTGTGGGTGAGTTCGAAGACGACGTGATACAACTCTATACATCAGGAACAACAGGCCATCCAAAAGGAGTGCGTATGACCAATAAAAATCTTTTGGCATCTACCCCAATGGTTGAAAAAAGATGGGGTGCTGATTGGCATGAGAAAACAGTGAATTTTGTTCTCTCCCCCCTCTTTCACGTAGCGGGTTCAAATATTGTAGTTATGGGAATAATTTTTGGGTGTAAAAACATCATTATTCCAGAACCTGATCCCACAAAGATTCTAGAATTAATTGAAAGTGAGAAAATAGAAACAGCATTCATGGTGCCCGCCTTAATCCTATTTCTACTGCAACACCCCAATTGCTCAAAAACTGATTTTTCAACATTAAGACAAATTGTCTATGGGGCATCACCGATCGCTCAGGATACTTTGCTCAAGGCTGTGGAAGTAATGCAATGTGATTTCTGGCAAGTCTATGGACTGACAGAATCTACTGGTATAGGTACCACATTGAGTCCTGCTGATCATAATATCGATCTTGGAAAATTAAGATCGTGTGGCAAACCTTACCCTGGTGTTGAAATTAAAATTACAGATGAGTCAAACAATACTGTTGGACACAATGAAGTGGGAGAAATATTGATTAAATCAGACGTTATTATGAAGGGTTATTGGAATCGACCTGAAGCCAATGATAACTCCATTATAGACGATTGGTTTTACACAGGAGATGCTGGTTACTTAGATGAGGATGGCTTCTTATATATTCATGACAGAGTGAAGGATATGATCATTTCAGGCGGTGAAAACATATACCCAGCAGAAGTTGAAAACGCATTGATGTCACATCCCGATATAGCAGACGCTGCTGCTGTAGGAATACCCGATGATAAATGGGGCGAAACAGTTAAGGGGTTTGTTATTCTCATACAAGATTCAAACATTACAGAAAAAGAAATCATTGCTTATGCCAAAGACCAAATTGCAGCATACAAGTGTCCTTCTTCGATTGATTTTATTACAGAAATGCCTCGCAACCCCTCAGGAAAGATTTTAAGAAGAGAACTAAGAGCACCCTTTTGGGACGACGCTGATAGAAATGTTTCATAAAAGGAATGACTATGTCTTATAAAACCCTGCTAGTTGAAAAAAATAAATCCATTGCAACTATCAGTTTCAATCGTCCTGAAAAACTAAATGCATTTGATAAACAAATGGTGCTTGAGACTCAAGATGTTATTGAGTCAGTGACCCACGATGATGTTATTAAAGTACTAATCATTACAGGCATCGGTAAAGGCTTTTCAGCCGGTGCAGATCTTGGTGACCCTAGTGGTATGGATGATCATAGTAATGATCGCTTGGTCTATGAGGGCCTCGTTAATGGCTATATGCCAAGTTTGGTGAATATTATGAATAT
>JAQWQE010000064.1 GCA_029244925.1 Gammaproteobacteria bacterium | reverse complement strand
ATGAGGTTCTAATAAAGTGAATATAGGACAACCAATAAGAGAACTGGGCGATATTAACCATAAACCTTTAAGGGATAAAATACTCTCATTGGAAGATAAGGCTTGGGATGACAATGCGGTTCGCCAGGAAACTTTCGATGTGCATAAAAATACAAGTTCTTTGATTATGATTTTTTGCGATGGATGGCCAGAGCTGACTATTTCAAAAGAAAGCGGTTGGAATCATTTGGCTGAGATAGCAATGCCAATGATGGAAGGCATTATTAAAAATCATTATAAACCGGGCGGCACAATCATTAGAGCTATGGCTGCCAAGCTATTCGCAGGGCAAAGAATTACTCCTCATGTGGATAAGCATCCTTCTTTTCATATTGCACATCGAATTCACATACCAATCACAACCAATGACCATGTTCGATTTACACTAGCAGGAAGACCTTTTCAACTGGAGTTGGGTAAGGCCTATGAAGTTAATAATCAATCCACACACAGTGTTATGAATCGAGGCAAAGAAGATCGAATTACTTTTATTTTTGATTATATGCCAGAGGACATTCGCTCCATGGCAAAGAATCAATAATAATTAATCTATAACTCTTTCAATGACTGAGGTTTGGCATCATCAGTTAAATTCTTTAACAGAGGTTCCAATGTCTCAATCAATGGCTCTATGTGGCTCTCGTAATTCTTCCAAGCATACATAGCACCTTTGTATAAAGGTTGTCTCACTTGTTCTGAGCTAGCAGTATTGATGGATCTTTTCGTTTCATAGAACTTTAGGCATTGCTCTTCCCATTCTAAACCACAATACTCCAAAAGTTTCTTAGTCTCTGATTCTTGATTATCCAGCACAGATTCATAATGGAAATCCATTATCTCTCCAGGGAAAGCATCATGCCAATGTCGCATCATCCGATCGTATTCTAAATAGTATTCAGCTACCTCAAATAAATCGTAACTCCAAGATTGTCCTTTATAAAAGAGTTGCTTGTAAGAACTGATGCAACTGTCCAATGGATGTCTGCACGCATTGATAATCTTTGCGTTAGGAAGAATAAGCTTAAGGAATCCAATATTGGCAAAATTATTAGGCATTTTATCAATAAAATAGGGGCTCCCTGAACGATGTCTTTTTGTAGTTGTTAAATAGCTTTCACCATACTCAATGTACTCATCATCGGTCATTTCCAGTGCTGCGTTGGGGAATTTAATTCCTCTAGGCTTAGATTTTGTTAGCTTTCTGGTCAATAAAGAAAGGTCGGGCAATTCTTTGGTTCCCTCAATTTGGCTGTGACTCGCTAAAATTTGTTCAATTAAAGTCGATCCAGATCTAGGCAACCCAACTATAAAAATAGGCGCCTGACTTTGATGGCCTAAATTTCTTTTTTCATTAATAAATTCTTTATTGAACACCTCAATCAATGAATCATGTGTGGTCTGTGTTTGAACTGAATCGTAGACTTCATCTTTTCTACGCATGAAGGCACCAGCATCAAAATGATGCCATGCTTTATCAAATAACTTTTCCTTCTCTTTTGCATTAGCAAGAGCAATGTGAAAAAAAGCTTTATTGCTGTCAGGAATGTCTGGATTTTCTATATGGTCTTCCATTTGAGCAATTTCTTTTTGATCAAATTGATATGTTTTTAGATTGGCTAAGCTCCAGTAAGCTTCGGCAAAAAAGGGTTGAAATTCGATGACTTTTTTATACGCTGATACCGATTCTTCATAGTCCCCGATGGTTTTTAATGTGTTGCCTAATCCCATGTTGCTTCCAATATGATTTGGCTCTATTTTTAAAGCTTCACGATATGCATTTATGGCACCTTCATGATTTCCTGATTGGCCTAATATGGTTCCACGAAGCATGAAACCAAAGGGTAAATTGGGTTGTAATTTAATGACCCTTTGAGCCGCATCAAGAGCTTTCCCAAATTCATCTGAATCCGATAATGTTTCTGCTAAATCTGCCCAAGCTCCAGAAAACTTTGGCTTTAGTTCGACTGCTCTTTGCAATAAAATAATCGCATCTTCTCTTTGCTCCATTTTAGATGCGATAGAAGCTAATAATTTAAGTCCATTGACATCGTCAGGCTTCTCTTGCAAAGCTTCTCTGCAAATCTTTTCTGCCTCTTCAATTTCTCCTCTGTAAAAGAGTTGTGTCGCCGAAGCCAATTTTTCTTGAATTGGGTCCAATTCCAAAACAGTTTGATATATTTCTTGAGCCTCTTCTTTCCTCCCCAATGCTTTGTATATTTTCCCAAGTGTAATCAATGCACTTGCATTTTTTGGATTCAGATCTACAGCTTTTTCAAAACAAGGCAATGCTTTTTCAGGTTTATTTTGAGCCAACAGTGCATTACCTAATTCTTCATGGGCAGGAGCAAAATCTGGAAACATTCTTAATGTGTGCTTTAATCGTTTAACAGCCGAACCTGATTTACCTTGCCTTATGAGTGCTACACAGAGTAAAACTTGAGTATTTGGATCACCATTGGAGACTTGACTGAGTGCTTTTCGACAAAGATCTTCAGCCATTTTTGCATCGCCAGCATTTAAAAATGCTTTGGCACGATCAAACGATGCTTTTAATTCTGAAAGTTCGTCATTAACCATTGTTTCCTCTTTATTGCTTAATTATGAAGTTTTAGTTTTTATTTTTTTTATTGATGATTGCTGCAGCTATGCAAACACCTATCGTAACTATTGCTATCAAAATAGTTGCTAATGCATTGATATCAGGAGCAACCCCTAGCCGGACTTTTGAGAATATTAACATAGGAAGGGTTGTTGATCCTGGGCCAGAGACAAAACTAGAGATGACTAAATCATCCAATGAAAGCGTAAAAGACAAAAGCCAACCTGAGATCATTGCTGGAAAAATAATAGGTAGAGTTATATCCCAGATAACTCTAGCCGGCTTAGCTCCAAGATCCATTGCAGCTTCCTCTAGAGACTCATTAATTTCAGTCAATCTGGATTGTATGATTACTGCTACATAAGCCATTGAAAAAGTAATATGGGCAATTGTGATTGTGTTCATGCCTCTCTGACTGGGCCAACCAATCAAATCTTGAAGGCTGACAAATAGTAGAAGAAGAGAAAGTCCTGTAATGACTTCTGGCATCACTAGTGGTGAAGCAATCATTCCAGTAAAGAGCATTCTTCCTCTAAATTGTTTTAACCTAGCTAGAATTAATCCAGCCATTGTTCCAAATATGGTTGCAAAAGTTGCTGTGATGGCTGCAATTCTAAAACTCAAGAGAGCAGCATTCAGAATATTCTCATTGTTAAATAGTTCTACATACCATTTCAGTGTCCAGCCTCCCCAGATTGTGACAAGTTTAGAATCATTAAAGGAGTAGATCACAACCAATGCAATTGGTATGTATAGAAATGCAAAGCCAAAACATAGCATTGAGAATATAAATTTAGACCTTTTATTGAGCATTAGGTCACCGCTTGTGATGAATTTTGCATGCTTTCCTGAGATTGTCTTTTTTGAAAATAAACAATCGGTAAGACTAAAAGCAAAACAAGAACAATTGCTACAGCCGATGCCACAGGCCAGTCCCTATTCAAGAAAAATTCATCAAATAGAACTCTTCCGATCATTAGAGTATCTGCGCCACCTAATAAAGCAGGTATTACGTATTCTCCGATCGATGGAATAAATACTAATAAAGATCCTGCAATGATCCCAGGCAATGAAAGTGGAAGTGTTACATCTTTAAAAACTTGCCATCTTTTAGCACCTAGATCAGATGCTGCTTCAAGCAATCGGATGTCAAGCTTCTCAAGATTTGCATAAAGTGGAAGAATCATAAATGGTAAGTAAGAATAGATCATTCCAATATAAACAGCAGTGTCGGTATATAACAAATCAAGTGGTTGATCAATAATACCTATCCATAATAAGAATCCATTGAGTAAGCCTTTTGTTTTTAGAATACCCATCCATGCGTAGACCCTTAGTAAAAAAGAAATCCAGAAAGGAATTACAATCATCAATAGAAGAATGTTTCTAGTGGGTTGTGGCGACCTAGCGATTCCATAGGCAATTGGATAGCCAATGATTAAGGCAAAAAATGTTGAGATAAATGCTAATTTTACTGAACTCAAGTAAGTAACGAAGTAGAGAGAATCTTGGAACAAATATAGAAAATTATCAAAGGTTGCATATATGGAAAAAGATCCATCCACAGTTTCTTGAAAGAAAGGTGTGAATGGCGGTTGAGCAATGATTGGGTCGGCCAAGCTAATCTTCAGAACAATAAGGAAAGGTGTCAAGAAAAAGAGAAGTAACCACAGATAAGGTATTGCAATCACGAGATTTTTCCACAGCCTCTCTCTGAAGGAATTATCTAAATTGATGAGTAAGCCTGACATTATTTTTCCAATATTATTAGATTTTCATTGTCCCATGAAAGATAAACTTCATCTTCCCATTTAATGGGTTGTTCCGTCCTCATTCTGTTTTGTTTGCTTACTTGGATGATGTCGCCATTATTTGTTCTAACACGATAAATTGATAGATTTCCAAAATAGCCAAAGTCTTCGACGACTCCTGATATGAAGTTTGTATCTTCATCACTCGGGGATTCTTTTTGGATTATCATTTTTTCAGGTCTCAATGCTAGAGTGACATCTTTAACATTTTGATCTTGAATACTTTTTTTAATTACAATCTCACCACCCAAAGCTTCGCAGTAGAATGAAGCATTATCATCATTGGTTGAAGTAATTTTGGCATTGAAGAGATTTATGTTTCCAATAAAGTCAGCAACAAAATTTGAATTAGGGTTTTCATAAATTGAGTTGGGCTCTCCTATTTGAACGAATTTACCTTGCTCCATAATTGCTATTCGATCTGAAAGAGTCATTGCTTCTTCTTGATCATGAGTCACAATAATGAATGTAACACCAAGTTGAAATTGAATGTCCACCAATTCAAATTGAGTACTTTGTCTTAGTTTTTTATCCAATGCAGCCATAGGCTCATCCAGCAAAAGTACCTTTGGTTCTTTGATAAGCGACCTAGCCAATGCCACTCTTTGTGACTGCCCACCTGATAGTTGGTTAGGCTTTCTCTTTCCATATTCTTCAAGCTTTACTAAGGATAATATGTTGGCTACTTTATCCTCTATGATGTCTTTAGAGAGGCCTTCTTTTTTTAAGCCATAAGCAATATTATCAAATACCGACATATGCGGGAAAAGAGCGTAATTCTGAAACATAATATTGACAGGTCTCTTATATGGTGGGACTTGAGTCATATCAATGCCATCAATCTTAATTGTTCCTTCGGATGGTGTTTCTAGTCCTGCTAGCATTCTAAGCAGAGTGGTTTTTCCAGATCCTGAAGCACCCAATATAGAGAATAGCTCCCCTTTATTTATATCCAGATCTACTTTATCGACGGCGGCAAAGTTTCCAAAATATTTACTGATGCCTCTGATTTCTATATAACTCTTTTGTTCCTCATTCATATTATCTCTCGTTTATTACTCTCTTTTTTGACCGGTTTTGAATCTAGTAAATATTCTGGTTTTCATTCTATTATACTTTGGTGGATCTACTGGGGTAAGAGTTAAACGGTTCATGATCTCAGGCGTCGGATATATTGCGGGATCTTCTCTGACACCATCTTTAAGGAATTTATCAGCAGATGGAATAGGACTGGCATAGTGTGTTAGATTGACAAAATCAGCACTAATTTCTGGTCTCATCAGGTAGTCCATCAATAGATAGGCATTCTCTAGGTTTGGTGCATCATTGGGAATGACCATGATATCCAACCACAGTAGACTGCCTTCTGAGGGCACGAAGTATTTAAGGTTGATTGTTTTCCCAGCTTCCTCAGATCTCATTTTAGCTGTCGCATAGTCTCCCGCCCAACTCTGGGCCATGCATAAGTCTCCGTTTGGTAAATCATTAAGCAATGTCGATGAGGTAAATTTTTTTATATAAGGTCTCACCTCTAGCAATAAATCTTCTACTTCTCTGAGTTCTTTTGGATCCAATGAATCATCGCGATAACCTAAGTATGCAAGAGCCGTTGGTATCACATCGGTTGGCGAATCTAGAACGCTAATTCCACAGTCTGCAAATTTAGAGACTACCTCCGGATCAAACAGCATAGCCCCACTACCAACAGGAGCATCAGGAAGTCTTTCAAGAATCATATCCTCATTATAGGTAATGCCTGTGGATCCATAGCTGTAAGGAATCATCATTTCGTTACCAGGATCAAACACGCTCAGCATTTCCATGAGTTTAGTGTTGATTAAGCCAACATTTTTTAATTTTGATTTATCTACCTTATGAAAAATTCCAATCGGCATTAATCTTTTGGAATACATGGCTGAATGCATAACAAGGTCATATCCAGAATTACCGCTTAAAAGCTTTGCTTCGACAATTTCAGAGGACTCATAAGAATCATAATTGACCTTAATGCCATATTCTTCTTGAAAATTTTCTATAGTGTCTTCGCCAATATAATCAGCCCAGTTATAAAAATTAACAACCTTATCCTGAGAAAAAGCAGTGAATGACTGCAAAAGACCAATCATGATGATGCAGGCAAGATTGATCTTTTTAAATTTTAGAGTTTTCTTCATTAGTTTTATTATTGCCTATTAAATTAGTGAGGAGCACGCCAAAAATAATTAACATACAGCCCGTAACCATAATCAATGTTATCTCTTCTTGTAAAAATATATAAGCCCATAGCATTCCAAATATAGGAACTAGCATTGCTAAAATTGAAGTACTAATGGGTCCTATTCTCTTAACAAGAGTGTAATAGGGTATATATGCCAAACCTGTACAAAAAACTCCAAGAAAGAAAATACTTCCAACAATTTTATAGTCATAGATGTTAATGCTTATAGATTCTGTAAGTAAAAAAGGACTGATGAGTATCGTTGCAGCTATCATTGTAACTGCAGACATTTGCTTCGCTTCAAGAACTTCATATTTATACATGTAGACCATTGAAACTCCATAAAGTCCTGCACCGAGCATTGCCAGCATCAAAGGAAATAAATTAAATTCCAAAGACTCAGAGCCTACAAAAATAACTAACCCTATTATACCTATGGTAATGCCAAACAATTGATTCACTCTAAATTTAAAACCAAGAAACAACAAAGAAAAAACAAAAGCGAAGAGAGGCGTGCTTCCATTTACGATGGCCATCGAACTCGCATTAATATATTTTGCTGCATAAGCAAAACAGAAAAAAGGCATGGCAATGTTTGTCGCACCGATGAAAAAAATATGAAATAAGTTTTTTCGAATGGTATTCCAATGTTCCTTTCTAAGGAATAAGAGACCTAAAATAATGGATGCAATAACTAATCTTAAAAATACCAAGCTAATCGGTCCCACTCCAGTTATGGCAATTTTAATGAAAGTAAAAGCACTGCCCCACATCGCTGAGAGGCTTATAATTATTAACCAGCTTCTAGGTGAGACGTATTGATTCATTAAAGGTCCTGCAGACCTTTTTTTATTAATCCTCGTGCAATGATTATTCTTTGAATCTCACTGGTGCCTTCCCAAATCCTGTCAACCCTTAGTTCGCGATAAAATCTTTCCGCAGCAAACTCTCTCATATAGCCTCTACCACCAAAAATCTGAACAACACGGTCAACTACTTTATTTGCCATCTCAGAGGCAAATAATTTAACTGCAGAACAACGATAATGCAGTGATTTTAGGTCATCATTCCGATCGTGAGCATTTGCTGTTTCATAGAGCATTAAACGAGCAGCCCATAATTCTGTTACAGAATCAGCCAACATAAACTGAATGGCTTGTTGATCAGAAAGCATCCCACCTTTCACTTTTCTTTCTTTTGCAAATTCAGTAGCCTCCTCAATTAATCTGGCAGCAGCACCACAGCATCTTGCGGCTATCATTAACCTTTCTCTTCTAAACCAGGCAAGTGAAAAACTCATGCCATCACCTTCATTGCCTATTAGGTTTTTATCTGGAATAAACACATCATGGAATTTATAAATAGGATGATGGCTATCAAAAGTATGAGAAAAAAGAGGTGTTCTGACATGCTCAATGCCTTCTTGATCCATGTCTAGAAAAAAAAGTGCGTCGCCAATTTCATTTCCTTCATTCTGAATGACCGCCTGAATGAAAAAGAAGTCTGCATGATTGGCACCTGTTACAAACCATTTTTCCCCATTAACTAAATAGCCACCTTCAACTTTTTTTGCAGTAGCACTCACATCCAATTCTGATCCTGATTCCAGCTCTGTGATTGCATAAGTCTCATGTCTTGTGCCGTTCATGAGTGGAAGTATGTATTCATCAATTTGTGCTTGATTGCATGCTTCCAACATCCAAGTTTGTGGCTCTGAAAAGCACCATGTAAGAGCATTGGTACTTCGTCCAAGAACTTCCCAAACAGCTACTTGTTCTAAGTTGCTTAGTCCCTGCCCACCAATGTCTTTTGGCATATCCATACTGGATAGACCTAAATCAATT